>JAJTEK010000039.1 GCA_021299695.1 Pirellula sp. | reverse complement strand
CGCCGGGCAAGCCCGACGGGAGGCTTATTCGGCAAAAGGGCGGCAAACTCAACGGGAGGCGGATCGTTGGCGAGCCGCTTCGTACAAGAGGATCGTCCCTGCAACTGAGGCGTTTAATGACTCAACTCCCATGGCCATCGGTACCGAACAAATCGAGTCCGCGAATTCTTGGGTGCTCTCACGGATCCCTTGGCCCTCACTGCCTACGATGAACATCGTCGGCTTGGTGAAATCCATATTCCAGATCGGCTCGCCATCCATTTGGGCGACGACGATTTGGACTCCTACCTGTTTGGCCTCAGTGGCCAAATCCACGATGCTCGCAACTTTGGGCGGCAATCGAAACCACTGACCAGCCGTACTGCGGAGGAATTTCGGATGGACAGGACTGACCGAATCGGGGCTTAAGAACAAGCGGTTGCCGCCTAGGGCAGCGACGGATCGAAGCAGTGTTCCAGCATTGCCTGGATCCTGGATGCCGTCGGTCGCCAAAATCAAACTCGATCCGGCTAGGTCGTTGGCCACGTCGGTACCGAAGATTTCTACTTGGGGCCCGGTCAGGTTTCCGATCGCTACGGCACCATCGGGATGCTGGGTGGTTGCAGCTTGATTGAGCCACTGAGGATCGACGATGAATTGTTCGAGGTAAGCCGGCATGGTCTCGAGTAGCGCGCGATGCTCCTTGGCCCAAAGCTCGGTGTAGAAGACGCCCGCCAGGGGCCATGCGGCTTGGATTGCCTCGCGGATCAAGTGGGTTCCTTCGATGAGAAACTCAGCTTGATTCGGATCGACCCGATGAAGTCTTTTGAGTCGCTTAAGCTGCGGATTATTGAGACTCGATATGCGAAGCGCCATGGGTTGCGTCGAGCGAGCGGAAGGTTATTCGAACGAACCGACTACGCTTTTAGTCCTAGGAGAAACTCCGGATTATTGCGGGTTTTCTGGAGTCGATTGACCAGTTGCTCCATCGCGTCCGAAGCACTCAGGCCGGCAAGGGCTTTGCGCATGAGCACGATCTTTTGGTATTCGATTGGATCCAAAAGAGCTTCTTCTCGCCTTGTGCCGCTTTGGTAGATATCGACCGCTGGCCATATTCTCCGATCGACTAGGGCTCGATCCAAGACGATTTCCATGTTTCCGGTCCCTTTGAACTCTTCGAAGATGACTTCGTCCATGCGGCTTCCGGTCCCTACCAAAGCGGTGGCGATGATCGTCAGCGATCCGCCTTCTTCAACCTTCCTGGCGGCTCCGAAGAAGGCTTTTGGCTTTTGCATGGCGTTGGCATCGAGTCCCCCAGTGAGCGTTTTTCCGGATTGGATGCATTCGCCGTTCCAGGCTCGGGCAAGCCGAGTGATCGAATCGAGAAAGACAATCACATCGATGCCGTCTTCGACCATCCGTTTGGCTTTTTCGAGGACCATTTGGCTGACTTGGATGTGCCTTGAAGCTGGTTCGTCGAAGGTGCTGCTGATGACTTCACACTTTGGTCCACGAACTTCGCGTTGCATATCGGTGACCTCTTCAGGGCGCTCATCGATCAGCAGCATCATGACGTAAGCATTCGGATAATTGGCAAGAGCGGCTCGCGCCATTTTTTGCATCAGTATCGTCTTGCCTGCCCTTGGAGGCGAGACGATTAGGCCTCGTTGGCCGAAACCTAGTGGAGTCACCAAATCGATCACGCGGGTGGCCAATTCCGAGGGATCGGTCTCCATGATGATTCGCTGGGTCGGGTGTAGTGGGGTCAGAAGGTCGAAGGATTTCCGCGATCGGACTTCGTTGGGGTTTCGATGGTTGATCGCTTCGACCCGCAGGAGTGCGAAGTACCTTTCGTTTTCTTTTGGGGGCCGTATTTGGCCCGAGATGATCATTCCTGTCGTCAGTCCGAATCGTCGGATTTGAGACGGGGACACGTAGATATCGTCTGGGCATGCGACGTAGTGGTGAGCTGCGGACCTTAGGAATCCAAACCCATCGGAGAGGATCTCGAGGGTGCCTTCTCCGAGCATGATTCCTGAGGATTGCATCCGTGCGCGGAGGATTTGGAAGATCCGTTCAGGGCGAGATAGTTCTTCCCATTGGGGGATTTCCTCGAGTTTGCCGAGCTGGCCGAGTTGCTCGTTATCCATCTCCTGGAGTGTGGAGAAATCGAGAATGGGCCTGCGCTCGCTCGGTGGGGTGATCCCCGATTTCTCGCGTAGGATCTCCTCGGCAATCGAAAGGACTTCGTTGTTATTGTTTCGATTGGGTCGGAAGCGACCACGATCTTCATCAGTCATGTTTTGGGAGAACCCGCTGTTGCAAGTCCAGCAGTGGGGGCCTGGAGTGCGCGCCTCAAGCGATGCGACGCGTAGGCTTCGCGAATCAGGGTTCGGGGTATTGGTGGGATGTTTGGAAGAGAAACCGTGGGTGAATCCACGACGGAAGTTATTATAGACTCCTTGGACCTGAGAGTACAATGGATTTCGTTTTGCCCCGCGAATTCATTGCAAATGCCGATTTCCCTCTGGATTTCACCCTACCGCTAAGCACCCTCCAATGGTGCGAACTATCACCTTGCTGCTCGGGGGGCGAATTTCAAAAGACCTTTGGTTATTGGGCAAAACGGTGTAATCTGAGTGGATTGCTCGTTCCTTGAGTCTTCCCTCCTGAATCCGGCCTGATCAACTGCATGAAAACATTCCTAGGATCGCTGACGGTACTTTTGAGCGTCGTGGCCTTGGCGTTCGGCGTGTATTTTTTGAAGTACCGGGTTTTGGCGACGGTAGCTGCTCCTCAGGAGGCGCGTCCGACACCGGTGGTTTTCGCCAAGCCACAGTCTACGAAGCTTCGATCGAACGCAACGCTTGTTGGGACCGTCGTTGCGCCGCGAATGTTGCAGCTCAAGACCGAGACGGTCGGCACGGTCGAATCGATTCATTTCCAGTCGGGCGACATTGTCAAGCCTGGGCAGGTTTTGTTGGAGCTCGATACGAGCGTAGAGAAAGCGATGCTTGCAAGCGCTCGGGCGGCAGAGCGCATAGCCGATTCGACCTATCGCAGGATCAAGCAAGCGATGGAGGTCCAGGCCTTGAGCGAATTGGATTTGGATCAGACCGAGGCTCAGCTTGCTCAGGCCCGAGCGGAAGTCGCCAGGATCGAAGCGGTGATCGGCCGCAAGGTTTTGGTTGCGCCGTTTGAAGCGCGAGCTGGGGTATTTGATATTCAACCCCGTCAGTATTTATCCGAGGGCTCATTGATCACGATGCTTCAGGGGATCGATGAGTTCGTCTACGTTGACTTTATGATGCCTCAGCAAGTGGCCGATTACCTTCAGGTCGGCGATCAGGTCGCCTTGGAGCATCTGGGGCAGAACTTAGAGGCACAAGTCATCGCGGTCGACTCTCAAGCAGATCGGGTATCGAGGTCGCTCGGTGCTCGAGCCAAAGTGATGTCGCCTCCATCGACTCTCCAGGTCAACGATTCAGTGAAGGTAGTGGCTCAATTCGGCGAGGCGCAAACGACCTTGCTGATCCCTTCTTCGGCCCTTCGTTCTAACCCTACTGGAGCGTTTTGCTTTGTGGCGCAGGTCGATCCGACCGACACATCAAAATGGATAGCAAAACGGCGCGAGGTCTTGGTCGGTTCGACCGTTGGAAACGACGTGTCGATTCGTCAAGGACTCGAACCCAACGAGCAAATCATCGCTGATGGATCCTTCAAAATATATGATGGGACCTGGGTCGTCCCATCGGAATTGACGAAGGCAGCACCTTAATATGGAACAGGCCTCAGGCACCACGATGAAATCCATCACCGATATCTTTATTCGCTACCCTGTACTTGCGATCGTCGTGAACTTGATGATTGTGCTTTTGGGGATGCGAGCGGTGCAATCGTTGCCGGTACAGCAGTTCCCTAAGCTTGAAAGCACCTCGATCGTCATCACGACGGTTTACATCGGCGCCAGCGCCGAGACGATTCGCGGGTTTTTGACCACACCGATCGAGAAGGCGGTTTCTTCGATCGGAGGGGTCGATTACATCGAGTCCAAGAGTGTTGCCGGATCGAGTCAGATCACGATTCGACTTAAGCTCAACCACAATGCGACCCAGGGGCTCGCGGAGGTCAATACGCGGTTGCAGCAGGTGCGACGTGAGTTGCCAGCCGAGGCCGAACCTAGCGTAGTAGAAATCCAGCGTGCGGATCGACCTTATGCGTCTTTTTACTTGAGTTTCACGTCGAGTCAGTGGGATGTTCCCCAGCTTACCGATTACCTGACGCGGACGATCCAGCCGCAGTTGACGACCATATCGGGGGTCCAGCGTGTCGGCGTTGAGGGAGGACGGACTCCTGCGATGCGGATATGGATTTCGCCCAACAGGCTTTCGGAGATGAACCTGACGCCGGGTGATGTGTTCGGAGCCTTGCGGCGGAACAACTATCTGGCGGCCATCGGGAGGGTCAAGAACGACTCGGTGCAGGTCGATTTGCTTACGGACACCGATTTGAAGACCGTCGACGAGTTCAGGGAGTTGATTGTCCTGCAAAAAGACGGAGCGGTGATTCGATTGGGGGATGTCGCTACGGTCGAGTTCGGTTCTGAAGAGGCCGGAATGGTTGCCATGTACCGAGGCAAGGAAGCCGTGTATGTCTCGGTATGGCCATTGCCAGGCACCAACGAGATCGAGGTAGCGGACCGACTCAACGAAGCGATGGCCAAGCTCAAGCCGACGCTACCTGCGCACATGGAAATGAATCTGGCTTATGATGCCACGCGGTTCATGCGAGATGCGTTGTCGGAGATATCCAAGACCCTCTTGGAGACCATCGCGATCGTGGGGGTCGTGGTGTTTCTGTTTATGGGCTCGATACGCACGGCGATTGTCCCGTTGATCGCGATGCCCGTATCGCTCATCGGCGCGACGATCTTGATGTACTTGATGGGATTCTCGTTGAATCTCTTGACGCTTTTGGCGATCGTGCTGTCGGTGGGATTGGTCGTCGACGATGCGATTGTGGTGGTTGAGAATGTGCAGCGTCACATTCGCGAGGGGATGACAAAAATCGACGCGGCGCTTTTAGGAGCCAGGGAACTGTTCGGTCCGATCATCGCGATGACCATCACCTTGGCGGTGGTCTATGCACCGATCGGTTTCCAGGGGGGATTGACTGGGATGCTCTTTAGGGAGTTTGCCTTCACGCTTGCAGCGGCGGTTTTGTTATCGGGAGTCGTGGCCGTGACTTTATCTCCGATCATGAGTGCCCAGATGCTTTCGGCCAGCGGTAAAGAGGGGATTTTGACGCGTGGGGTCAATCGGGTATTCGATGGGGTGCAGAGTCTCTATGGCCGAATGCTCGAGGGGGCCTTGGTAGTCCGCTGGTCGATCGCCTTTGCGACGTTGTTGTTGGCGGGTGCCGCTGTACCTTTTTACATCCTGAGTTCCAAGGAGCTTGCGCCGGTTGAGGACCAGGGAGCCATTGCGGTGATGCTCAAGGCATCGCCGGATTCCTCGTTGAAAAGTTCGGTCGGATGGGCCAAGGTGTTGGCTGATAAATTTGCGGTCATGCCAGAGACCGATTACATGTGGGCGTTGGTCGGATCGAATTCGGGATTTGGCGGGATCATCACCAAGAGTTGGCACGAGCGCGAGCAGAAGCACTTGAGGAGTACCGCAGCGATGGTACCGCAAGCGTTTGGAATCGCCTCGCAGATACCTGGGCTACAGCCTTTTCCGGTGCTTGTCCCACCCCTACCGGGAGCTGGGAGTTTTGACGTCGAGTTGATTCTCAAGAGCGATCTACCCGTCGAGCAGTTGACTTTGCTCTCCGAGCAGATTCTTTCGGAGGCCAACGCGAGCGGTTTATTTTTATTCGTCGATACCGACTTGAAAGTGGACTTGCCGCAAGCTCAGGTGGTGGTCGATCGGGAGAAGGTAGCCGACTTGAAGCTCGACTTGGCATCGATAGCCGGGGAGCTAGGGGTATTGCTCGGAGGGGGCTATGTCAACCGTTTCAATTACTTCAATCGGTCGTATCAGGTCATTCCGCAGTTGGCCGAGGAAGATCGCCAGTCGGCTTCGTCTTTGATGGACTTGAAGATTCGCACACCTTCGGGGCAGTTGATACCCGTATCGACTTTTGCGACGATCCTGCCCAAGACGGCACCGAGGGTACTGAGTCGATTTCAGCAGCAAAGTGCGATTCAGATCCAAGCGGCGGTGATACCGGGGGTTCCGGGACTGACCAAGGAGGCGGGTTTGCGCAAGATCGAGCAGATTGTGCAGGAGGTAGTCGGACCGACAGCCACGATGGACTACGCGGGGGAATCGCGTCAGATCCGCAAAGAGGGTTCGTCTCTGACCGTGACGCTAGGGATAGCCTTGGCGTTGATTTATTTGGTCTTAGCAGCACAGTTCCAGTCGTTTCGCGATCCATTGATTGTCCTTTTCGGATCGGTGCCCTTGGCGATATCGGGAGCATTGCTTTTGACGTTTTTGGGGCTCACGACGGTGAATATTTACTCGCAGGTCGGATTGATCACGCTGGTGGGTTTGGTTGCCAAGAATGGGATTTTGATTGTCGAGTTTGCCAACCATCTTCAGGAACAGGGTTTGAGCAAGTGGAACGCGGTGATCGAGGCATCGAAGACTCGGTTGCGACCCGTATTGATGACCAGTGCAGCGACAGTTTTTGGCCATTTGCCTTTGGTTTTTGTGACCGGTCCGGGTGCTGAAGCTCGAAATAGCATCGGGATTGTTTTGGTTGCAGGGATGGCCATCGGTACACTCTTTACCTTGTTTGTCGTACCGAGTTTGTATGTTTTGATCGCTGGCTCGAAGGGGGAGTCACACGCTAATGCTTAAGTATTCGACGGCGGGCGAGTCGCACGGTAAATCGCTCTTGGCGTTGGTGGATGGATTTCCGGCGGGATTGACGATTGACGAGTCGTTCATCAATCACGAGTTGCGATTGCGGCAGGGTGGTTACGGTCGGGGTGGGCGACAGAAGCTCGAGCAGGACACGGTCAATATTCTCTCGGGGGTATGGCAATCGGTAACGTTGGGATCTCCCATAGCGCTGCAGATCGTCAACAATGACTACAAGCTCGAGCGTCTCAAGGAGCTAGAGCGGCCTCGGCCCGGTCATGCGGATTTGACGGGAGCGATCAAGTACCTCGGTTCGATCCGAGGAGTGCTGGAGCGATCCAGTGCGCGAGAGACCGCAGCGAGGGTGGCGGCCGGTGCGTTGGCTAGGTTACTGCTGCGGGAGTTTGGGATTCAGACGGTCAGCTATGTCGTCGAGCTTGGTCAGATGCAGCTAGGGACCCAGGGAACCGAGGGGTTATCGGTAGGGGAGCTGCGGGCACTTCGGGATCAGAGTTCGATCTATTCGGTTCGGCCTCAGAGCGATCCGGATGCGGAGGCTTACATCGATCAGATGGCTCAGGAGGGGGACACACTTGGGGGAGTCGTCGAGGTGCGGGTCGAGGGATTGCCATTTGGGCTTGGAACCCATGCCCAGTGGGATCGCAAGTTGGATGGAAGGTTAGCACAGGCGGTCATGGCCGTTCAGGCGATCAAGGGTGTAGAGATAGGAATGGGATTTGAAGCAGCTCGCAAGCGAGGCTCGCAGGTGCACGACCCGATCCATCACGACCCTAGTCTTGCGCATTTGCCCCATTTGGGATATGTGCGACCGACGAACAACGCCGGGGGGCTCGAGGGTGGCATGACCAACGGGCAGGCTTTGGTTCTCAGGGCGGCCAAAAAGCCGATCAGCACGTTGCGTAAGCCACTCGATTCGATTCGGATGGAGGACAAGCAGCCCCACCGAGCGAACTACGAGCGGAGCGACGTGTGTGCGATTTCCGCCGCAGCGATCATCGTCGAGCATGTGGTGGCTTTTGAGATCGCCACGGCTTTGGTCGATAAGTTTGGGGGGGATAGCCTCGTGGAGATGAAGGCCCGTTACGAGTTGTTTCTCAAGATGGCTCGCGAGCATTGATCGCGGGAATGCAAGCGGTAGGCCGAGTTGCCCGTCAAGTCTGCGGGTCGAGCCTAGTCTCGGTAGAATTTGTGTTATGATTATGGGGGATTCTGCGCCCGGTGGCCACTGAATTTGTGCCCAGGAGCGTGTGAGTTTTTTCACATGACCGAGTTACTTACTGTAGAGCCGTCGATCCATGAGCCAATCTCAGCCAAACGAATCTTCCGGAGACCCCAATTCGCTGCAATCGGAATTTCAACCAAGAGTAGGGTTGTCCCAGGAGCCTGAGAATAGGCTATGGGAGGGGGGGTATTCGGCGAAAGCCATGTATGGGACTTGGTTGATTTTGGCTGCGGTGAGCTTAGCGGTCATCGCTGCGATGATCGTCTTGCCGATATTGAAGATTATCCCGCCCATTGAAACGAATCTTTGGTGGATAGTCCTTGGGGTACTTATCGGGACATGGTTTTTGGGCATAGCGACTTTTTTGTACCGACGATTGAGTGTTCATTATGAGCTGACGACCCAGCGGTTCATCCACTCGCGAGGGATCTTGGTTCGCACGGTCGATCGGATCGATGTGATCGACATCGACGATGTGTCCTATGTACAAGGGATCATTCAACGGACATTGGGGGTCGGGAAGATTCAGTTGCAGAGCAAGGATCGATCGCACCCGAGTTTGGTTTTGGCTGGGATCGATCAGGTCGAGCGAGTCAGTGGGATGATCGATGATGTCCGGCGCAAAGAGCGACGCAAGCGCAGTTTGCACATTGATGCCAGTTGAACTGGAGTCTTACATCCCGGTCCATCCCAACGAGTTTCAATTTGCATTGGAGCGTTGGGAGGGAGCCGATCAAGAGGCTTGTGAGTTCTTACACAGGTGCAAAGAGCATTTAGCGAAGCTGATCCATCAGCGAGTACACGATCGCTTTGGGGGGTTGATCGAGGGCTACACCTTTGTCGATCCGGATCGAGAAGAGCTTGAAAGTTCTTTTGGATCTAGGTTGCCTGGGTTATCGTCTCACGTGTCGATCAAGGAGTTGGTCGAATCGAGCCAGGAGCTGCTCGAGCATGCGAATTATCGGCGTTTGACCCCCAGTGAGATCTATCAAGCGTTACGGACTGCGACGGCCTGGGGAGCCAAGCTGAGGATTCGTTTTTCCGACTACAAACGCTTGCGGGTCTATGCGCGAGGTGATGGTGTAGGGGTACGTCAAGCGAGGCGATGGTATCGATTGTTTCGCAAGGTCGATTCGTCGGTGCCGATTTATCGGCAACTGGTAGTGATCTTTGAACGATCTGAGGGCAATGGGCAATTGCATTTGAGGATGTTCAAGAACATACCGCATGCGGATGTCGACATGCTCTTGCCAGGCTCGGTGAAGATATCATGGCTCGATCAGGGGAAGATCGGTATCCCGACGTTGTGGGGATTTTCGATGACCGTCACACGGTTGATGCGCAGCATGTGGCTCTTGGCCCTGCTCGGAGCCGTCGAGATCTTCCGAGCGATTTGGATGTACATCGCGATTGCGATCGCTGGAGTGTTGTATTCGGTGAAGTTGTTTTTCTCGTATCGCCATGCTCGGAATCGGCAGTTGCTCAATGTGGCCCAGAGTCTGTATTTCCAGACGTTGTCGAACAACAAAGGAGTATTGCTTAGGCTCAAGGACGAAGCCGAGCAGCAGTGGCTCAGTCAGGCGATGGTTTTGATCGTGGTGCTCAGGACTCGGCAGAATCGGGGGATGCCCATGCGGTCGCTCGAGTCGGTCGATACGCTCGATCGGGCATGTGAGGAGTTGTTGGCTGAGTTGGGGCTCGGTCCTATCGATTTTGACATCCAAACCGCGTTGCGTTTTTTGGTGGAGTCCAAAGTGCTAGTGCCCCCGGGTGAGCCAGGCCCGGGAGAGCCGACGGTTGCGTCGGAAAATGGGAACTGGGAGTTTGCAAAAGGGGTATTCTGACCTCCCGAAAAAGTGGATTTTGGGTTACTTTCAGTCAGGGCGAGTGCTCGTAGGGGCGTTTGCGGTGTTTTTTGGTTTCGTTTCGTTTTGGAACCCTCTCCTGGGTAGGAATGATGTTTGAGCATTTTTCGTTGGCGCCACCCGATGCGATTCTCGGTTTGAATTCAGCCTTTGAAAAAGACCCACGCAGTGGGAAGCTGAATTTGACCGTGGGGGTCTACAAGGACGACGCTGGACGCACTCCGATTTTAGAGAGCGTCAAGTTAGCCGAAGGGAAGATATTCCAGGAGCAAAAGAGCAAGGGTTATTTGCCGATCGAGGGTGGCAAAGACTACATCGATCAAGTGAATCGATTGGTGTTGGGGGAAGGTTTCGAGTTTGGGCGGGTGGCGACGGCCCATACCCCAGGGGGAACCGGAGCGTTACGGGCCGGAGCAGATACCTTAGCGAGTGTCGCCCCTCACGGACGCTTTTGGATCAGCAATCCTACTTGGGCAAACCATGCAGCGGTGTTCCAAGCGGCGGGATTTGAGACGCACAGTTACTGTTACCTCAATGCAGCCAAAACCGGATTGGACTTCGAAGGGATGCTTGGCCAGATCCAGCAGGATGGTCGGGCAGGTGACATTGTTTGCCTGCATGCCTGTTGCCACAATCCTACGGGGATTGACCCAACGCATCAGGAGTGGAAGCAGATCTCGGAGCTATTGGCCAAGAAGCGGATGTTGCCGTTCCTAGATTTTGCTTATCAAGGTTTTGGAGATGGTTTGATCGAGGATACCAAGCCTTTGTCGATTCTTCTGGAAGACCACCCGGAGTTGGTGGTATGCGCATCGTTCTCCAAGAATTTTGGGTTGTATTCCGAGCGAGTCGGAGCGTTGATGATGATCAGCGAATCGGCCAAGTCGACCGAGTCGGTGCTCAGTCAGATGCGATTGGCGATCCGATGCAATTACAGCAATCCGCCTAGGCATGGCGAGGCGATCGTCGCGAAGGTCTTATCGGACTCGGAGTTATCGGCGCGATGGCGCACGGAGGTCGATCAGATGCGGAGTCGGATCCATACGATGCGAAGTGCTTTGATTCAGGGGATGGAATCGCGGGGCAAGGACTTTGGGTTTTTGGCGGCTCAAAAGGGGATGTTTTCTTATACGGGCTTGAATCCCATGCAAGCCGATTGGCTCAAGAAGGAAAAAGGGATTTACATTGTCGGCACAGGCCGGATCAATGTGGCCGGTTTGAGCAGTACCTCGATGGACATCGTGTGCGATGCGATCGCCGAAGCTTGCGCGATCTGACAGACGGCTACCTAACCCAGCCGGTGGCTTGCATTGGCTGGACTTATCCACCACGTGTCTATCAGGTGGCATGGCATTTGCTTAAAATGCCGTCATCGATTTGAACTGCGTTGGACGACTTTTGCGCGTATTGGCTCAAGGAGCTTACGAACTGAAGATCCTGCGAGCGGTAAGGTCGTTCCCCCTACCCAAAGACACATGAGTGTCTAGTTAGAAAATGAGACTGGAGTATCCCAAGATGAGACGAATCAAGATTGTGAAAAGTTCCTTCCGACGGCTCGTGATGGAGAATTTGGAGATCCGCAGTTTGATGGCGGCGGATTTCATGGCCGGTGAGTTGGTCATTCAGTACGAAGCGGGTTTGGCTCCTGGGCTTATGGCGACGAACCATCAGCGTGGGGTCGAAGTTCTTCAGGAGATCGATCCGGTGGGCCGCGATTCAGCGATGGTAGCGCGGCTGCGAGTTCCGGCGGGCAAAGACGTCATGGCGATGGCTCAGGAGTATCAGAAGTTGCCAGGCGTCTTGAGCGCCGAGCCGAACTGGATTTTGAAGAAGGCTGCGGTCAGCAATGATCCTTTTTACGCCAGTGGCCAGCTTTGGGGTACTTATAGCAACGACTCTCCGACAGCCTTTGGCGGTTCGGGAACGACTAACACCTTTGGCTCTGGAGCCGAGGAGGCTTGGGGTAATGGGTATATCGGATCGAGCCAAGTGGTCGTGGCGGTGATCGACGAGGGGGTCGATGTGAACCACCCGGACTTGCAGCAGAACATCTGGGTCAATCCAGGGGAGGTGGCCAACGATGGAGTCGATAACGACGGCAACGGTCGGATCGATGACGTCAACGGTTGGGACTTTTTCAACAACGATAAGACGGTTTACGATGGTGGCAGTGGGGACACGCACGGGACTCACGTCGCCGGAACGATCGGTGCTGTGGGAGGCAATGGCATTGGTGTGGCCGGGGTGAGTTGGGATGTCAAGATGATCTCGGCAAAGTTCCTAGGGCCGACCGGCGGAAGCATCACAGCGGCGATTCAAGCGATCGATTATTTGACGGCCTTGAAGGTCAATCAGGGAGTCAACATTGTCGCGATGAACAATTCGTGGGGAGGTGGAGGTTATTCGACGGCACTGCATGCGGCGATCATCCGAGCGGCCAACGCGGGGATCTTGTTCGTGGCCGCAGCTGGTAACAGCAGTTTGAATAACGATGCTTCAGCGAACTACCCGTCGAATTACTCCACGTTGATCGGTGTCAGTGGGACTCCGGCGGCGAGCTATGAATCGGTCATAGCCGTGGCTTCGACGACCTCGACGGGTGGTCTGTCGAGTTTCTCGAACTATGGAGCTACGCAAGTCGACATCGGAGCACCGGGGTCGAGTATTCTCTCGACGCTACCTGGCAACACTTATGGGACTTATAGCGGAACTTCGATGGCGACACCGCATGTGACGGGTGCGGTGGCTGTCCTTGCGGCGGCCAAGCCTGGTGCTTCGGCGGCGAGCATTCGGGATGCGATCTTGTCGAGCGCTGTACCTACAACGAGCTTGGCTGGGAAAACGGTCACTGGAGGGCGTTTGAGTGTCCTCGATGCGATCAACTACCAACCGGTTCCCAAGTTATCCATAGCCAATGCAAGTAGGCTTGAGGGGAACAGCGGTACGAGCTTGCTGTCGTTCGTAGTAAGTCTAAGCGCACCGGCCACCGAGGCTTTCAGCGTTGGCTATACGACGAGCAATGGTACGGCTCTTGCCGGATCGGATTACACGGCAGTTTCGAGTTCGCTCTCTTTTGAGCCGGGGGAGACCAGCAAGACGATCAGCGTCGAGATCGCTGGAGATACGGCGATCGAAGCCCACGAGACGTTCTTCGTGGATCTAGCGAGCCCGAGCAACGGATCGGTGCAACTTTTGACGGGTCGGGCGACCGGTACGATTACCAACGACGATTCGGTACAACTGTCGATCAACGATGTCAGCGCCGCAGAGAGTGCAGGAACGTTTGTCTTCACCGTGAGCCTCAATGCTCCTAGCACCTCGAGTGTTTCGGTGCGCTTTTCGACCGCCAACGGGACGGCGAGGGCCGGTAAGTCCGCCGATTACACGGCCATCAGCGGGACTTTGAGTTTTTCACCTGGTCAAACCACCAAAACAGTTTCGGTGAAAGTTCGCAACGACACGACGGTGGAAGCCAACGAGACCTTTTTCGTGAATCTATCGAGTCCCCTCGGGGCGGTGATTTCCGATTCGCAAGGTATAGGAACGATACTAGACGATGACGGGACCGGAGCGAACCGATTCTTTTCGGGAGGTTCACCTGATTCGCTCAGTGCCTCGGATTGGTTGGACGTTCTTGAGGATCGCAATCGCCGACGCGGCTTGCGCCGTTAGGCTGGATACTTTAAGCGTTTAGAGTGGAGCAGAGATTGGGCGTTGGAGAGAAAGCCGAAAGGTGGTTCCGACGCCCAATTCGCTTTGGACTTGGATGTTTCCACCGATGGCGATTGTCAGGTGTTTGACGATGGCTAGTCCCAGGCCAGTCCCCCCAGATTCCCGCGAACGGGCTTTGTCGACGGTGTAAAACCGTTCGAAGATACGCTCGAGATCTTGAGCAGGAATTCCGATACCTTGGTCGATCACAAGCAGTTCGATTCGATCGTTGTTCGATTCGGCCTTGAGGGTGACTTGTCCTCCGCATTTCGAGTAGCGAATCGCGTTGCTCAGGAGGTTTCCTAGGATGGTGCGAAGGGCATCGAATTCGGCAAGAACGATCCAATTGGGGCGATCGGGCGTGTTTGCAATTTGGTTATCGATGGTGATTTGGTTAGCCTCGGCGACGGTTTGATGTTCGCGTACGACCGAGCCGACGAGTTCGGCTAGTGTTAGGGGGTTCAGGGAGAGTTTTTCGGGCATGGACTGGATACGGCTCAGTTGCATCACACCTCGGATCAATTGTTCTAGTTTGTTGGCTTGTTCTCCGATGCTTGTCACGAAGCGGTATCGCGCATCGGGATCGTCTAGTGCGCCCATAAGGAGTGTTTCGGCATAGGCTTTGATTGCCGAGAGTGGGGTTTTGAGTTCGTGCGATACGTTTGCGGTGAAGTCCTTGCGATAGTTCTCTAGTTGTTTGACTCTTGTTTCGTCGCTGATGACCAGCAAGACCGTAGCCGTTGGTGGGGAGACGGTTTCTGAGGATTCGTTTTTTTTCCGTAAGGGACTCGAGCGGGTGGCGACTGGTTTGGTGTCGGCGCTGATGCAGTAACCCCGGATTCTAAGCCAGACCGATTGATCGGCTGCATCCGTCGCATCGAGTTCGCAGTCGAGCGATTGTTTGCGAGACTGGACGTCTTGTACCAATTCGAGGAGTTTGGGTTGTCTTATAAGTTCGATCAGTGGGATGTTGTCTTGGATTCGGGTACCGAGGTTTAGCAGTTGGACTGCCGCGCGGTTGGCAAACTGGAGTTTTAGTTCTGAGGAAAAGGCCAGGATGCCTTCGGGCATTGCCGAGAGGATGGCATCGGAGGTATCCGATCCGCTCAGGTTGGTGAAAGCGTTTTGGTGCAATTGGTCGCACAGGGCGATCAGTTCGCGTCCGACCAGATCGGTGTTGAGGATCTCGGGGAACATAGCGAGGAATTCATTTCTAGGGACCGGTTTTTTGACACGGGATCGGATGGACTCGAGGGCATCTTTGAGTTTGATGGTCGATTGGGAGGATTGCCAAAGTCCGGCCAGGAGCACAGAGCCGGCGGCGAGTCCTAGGGAGCCTAGGAGTACGGCCCGCCAGAGCCAGGGGAGGTTGGGTTTGCGTACGCGTCGCGAGTAGAGCATCCACTCGGCCGGTGCGCTTGCAGAGGGATCTTTGATTGGTTGCCGGACGGAGATTCGGTAGTAGTCGTTCGGTTCGGGGATTCGAAGCGTTGGCGTAACTACCAGCGATTGCCTAGCGCGATCGCTGAGAGTCGCGTCGTCAAGGATTTCGACTTCGCCCCAGTTCATGGTTCGCAGGCCTTGGACGAAGTCCAGCCATTGTTGGCGATCTGGGCTGCTTGCTAGGGTTCGTGAAAGCAGGTTGGCTTCTTGGGTCACCTCGGAGTCTTGTTGGCGAAACCAGCGACGATTCTCAGCGTCGTGGAGCCAGGCAGCTACAAGCAAGCCGACTAGGGCACCGAGTGCTGGCAAGAGCAACAATCGCCATGGAACGCGTCGAAAACTCATCCGAAGCTAAACGTTTCTTGTCGATACAATTTTGTCGATACAATGGGGTGCACTGGCGTCCTCACTGGGATCCTCACTGGGATCCTCACTGGGATCGCTTTTCCCCTGGGATTCGTACAAGCAGTGAGTATACTCTTCACACGCGTATGGTAAGGCCCTAGTCGTTCGAGAAACTTAGTCATGCTTTGCAAAACCGGTCGGTTCTATGTGCTTTTAGGGTGCTTAATGGGGCTTATGGCCGTCGGTTGCCAAAAGCAGGTGGCCAAGCCACCAGCGGTACCTTTAAAGATCTCTACGGTGCAGGCAGTCTCGCAGCAGATCACCGACTACGATGAGTATGTTGGGCGAACTGGAGCGATCGAGACTGTCGAGGTTCGAGCCCGAGTCACGGGCTACATCAAGCAGATCCATTTCACCGACGGTCAGAGGATCCAAGAAGACGATTTGCTTTTTTCGATTGAGCCGGATGTTTACCAAGCTGCCCACCAGCAGGCGTTGGCGAAGATTGACTTGATGAAAGCTCGCGTAGGTTTGGCAAAAAGCAAGTTAGCGCGTGCCAAGAGTTTGATTGACGTCAAGGCGATCTCGCAGGAGGAGTATGAGGAAAACGTAGCGGCCCTGACTGAAGCTCAAGCGCAGCAGGTTGCAGCAGAGGCAGACACGCAGATTTCGGCGTTGGATTTGAAGTACACCGAGGTCAGGAGTCCGATCAGTGGGCGGATCGACCGTGCGCAGATCACACCTGGGAATATCGTCACTGGGGGTCTAGGGACAGGCACACTGTTGACAACGATTGTCAAAACCGATCCGATGTATGTGTATTTTGACGTCGATGAGCAATCGGTGCTCCGGTACCAGCGGATGACGATTCAGCAGAATCAAGCGGGAGGTCCGTCTCCGCAGGCTGGTGTCCAACGCGATTTAAAATCGTTCGAGATCCCTTGTCTAGTGCAGCTTGGGGATGAAAAGGATTATCCGCATCAGGGCAAGCTTGATTTTCTTCAAAACAGCATCGATGAGCGCACCGGTTCGATCAAGCTTCGGGCCGTGTTGAACAACTCGGAGAACCTGTATAAGGCGGGGATGTTTGTCCGGGTTCGCGTTCCGGTCTCAGAGCCTTATTCGGCCGTGCTAGTGCCCGAGGCATCGATTGGGGTGGATCAAGACACCCGATATGTCATTGCGATTGGTGCAGACAGAAAGCCTGCTCGTCAAAGCGTTCAATTAGGAAGAGCGATTGGGACATGGCGCGTGATCACCAAGGGGCTTGAGCCTGGAGCTGAAGTTGTGTATCGAGGACTTCAACGCGTTCGCCCTGGAGTTGAGTTGGATATTCAACGTATCGAGGTTCCGTTTGAACTCGGCAGTACCTTCAAAGGAGCCGAGTGATGCTTTCTCGTTTCTTTATCGATCGTCCGATTTTCGCAGCGGTCATTTCGATCCTGATCACGTTGGCTGGGTTGGTTTTCGTTTGGCAGTTGCCGATCGCACAGTATCCAGAGATTACCCCGCCGACGGTGCAGGTATCCTGTATGTACCCTGGAGCCAGTGCATCGGTGGTTTCCGAGACGCTCGCCGCTCCGATCGAGCAGCAGATTCTCGGAGTCGAGAACATGCTATACATGTCCACGCAGTGCACCAATGACGGGGGGTGTTCGATCAGTGTTACCTTTGAGGTCGGTACCGATTTGGACATGGCCCAAGTCTTGGTGCAGAACCGGGTCAATTTAGCGACACCGAGTCTTCCGAGCGAAGTCAAGCAGACGGGCGTATCGGTCAAGAAGCGGTCGCCGAGTATCTTGTTGGTTGTGAATTTGATTTCGCCGGATGATACGCGAAGCCAGCTTTACTTGAGCAATTACGCTTCGATTCAACTGCGGAACGAGCTAGTTCGGGTGCCTGGAGTTGGCGACATCGGATTTCTCGGCCAGCTCGATTACTCGATGCGCGTGTGGCTCGATCCGAGCCGAATGGCAGCCTTAGGCATTACCGCAAGCGACGTGATGCAGTCGCTTCGAGAGCAGAATATCCAGGTGGCCGCCGGTTCGTTAGGACGCGAGCCGATGCTTCCTGGACAGGACTTTCAGTATACGCTATCAACGAAAGGTCGCTTGATCGAACCTTCGGAGTTCGGCGGGATTGTCGTCGGAACGAACCTGTCGGGAATCCCTGTTTATCTTAGGGATGTTGTCACCGAGCCGAGGCTCGGGAGCGATTCGCGAAGCTACGGTGGTATCGAGCTAGGAGCTAAGAATCAAGACACCTCTTGCACGTTGGATGGCAAGCCATCGATAGGTATGGCGATCTACCAACAGCCAGGTTCCAATGCGATCGATACGGCTCGGATGATTCAAGAGAAGATGGATGCGCTCAAGGCGAGTTTTCCGCCGGGGGTCGACTACAAGATCGTCTATGACACGACTCCCTTTATTTCCGAATCGATCATGGAGGTGTTCAAGGCGCTTCGGGATGCGATCTTGCTTGTGGCTATCGTCGTCCTGGCATTTCTTCAATCCTGGCGGGCCAGTGTGATTCCGTTGATCGCTGTCCCGGTGGCCATCATCGGAACGTTTGCGGTGATGCACGGGATCGGGTACAGCTTGAACAATCTTTCTCTTTTTGGTTTGGTGTTGGCCATCGGCATCGTCGTCGACGATGCGATTGTGGTCGTCGAGGCCGTCGAGCACCATCTCGAGCATGGCATGGAACCTCGCCAAGCGGCGATCAAGGCGATGGAGGAGGTCTCCGGGCCGATCATCGCGATTTCATTGGTCCTGATGTGTGTTTTCGTGCCGTGTATCTTTATCACAGGAATCACGGGGCAATTCTTCAGGCAGTTTGCAGTCACCATCGCCGTTTCGACGTTCTTCTCGGCGGTCAACTCGTTGACGCTCAGTCCGGCGCTCTGTGCGGTGCTTTTGAAGCCCAAGGCAGAGCAGAACGATCCGTTGTCGAAACTGATGAAGTTCTCCTTGGGGTGGTTCTTTAGCCTCTTCAATCGATTTTTTTCGTGGAGTTCGAACCTTTACGCAGGGACCGTCGGGCGGTTGCTCACCGGCCGTGCGGTCGTCATGGCGCTCTATGTGGGGCTTTTGTACTGGACCTATTTCAGCATGACCCATACCCCCACAGGCTTTATTCCGCCGCAGGACAAAGGGTACTTGCTGGTCGACTTGCGGCTTCCTGATTCCGCATCGATCGAGCGAACTGGACGGACGTTGGGACAATTCGAGAAGATTGTCAAAGAGATACCTGGGGTCGAGCACACCATTGGAGTCACAGGGCAATCTTTTGTTCAGAATGCGGTCGGTTCGAATTTTGGAAGTATGTTCATCATTTTGGAGCCATTTCACGATCGCAAGTCGATCGAGACGAAGGCACAAACGATCGGGGGTCGGATCCGCGAGCTGAGCTCTCGCGAGATCGACGAGGGGGTGTTCAGTGTCTTTGGTCCGCCTCCGGTCGATGGGATCGGCAGTGCAGGGGGGTTCAAGCTGATGCTGCGCGACACGGGGAATCTCGGTTACGAGACGCTCCAATCGGTTGCTGACGATGTCAGTGGCCAGTCGAGTCAGGCTCCAGGGATCCTAGGCATGTTCAATGGATTCCGTTCCAATACGCCTCAGATGTTTGTCGACATCGATCGAGAGAAAGTCAAAACGCTCGGTATTCCGTTGCAGGATGTTTTCACGACGCTTCAGGTTCAACTCGGGGGAGCTTACGCAAACGATTTCAACCAGTTTGGCAGGACATGGCAAGTCAACGTGCAAGCCGATCCGGAGTATCGCAGGAGCCCTGAGCAGGTAGGTCAGTTTCGAGTCCGCACGCTGTTGCGGCAGATGGTTCCCTTAGCGACGTTTGCTACCGTTCGCGAGTCGCTCGGCCCATCGATGATCACTCGATACAACGGGGATGTAGCGGCACCTATCAACGGGATCACCGCACCGGGTCTGAGTTCCGGCGATATGGTCAAGAGCGTTCAAGGAGTACTCGACGAGAAATTGCCCGATGGGATCAAGTCGGAGTGGACGGAGTTGACCTATTTGCAACTCAAGGCGGGTAACACAGCGTTGTTGGTATTTGCGATGGCTGTCGTATTGGTTTTTTTGGTGTTGGCGGCACAGTACGAGAGTTTGGTTCTTCCGCTGTCGGTGATTCTCGTAGTGCCGATGTGCTTGCTCTGCTCGGTTCTTGGAATCGGGATGGTGGGTTTGGATATCAACATTTTCGTCCAGATTGGATTTGTGGTTTTGGTGGGTTTGGCCAGCAAAAACGCGATCTTGATAGTCGAGTTTGCCAAGCAGCTTCAGGAGTCTGGAAAGACGCCGCGGGAAGCTACAATCGAGGCATGCCGGATGCGGCTACGACCGATCTTGATGACATCCTTTGCATTCATCTTGGGTGTGGTGCCGCTGGTTTTGGCCGAGGGTGCTGGGGCCGAGATGCGCAAGACCTTGGGCATCGCGGTATTTGCGGGGATGCTCGGCGTGACGTTCTTTGGGATCTTTCTAACGCCGGTCTTTTACTTTTTGGTCGCGGGTGTCGTTAAGTCAAAAAAGACCGACTCATGAGTTCGTGCCTCGCCTTTCGGATTTCGTCGTACTCGTACTCAGCGAAGCGGTACTCAGTGAAACGGTACTCGTACTCGATGGCTGTTTGAACTGCGGCGATGCCGATCGTTGATCGAGGCGGTTCGGGGTAACTTGCGGACCAATGGGCCGAATTGCTATACTAGACCGCTTCGAGTACGAGTACCGTCCGCCGCGGCGGACTGAGTACGAGTACGAGTACGAGAAGAATCGCGAAACAAAGCATTGGACCGAAGTGCGCGATTAGGTTTTATTGAGTTGTATTGAGTCTTCTCCTCGTACTCGATCAATGCTGGTTTTATCCGTAGAGAGATATGAACGAGAAACGATCAACTTGAAAGCGATTTCCATGCGAGCCAAATCTGTGCGTGCTGCGATCCTGGTGAGCTTATGGATGGCCCTGTCGCTTCAGGGGGTTGGGCAAGAGACGGCTGGTAGCCAGTTGGCCATTCTCGATCGAGGCGCGTTGATTCGAGAGCAAACTTATTTCGACAATCGGGATTGGGATTGGTTCGTCGAGAACATTCCCTTTTTGGATTGTCCGGATAAGGATATTCAGACGACCTACTATTACCGCTGGGAGTTGATGACCAAGCATTTGACGTATGGGAATCCGGATACTGGGTATCTGTTCACTGAGTTTATCGACCGGCCGTTCTGGTCGGGAGCTTACGGGGCGATCAGTTGCCCGGCGGGCCATCAGCTTTACGAGGCCCGATGGCTGCGCCAGGGGAGGATCGCCAAGGATTATTCGCGGTACTGGCTTAAAACTCCTGGGGCTCAGCCGAGGAACTATTCGACCTGGTTGGCCGATTCGGTATTGGCTGTCGATGCGGTGCATCCCGATGCGGTCCATGTGGCAGGGTTGCTCGATGGGCTCATCGCTAACGATCAGGGTTGGAGAAAGAGGCACTACGACCCAGAAGTCGGCCTGTTTTGGCAGACCGGACATGACGACGGCATGGAGTTCAACATAGCGAGTCGACAGACTCAGGACATTTTGCGAGGGGCCCCGAGCTATCGGCCAAGTTTCAACGCTTACATGTGGGCCGAAGCCAAAGCGATTGCGCGGATTGCAGCAAGGCAGGGCAGGACCGACGTGGAGCAAGACTACGAGGCCTTTGCCCAGCGATTGCGCGAGACGATGGTTGCCAAGTTATGGGATCCGAAGCGCAAGTTTTTCTTTCCGATGTACAAGAACAACGAGAACCGCGATGGATACGAGATCTCTGCGGGAACCTTGGTCTACGAGCAGGGTCGCTTTGCGGGCGATAGCCACGGCCGGGAACTCATTGGCTATGTCCCATGGCAATTCCAGATGTTCGAGCCCGATAGTCCCTACGAAGTCGCATGGGCCAAATTGATGGACCGCGATGGTTTTTTTGCGGACTTTGGACCTTCGACGGTCGAGCGGAACGACCCTATGTTCTTACTGCAAAAAAGTTGTTGCTGGTGGAGCGGGCAGTCATGGCCTTATGCCACCACGCAAACCCTCAAGGCGTTAGCGAATGTTTTGCAGCGATCGAAGTCCCCGTCGAAGTCGGCGGTCACTTCGGAGGACTATGTCAAGATGCTTGGGATCTACGCCAAGAGCCATCGCAAGGATGGGAAGCCTTATTTGGCCGAAGCCTTGCACCCCGACACCGGCTCGTTCGAGGGGCATGATGGCTACAACCATAGCGAGCACTACTTCCATTCGGGTTTTTGCGATTTGGTGATCACGGGTCTGGTGGGAGTGCAACCCTCGGGCAACGAAGAAATCCTTTTGCATCCGCTCGCCCCGAGCACCTGGGATTATCTGGCCCTCGATGGACTCGTTCTCCGAGGCCGCGAGGTCTCGATCCTCTGGGACCGGACCGGCGATCGGTACCAACGTGGCAAAGGGCTTTTGGTGTTCGTCGATGGGAAGCAAGTGGCCCACTCGCCGGATTTGCGGCCGATCCGAATCGATCTTGCACCGAACGCAGGTGCCCCCGAAAAAACTGCCGAAAAGAGTATTGTCGAGGTCCAGCCGAGGGTCAATCATTTGGTCAATAACGACGGGGCATACTATCCTCGAGCCCAGGCCTCGAGCACGCGGCCGGGGACCTCGATTGCCAAGTTGCAGGATGGAAACTACTGGTACATGCAGAGTCCTCCCAACCGCTGGGAGAGCGGCTCGAGCGAGCCGGTAACGATCCAGATCGATCTGGGCACACCGCGTCAGATCGAAACGCTGAACCTACTTTTCTTGGATGACTCGATCGCGACTCAGGGGCATGGATCGCAGGGCGAGGCGTCCGAGGCGGAGGTGCGCGTGCCGGCCAAGATGAAGCTTGAGTGCTATAGCCAGGGTCGATGGGAGTCGATCGATCCAGGGTTTTCAGATGCACCTGGTGCTGGTGGGTTAGAGGGACATCGTCCGACCAAAATCGCGATTGGATCGCGCAGTGTCGAGAGGATTCGTATCGAGTTAACGCCGCAGCCTTCGCGGCGACTTGGGCTTACCGAGATCGAAGCCTGGGGGACATCGAGTGTCCCTTATCCTCTCGCCCCAGGGCCGGCTGGGAATCTTGTCTATCGTCCCAGTGGCAAGGAGTATCCCAAGGCCAGAGCCTCTCACAGCGATCGCTTTGGTGGAACCCCTGAGAAGTCCAACGACGGCAAAACCGTCTTTGATCCTAACCCGATGAATCGCTGGACCAGTTATGAATCGAGCCAGGCGTCCGACTGGCTTGAGTTCGATCTTGGGGAGCCCAAAACTTTCGGTCGCCTGGAGTTGGCGATTTACGACGACCGAGGGGGAGTTCAGGCACCGGAGTCCTTTGCGATCGAGGTTTGGAGTGACGGCAAATGGGTGGCGGTGGAGGATGAGACCCATCTCCCGTTGAAGCCGGCTGGGAGTCAGTGGAACGAGGCCCGGTTTACGAAGGTTACGAGTTCGAAGTTTCGCATCGTGTTTCGGCACAAGTTGCCGGCCAAGAGTGGGGTGACCGAAGTGATGCTCTGGGAAGAGTGATCACTTGTCGGGTTCGAGTCGATAGCGTCGAGTTTTTTGGCGCAGTGTTGAGCGATGGAGTCCTAGTGTGCTGGCCGCGGCGGCTCGGTTCCCTGCATGATGGTCTAGCACGGCTTTGAGCAAGCTTGGTTCGACGACATTGAGGAAATCCTCGTAGAGGGTTCCTGGTAGGGAGTTCTCCTGGTTGGACGAGGGGTTTTTTTGTTCAAGAGAGGCGAGTTGTTGAAGTTTCTCGGCGGTCCAGGTTGCGACATAGGTTTCGAGAAGCGACTGGGATTCCGGACAGAGTCCATCGAGTTGGGCGACGGGTAGTTCGGGCGGGAGATCCTCGAATTGGATAATTCCGCCGGTGGCCCTGAGAGCGGAGCGTTCGATGGTGAGTTTCAGTTCGCGAACGTTCCCGGGCCAGCTTCGACGTAGGAGTTCTTCCATGGCGGCTTTGGTGATTTGGGTGCCAGAGGGAAGGGATTTGCTATAGAGGAATTTTCGCACCATCGGAGCGATATCTTCGGGTCTTTCTCTCAGTGGAGGAAGGATGATTTTGAAGACTTCCAGATGGGAGGCTAGCCGTCGATCGAGTTCGCCTTCGGAGACCAATTTGGCAATATTGTGACTTGATGTGAACAAGATTCTGCACCGAAGTTGTTTCGTTTCGGTATCACCGACTCTGCAGAACGATTGGTTTTCGATCGCGCGGATCAGTCGGAGTTGGTTGGCGAGCGAAATCGCGCCGACTTCGTCGATGAGCAAAGTACCTTCACCGGCGAGTTCCAGCAGTCCGGTTCTCAGAGGGGCGAGGGCATCGGAGCCGAGTTGACCTGCGCCGAAGATTTCGATTTCGAATTCGAGGTCTCTACCTGGGATGGCCGAGGTGCTGAGCATGGGGGAGTTTTGTCGAGCGCTGAAGCGATGGATCATGACGGCAGCTAGGTTTTTCCCTGTCCCCTCTTCACCTTCGACCAGCAGGGTCGAGTCCATAGCCGCAGCGCGTGCGATTTGTTTGTAGACGTTTTGCATCGCGGTGGATTTTCCCAGGATCAGTTCCGGTTCCTGGGGATCGTTTTGCGAGAGCGCGTTGGGGTCCGAGCGCATTTGGCGTTGAGCGAGTGCTCTGCGGACGGCTAGCAAGGCCGTTTCAAGGTCGAAAGGTTTGGTCAGGTATTCGAAGGCGTCTGACTGGACAGCTTGGACGGCCGTTTGCAGATCGCCAAACGCGGTCATCAGGATGACGGGTATTGGTTGGGAATTTTTTTTGAGATGTTCGAGTACATCCAAGCCGCTGGCGCCTGGGAGTCGGACGTCCAAAAGGATCAGTTCGGGTTGCTTTTTTTTGAGGGCTTTGAGAGCCGGTTCAGCGGCCGAGAAGACTTCGACTTCATGCCGGTCGTCTTCGAGATTGGTTTTCAATGCCCAGCAGATGGCGGTTTCGTCATCGATGATCCAAATGAGGCTCATGGTGATACTCGTTGGCACGAATCGTGGATCGTCAATTCGAACGCGGTCCAATCGCCTTGCCGATGCCAAAGGAGGGAACCTCCTAATTCTTTGGCAAGCAGGGCGGTCGTTGGGAGTCCTAATCCGATCCCTTCGGGTTTACTGGTGACAAAGGGCTCAAACATTTTGGCGGAGATTTCTGGGTTGGGTCCAGGTCCATTATCTCGAACAATCCACCTGTGGAAACCGAAATTCGGATCCCATGCATAACGGCATTCGACGGAGCCTTGGGCTCCGGCGGCATCCATGGCGTTGAGGACCAGATTCAGCAGGGCGCTGACGACGGAGTTTCCGGCTGCGATTTGGTGAGTTCGATCGGCGTTCTGGCATTCGATGTGCCAATGGATTTGGTGGTGCTCGGAGTTCGGGCGGGTAAAGCAATCCAATTGGTTGTGGATTTCCCCGACGCTCAAAACTTGTTCCTGGGCAGCTTGGCCATGTCGGCTGATGGTCAGCAGTCTTCGGATCGATTCCTCGGCGAGTTGGATTTGTTGAAGAGCGAATTGGATTTCTTGGGGTGGTGAGTCTGGATTTCGGCGAAGGAGGGTCTGGAGCAGCAGGACGGCTCCTGCCAAGGAGTTTCTGAGTTGGTGTGCCATGCCGTTGGCGAGCATGTGGATAAGGCGCGAGCGTTCGGAAGTTGCGATTTCCTCTTTGGCATGTTCGAGTTGTTGGCTCATGGTGTTGACGGACCTGGTCAAAGAAGCGATGGAGTCTTGTGCTCGCTGTTCGACGGGAACCGTTTCGTAGTGTCCGCTTGCGATCCGATTGACTTGGGATTCGAGTTTTTCCAGGCGTTGTACCATACGGTTTGCGATCCCGAGGGCCATGGCGCAAAAAGCCAGGGTCGAAAGGATGCCGGTGGCCATCGGTAGCCAGAAGGCTTGCGAACTCAATGCGAATCGATCTTTGGGGTCGGAGAGGGCCAGGAGATAGCTAGGCGAGCCTTCCGTAGCACGGTTGTCGTCCCGTTCCAATCGGATGGCATAAGAATCGAAAGTACCTGCCATTTCTTCGGAGGTAAAGAGCGTGTTGGTAGTGGCAACTTGCGAAACAACTTTGATCTTGCATCGCGAAAATTCGCCGATTTGATTCAGGACCGGTTCGGTCAGTGGAAACCGGCTCACGGAACAAAGCTTGAGCACATTTCGGAGTCGTTCTTCGGTGGCCGCGAGGGTTGTCCGCGAGGCGATTCTCCAGGAGACGAGGGTCACCGCCGAGCAGATCAGCAGGAGCATTGCCACGATTGGGATGAGGAACTGGCTTCGCAGGGACGAATTCATGCCTTCCTTTCAACCATCATAACTTGCCTAATAGGATCGATTCTTTTGAGCATTTGATTCTAGCTTTGGTTTCCCGAAAGAGCTTATCGAGGTCCGTCGATATTCGAGAAAGGTGGAATTGTATTTCCGCAACCCGATCCACTCGAAGGATCCTGAATATGCCAAGCGCCTGGGTTTTCCCAGTTTATCGATTGATGATTCTCTTCGTCGGCCCCCTTTTGGTGTGGGGTTCGGGGTGGGGTGCGTTGGGTCAGGAGGTTCCGGAAAAAGGGGCTGTGGGGGTTGTGCCGCCTGTGATCCGCTTGGCCCCGGTTGCCGGCGCGACGGAGAGCCCTGTGGTCACGGCATTGGCGATCGACCCGAGCGGCGGTTACGCCGCTGCCGCAGGGGACGATCACATGATCCGGATTTTTAGCCTCAGCGATATCTTGTCACCCTTTCCTCAGTCGGCGTTGCTCGATGGTCACCGTGACTGGGTTCAAGGGATTGAGTTCTCTCCGGATGGCAAGCTTCTGGCCACTTGTGCAAAGGATGGGAAGTTGCAGGTTTGGAAAAGGCAGGATTCCCAGCGCGATGACCCAGGGGCGATCACGGCATGGTCGAGACTCTGGAGTATCGAGGTGCCTCATGCGCTATTCTGTTTAAAATTCATCGGTGATCAATCGCTTGTGGTCGCTGGATTTGATCCGTCGATCTACCGATTGGATTTACGGACACTCCAATGGTCGATCGATCACCGGAGCGAGTCGGCCGACATCAGGGCCTTGGCGGTCTCGGCAGGCCGAAACTATCTGGCTTATGGTGGACGAGATGGAGTTGTCAGAGTCCAAGCGATCACGAGTCGAGGGGAGAGTCTGCGCGAGGGTGGTTTTGCGATCGCGGCACATAATCACCGAGTGCGAGGTTTATGTTTTTCGCAGGACGACTCAACGCTCATGAGTGTTGGAGAAGATCGTCGTCTGGTCGGTATCGATTGCACGACTAGGACGGTTCAGTATCAGAGCGATTTAGGGGCAGGCAGATTGATGGCGATCGAACGTCTGGCCGACGACCGTTACGCAGTCAGCGGGAGCGACAATACGATCCGAATCGTTCGGCCGCTGGATGGTTCGCAACTTGAAGATCCTACCGAAGTGAGCTTGGTCGAGTCGAGGTGGATAGGGATCAAGCTGATCGGACATGATGGGACGATTGCGGTGTTGCGTGCCAGTGGCGATCATTTGTTTTCGGGGTCGTTCGACACGACGATTCGATCTTGGGAGATCGCCAAGGCGTTATCGGGTGCTGATTCGCAGGGTCGTTTTGTTCACCCGGTCTCGGCGCAGTACGAGGACTCCAGCGCTCGGGAGAAAATCCGATGAGCCGTTGGCGTAACGAACGAAAGCGGTCCGCGTTTGGGCAACTCTTTCAAGGGTTGTTTCGGCGCAGCACGATCGAGAAGCTTGAGCCTCGCGTGGTTTTCAATGGTGATACGCTCGGCGCGAAACCTCTTTGGGTCGGTGGTGTTTACGTCGAGGAGGACGGCGGTAGCGATGCGCACGGGGATTCGTTCTATGTGACCTTCCAAGGTGGGGTGGCCAATACCAAGTTGACGCGGTTGATGATCAATACCGATCAAAACACGCCGGGGTATAGCGTTGCCGACAATTTGTTTGACACCCTCGAGTCGGGCCGAGGGGCCGACCAAGCTTTCGGCTTTAAGATCGAATCCTTGCAGACCAAGGATCCTAATGCTCGGGTGTTTGCCGAGGTTCTCGATGGATCGATGCAATTGGTGTTGAACTTCGAGAATTTCTATGCTGGCGATCGACTGGTCTTCTCGATCGATGTCGACGAGGTGCAGCATTTGTACTCGAGGGATAACGTTCCGGAATTCAACGATGGTCTCGATCCGATCAGTTCGGGAGCTGAATTCGAGGGGAGTGCGTTTCGGGCCGAGTTCAGCGCACCGCATTACCAAAACGCCAGTGCGACGGGTCGCTTCTTCAACCGTTACGATGCGCAGTTGGAACAAGCTCAGCAAGCGGGATCGGCGTTGAATCTGCCGGCCGACAACGCAGATGGAAAGCGGGATCGAACCAGCGGAATTGCCGTTACCACGGGTCAGATTTTGATCCCATCGTCGGTTGCCGGTTGGGTTTACTTGGACAACAACGACAATGGTAAAAAAGACCCAACGGAGCGAGGACTTCCCGGAGTAACGATCGAGCTCTTGTCGAGCCAAACGGTCACCGGTCAGACGATCCGTCTGCAAACAAAAACGCTGGCCGATGGTTCCTATCGATTCGAGGCGATCCCTCCTGGGAGCTATTCGCTTTTCGAAGTCCAACCGGCAGGTTTCTTCGATGGGCAGGATTCGGTCGGTCGGGTGGGTTCGGAATTTCGAGGATCGCTTTTGGCGAATGATCGAATAGGAGCGATTCTTCTTAACGGTGGGGATGTTGGGCTCGAGTATAACTTTGGCGAGATGGAACCTTCGTCGATCGCTGGGAATGTTCACATCGGTCTTCCGGGCTTCGCTTGCTTTAGTGTGGATCCGTTGGGTTCTCGGCCTTTGGCCGATGTCTCAATGAGCTTGGTCGACGAATCCGGGAGAACGATCGCAACGGTGCGCACCGATGCGCAAGGGGCTTATCGATTCGAGGGTCTACCCAAAGGGGTTTATACGCTTGTCGAATCGCAACCGATCGGGCTGATCGATGGTGCTTCGAAGGCAGGGACGGTCGCTGGGGTTGCTCAAGGCACGGCGATCGATGGAACCCGAATTGAATCGATACGACTTCTCGGTGGACAAGTCGGAGTTGCCTACGATTTTTGCGAGCGATTGCCGAGTTCGATCGCCGGTAAGGTGTACGAGGATCTCGACGAGAATGGTGCTTGGAGTTCGAGCGAGAGCCGACTCGGTGGGGTCATGGTCGAGCTGATCGATATCGACGGCAAGGTCATGGCGACTAAGACAACCGATGTGGACGGCCTCTATCGATTCGATGGCTTGGCGCCTGGCCGTTACACGGTGCGGCAACGTCAGCCTGTGGGGTACTTTCAGGGTGGGCAGCAAGCGGGT
>JAJTEK010000160.1 GCA_021299695.1 Pirellula sp. | reverse complement strand
ATATCTGGCCAATTGCTTTGGAGTCCTGTAGCGCCCATGCAACTCGGTGCATAGCGCCTGCGGCGTTGTATTTCGCGTCGCGCACCGAAAATCGAGTCGTTTTTCGAGTCGCGCTGGGTCGGCAAATCACTGGGGTTTTGCATGTCAGGGTTTGGCCACGATCCAAGCCCGTGGAGGCGGTAGGATTCGAACAAGGTGAGTGATGTTTTGAAACGCGGGGGCAGTTAGAATCGGGCGAGCCTGGCCGAAACCATAAAGTCGCCATTGGATTTTTGGGTCGGCCTTGTTGCATCTTAGAAATCGAGTGTAATCGGGCCAAGAACAGCATTACCACTCGACTCCGATCTGTTCGCAGAAAATGTCTTCGACAACCCCATCTGGACAAACGATCTGGATCAAGCAAATTTTACGACCCCCCCACCACTGCTTTCCTTCTTTTTGAAAGTGGAGGGTGTTGTCGCCTGGAAGTTCAACAAGTTTACCAGGAGTGGGCTCTAAGCCCAAGGATATCGCGATCCGCTTCGCATCGGCGCTCGGTGTACCCAATGGGATCTCAGACAGCAGGCGTTCTCGTATTTGTGGAGTGGTGCCCTGCAACGGCAAGGACGTTCCCGATATATGCTTCGGAGTCAGGGTGGTACATCCCACCGACATACAAATCCATGCAACTAACAGGTAGCATTGCCATCGACGCATGAGGAGGTCACCTTAACTACTCAAAAGTAATCCTTGGACGCTTCATCGATAAGAAAATAACCCGCTTGATGCAAGATCGTTATGATGAATTGGCGATATTTCTGTGGATCGGCACGTACCGTCCACATGGCGATCGGGTCTCATCGGGCGATCTACCGTCATCTTCGCCACTCCAGCCGCGTTGGCAAAATCATCCTCGGTAACCAGCAGGTAACTCTGCTGGGCGACATTTTTTCTGAGGACAAAGTCAATCGACCGCGATAGCGTGATTTGATCGTTCGCTGCAAAAGATGGTAAGATGATGGGCTCTTACTACATCTCTTCAAGGGGTATCTTCATGGCACGACTACTCGTACTACTAACATTTCTATCGCTTTCTCACTCGCTGGTGTTAGCGGAGGGAGCAACCGCGATCGGCAAAATTGTTGTGGATGCGAGTAAAGATGGCGGAGCTTGGACGTACCCGCAAAGACAAAGTGATTTCGATCCCAAGAAAGACCACCAAGGGAAGGCGTTTGCCGACTACCTAAGATCTCAAGGATGGGCCCTGGATGAAATTACTCCTGGTGAGGACATAACAGAGCGACTTGCAGGCGCTGCCATCGTCATTCGCACGGATTCTGTTTTTACTTCTAGCTATGAGGAATCCGAAGTGCGTGCCTATCGCGAGTATGTCTCTCGTGGCGGCAACGTGCTCCTAATTCATGGATTCGTTCGAAATGGTAGCACCAATACTGATAAAGTTGCCAAAGAGTTTGGCATTACGTTTTCTAAAACCGTTAACGCTCCAACGATCAAAAGATGGGCACAACATTCACTCACCAAGGAACTCGACCTAATTCCATACAAAGTCGGTAGCGTCGTTACTGACTCGCCGAAGTCTACAGTACCTCTCGCCTATTTGGACGACGACCAAATCGTTATGGGCATGGTGGAAATCGGTAAGGGCAAAGTCATCTTCCTCAGTACGACTAGGCCATTGGTGGTAGTTCAGCCACCATTCATCAAGCGTGTCCTCGACGAATTTACGAAAAAGAACTGACTACTAAATCAAGGGCAATCGAATATCGTATAACCATGCCCTTTTTCCCCTCCACACAACCGGTTACTCACTCCTCAACCATCACCCACGCCACGCCAGCCGCCTTAGCAAAATCATCTTCGGTGACCAGCAGGTAGCTCTGCTGTGCGATCCGTGGTGAATTACCAAGCCAAGAGCAGACCACGTGTAGCGGGAACTCACGCTGTAGTTCTGTTTGTCTGCTAGCCCGCATCGAGTGGAACAATCGGGGCCAGCCCGAAACGCCGGCGCGGCGCAGCAGTCGCGTCATTTCGGTCCGTAGGTTCGAGTTCTTCCAACCCATCACCGTGTTGGCTGCCGCTCGATACTGTGGAGCCGCGACCACGTATTCGCTCTTGTCGCCGAAGATCTCGAACGCTTCGTCGAGGATCGATCGCAGCTCGGGGAAGATCGGGCAACTACGAATGCCACGACCTTCGTGGTGCTCGACTTTCGGTTCTGGAATACTCATCCGACTCATTTCCCAATCGATGTCTTCCCATCGCAACGACAGCGTTTCCGATGGCGTTCGAAGCCCACCGTAGCGACTCAGCCCCAGGATCACTTGCCAAACTGGGTTTGCCTTCTTCATCAGCTTGTCGACCACTTCGCGAGGTACAAACTCATTGACCTTCACCGAGCTCTTTTGCGTCTTTACCTTGAGGAATGGGTTCTCTTCGATGATCTTCCAATCGACCGCGTCGTGCATGAATTGCCTCGCGAATTGGATCCGTTTGTGGATCGTCGTCGTAGCCATCCCTCTAGCTTTGAGCTTCTCGTGAAACTCCTTCGCGTGCCCCGCAGTGATTTGATTGATCCGGATTCCCTCGGGCATGTACTCTTTGAGGTTCGCTACTACCTGTTACCCATACATTCGCAGGCTTCCTTCCCACGGTCGGTCGCCCTTCCGCAGTTGCCTTCACCTCGTGCTTGTTCCCTTGAAGTGGTCATTTGGTATACTGAGCTCCTAGAGATTCCTATCTCGCACAGGGGACTTCAACCCCATAAATCAATGCCCATGACGGGCGTACCCAAAAAATGCACCCGAGTTGCCGGGTGGGGCGTTTCCTCAAATCAGAGTCTCTTAGCGGCAACCGGGTGATTTTAGACGTTCTGTCGCAAATGCAATCTGAGGTTCCTGAACGAGGATCGCCATGGAAGAATTGACGGATCTTGAACATTTGCGCAAACGGCCAGCGATGTATATTGGCGATACTACTGTTCGCGGGTTACATCACCTTTTTAACGAACTACTCGATAACTCGATCGATCAGTTTCTTGCGAATCAAGCGTCCACGGTCAACGTATCGACAACAGGCTCTACCCTAGTATTCAGTGACGATGGACCTGGCCTGCCCTTCGACGAGCCTAGCCAACGTTCGGAATCCCTCGCGCACGAGTATCTCACCCAAATTCGCCGTCACTTACCTACCGCGGATGGTCACACTCCGCACATACATATAGGTGGCTGGGGTTGTGGACTTCGCGTTGTCACTGCCTTGACTGCGACGTGCGTCGTTACGAGCTCACGTAATGGCCTTGTGTGGCGACAAGCATTCTCAAAAGGAATCGAGTGTGGACCGCCACAGATTGTTCCAACGCCCGTCAACCGCGGTACGACATTTCAATTGACAATCGACCGCGAGTTGTTTTCGGTCGATTGGTGCCAGCATCGGATTGACAATCGACTCAAGGACGCTGCTTACTTGTTTCCCGGGTTTCGAGTTGAAACTCCAACTTTGCAGTTCATCGCACCACGCGGGCTTGCAGATCTTGCCACCAAGATCGCGAACGAATCTAACGCTAATAATGCGGGCAGAGTTTGGTTGTTTAATGGTTCTACCGACGAGGTTCACATACACGCTGCAGTGGCCGGAACCAATAGTGAAACCGACTGGAGAGCATTCGCAAACGGGAGCGCAAGCATCGAAAATGGAACTCATTTGACAGCGATGAAACGAGTTGTTGCTGCTTGCAAAATAAAGCCTGCGATTGCCCTAATTCATGTCATCATGCGCAACCCTCGCTTCGCTGGACCAACACGTACGAAACTAGACGTACCCGAGATTATTTCTCCAATCTATCAAGCACTGAAACCAAGCCTGAAAGAGTTTGCCTCTACTGAATAGCACCGTCTCGACTCAAGCTTCGGTGCGACATAAATCGGGTAAGCCTGCCCGTTACCGTGCCCCCTCCCTAAACCACCTAGCTATTACCTCTCCACCATCACCTTTGCCACGCCGGCGGCCTTAGCAAAATCATCCTCGGTGACCAGCAGGTAGCTCTGCTGAGCGATCCGTGGTGAGTTGCCGAGCCAGGAGCAGACCACGTGCAGGGGGAACTCGCGCCGCAGTTCTGTTTGTCGGCTAGCTCGCCCCGCTTGGAGCTTTGAAGCATGGAACAATCGTGGCCAGCCCGAGACGCCGGCGCGGCGCAGCAGTCGTGTCATTTCGGTGCGTAGGTTCGAATTCTTCCAACCCATCTCTGTGTTGGCTGAAACCCTGTAACGTGGATTTGGTAGAATCAGGTTGTGACGTTCTGGGCCAGCCATCCTGAAACCAGTCGCTATTTTTGGGTCCGACAGATTTGTAAATGAGACATGACGACTATGCCAAAACCAACCGTGTACTTTGAAACTACCGTGGTTGGACATATCGCAGCCCGACAGCAGTCCGACATCATCGTTGCGGCTCGGCAACTTTCATCCAATCGGTGGTGTAGGGTCGAGACAAATACCGAATTTTTATCTCGCAAGTCGTGATAGACGAGTGTTCCGCAGGAGATTCGACGGCCGCCGCGGAAAGGCTTGATTTATTAACGGATATCGAAGTCCTCGCGATTACTGCTGAAGCCAAGGGCTTAGCTGCCGAACTTATGCTCCGATATGGCATTCCCCAATCCGAGCCACGAGATGCACTTCACATTTCCCTTGCCGCAGTCCATGGTATAGAATTTCTTCTGACGTGGAATTTCCGACATATCGCAAACGCCGAGACACGCGCGACTATCGAGCAGATATGTAGGGATTGTGGCTACAAACCGCCCTCAATTTGCTCGCCGGATGAATTAATGGGAGACTGAGAAAATGATGAATGATCCTATCAATGATGAGATACTGCGAATCAAGCGGGAGTTGGCAAGTAAATTCGGTAATAATCTCGACCGGATCGTCGCAGACATAAAATCAAGGGAACGCAACACGGTTACCCTAGAGCCACGGGTATTCCCTTCACAAAACAGCGGAAGTCCACAATTGCAAAACAAGTCCGTTCCCAAAGACCTATCTACTCCCGTGTCGGGTTGATTGAATAGTCATAGCGATTTCTCGGAGTGGTTGTAAGAGTTCTCGATTCCTCCAGGTTGCCTTTCGAACGTCCCAAAAAAATCCGGGAACCATGAAAAGTTCGGTTCCTGTCCTCTCCGCAGGACCGCTCTGTCCGCAGGACCGCTCTACTGTCTACTTTCTACCTTCTGGTTTTCCCAGGGTTTTTCGCATATCCGCCGACGAAGTTTGGATGCTTAGCTGAGCCTCCAATCTATTGACTTGGAGACCGACTCTGTTATGTTATTCGAGCCTCAATTGTTCTTCCGTAAACCTTGTCTGGAGGGACGATCCGTTATGATTCACAATGCCATAACCACGAAGCGAGCTTTGGCCGTTGCAACCGTTGCCGGCCTCACGTTGGCGGTTTGTCTCGCCACCTTGGATGGAGCTCTAAGCGCGGATCCTCCGCTATCCAACGAAGGTGTCCGCAGGATTCTGGTTTTCGGAGATGCCGCCCCCAACAATCCGCCCCGCCAACAGGCGCTCATGGAGCGGTCTATCAAGCTGGTGGCTGAAACGTTCAAGGCCCACGGCTACGAAGTGGACTTGATCCCCACCACGGAGCTGGGTTCCAGCATCGTGAAGGAGCGTTTCGCGCACTATGCACGCACGCTAGGCATCAACGACACTTTCGTCATGTATTCCCACAGCCACGGAAACCGCCGGGGCACGTTTTTCGCCGAGTGGGATGAGTATGCTTCCGCGATCCTCGCGCTCGGTCGCGGTTTGGTTGTCCTCGCCCCGGTGTCGGCAAGTCAGTTATGCGGGCCATCTCCGGAACCGGATGTGGGCAATCCCTTCACTTTTGCCGTGACCACCGCCGCGCGGGGCGCCGCCGATGGGTTCGGCGGAGCCCAAAAGAATGGCCAGGTCGAAATGCAGGAATTGGTGGATTACGTGATACACACCACGCGTGAAAAAAGTCGGGGCAAGGCGCACACGCCTCAATTCGCCGGTGAATTCCCTGCAGGCAAGGAATTCGTCATATTTCCGGAGTCTCCGGCGAAGCAGTGATCATGCTTTTTGTCACGAGCGAAAAGATGCGTGGGTGGCATGCACCCTAGGCATTCGATATATTCAAGTGCACTGGCTTGATCATTGGTTAGGTCCGATCAAAAACCAAGTATTGCGCAAAATTGTATTCGAAACCCTATGAACCGCGAACAGCATCTCAAACAATACTATCTCTGTGCTGGCTTCGGCCTAGTCTTCGCCCTCGTTGCCATCGTGGCTTACAGCATTGAGCGGTTTGCTAAAGTGGATCTCCACCTGGGTTTCACCTTTCTGTGGCTTGCCGTCCTCATGCTCATCCAGGGGCACTTTCAGCACCTGCTGTCGCTCAGAACAGATTCACCGCAATCGCAAACCTACCGCTGGACAAGCAAAATCCGTTGGTTCGGTATGCCTTTATACGATGTTTACTTCCCCATGCAGTCAGACTGCAATTCACTTAAGGAGGCAACCGCGACTGGGATTTTCGCCCTAGGCCTTAGTGCCAAAGGTATCTTTGCGGCCGGGGTGCTCGCCCGAGGAATCGTAACCTTCGGTGTTGGCTCTTTTGGTGTCGTCAGCGTTGGAGTCTGCAGCATCGGTGTGCTCTTTGCTGCCGGTACTCTGGCTGTTGCACCCATTGCATTTGGGGTCTTAGCGATCGGTATCGTTGCAGGTGGTGTCGGTGCGTTCGGGTGGAAGGTTTTATTCTGCGTCGGATAAATGCTCGGGGTCGTCGGCCTCCACCATCACCCTTGCACGCCAGCCGCCTTGGCGAAATCATCCTCGGTTACCAGCAGGTAACTCTGCTGTGCGATGCGTGGTGAGTTGCCAAGCCACAAGCAGACCACGTGCAGCGGGAACTCACGCTGCAGTTCTGTTTGTCTGCTAGCTCGCCCCTCTTGAAGTACACTGTATGGAACAATCGTGGCCAGCCTGAGACGCCGGCGCGTCGGAGCAGTCGCGTCATTTCGGTGTGTAGGTTCGAGTTATTCCAACCCATCGCCGTGTTAGCGGCCGCTCGATACTGCGGAGCTGCGACCACGTATTCACTCTTGTCGCCGAAGATCTCAAGCGCTTCGTAGAGGATCAGTCGCAGCTCCGGGAAGATCGGGCAACTACGAATGCCACGGCCTTCGTGATGCTCGACCTTCGGCTCTGGAATGCTCATTCGGTTCATTTCCCAATCGATGTCCTCCCAACGCAGCGATAATGGAGGAGGGCCATTCGCTTGTAGCCACTCAGTCATGCTCCCACCGGGGCAAGCCCGGATGGTGAACCGCTTGGCCACCGCTGGCCTTGTGCCAGTGGAGCCCTGACTGGGTAGCTACGGGAAAGCCGCGAGCGCTCCCCTTTTTCTTTGAGCCCGGCGGCAGGCCGGGCACAAAGAAAAGATAATGGAGGAGAGCCATTCGCTTGTAGCCACTCAGTCATGCTCCCACCGGGGCAAGCCCGGATGGTGAGCCGCTTGGCCACCGCTGGCCTTGTGCCAGTGGAGCCCTGACTGGGTAGCTAGTCGCGTCATTTCGGTGCGTAGGTTCGAGTTCTTCCAGCCCATCGCTGTGTTGGCGGCAGCTCGATACTGCGGAGCTGCGACCACGTATTCGCTCTTATCGCCGAATATCTCGAACGCTTCGTCGAGGATCGGTCGCAACTCGGGGAAGATCGGGCAACTACGAATGCCACGTCCTTCGTGATGCTCGACCTTTGGCTCCGGAATGCTCATCCGATTCATTTCCCAATCGATGTCTTCCCAACGTAGCGAGAGCGTTTCCGAAGGCGTTCGAAGCCCGCCGTAGCGACTCAGCCCCAGGATCACTTGCCAAACTGGATTTGCTTTCTTCATCAGTTTGTCGACGACTTCCCGAGGGACGAACTCGTTGACTTTGACGGTGCTTCGCTGCGTTCGAACCTTGGAAAAAGGGTTCTCGTCGATGATCTTCCAATCGACCGCATCGTGCATGAATTGCCTCGCGAATTGGATCCGTTTATGGATCGTCGTCGTAGCCATCCCTCTGGCTTTGAGCTTCTCGTGAAACTCTTTCGCGTGCCCCGCTGTGATCTGATTGATCTTGATCCCCGCTGGCATGAATTCTTTGAGGTTCGCTACCACCTGTTTCCATACTGCGACCGTGGCTGGCTTGCGTGATTTCCCCTGCAGTTCGATGTAGTCGTCCAAGAATTCTTCCATCGTCATGCTCTTGCGATCGACCGCGATCTTACCTGACGAGATCAGATTCAACCGCTCCAGCTTCTCGCGGATCGTTGGGGACTCGGACAACCATCGAGCGTCGTCTCGATCGATCGCGTTACCGAGAATTCTGGCAGCGAGCATACTCTCGACGCGTCGCTGTACCCCCTCTGCCTCACGCTCTGAAATCCTGCCGATGTACAGAACGCGGCGTTTGCGATTCTCGTCGAAATACAGGATCCGCCGGTTGCCTGATTTGTCCGTGGAAATAGAAGCCATCGATTTGCTCTCCTCTCAGTTGGTCGCTTGAAATGTTCGTGACTTGCGGGTCACCCTGGGCGGCCACTGGCGTGAGAGTTGGTTTCGATTCGTTTGCGCTCCAAGAACGCCTGGATGTCTGAAACGCGGTAGCGAATCAGACGTCCGAGAACCACTCATATCTCACCATCCTTTGCGGTCATTTATCAATGATTTCGAAAGGGTGTGAGTCGCCAATGTCCGATGCACACAGGAGGCTCACTTACCCGGTAAAGTCCAGCCGCTCTCGGCAGCATTTCGAGAGCTTTCTCAGCTTTGATGGGTTGTTTCGATCAGGTCGCTAGTTCGCTCAGACCAACGGATGCGAAACATTCGCGGATCGTGGCCAAATGCTTATTGACGGTGTGCCAACTGACACCCATTCGATTAGCGATTTCGTTGATGGATTGGCCTTCGGCGAGCTGCTCGCAGATCTCTCTGGCCGTGGGGCAGAGCTTCTTCATGGCAACCCCGATGTCGGTCGCATGACGCGCTTGATGCACGCCGGCCAGTCCATAGCCATCCTGTAGATCGGTCGGTAGGTCTTCGCTACATCCAAGGCGATCGACATGTCGCGTGCGTGTTCTGCGGATCTTTCGGAGCTGGCGATCGATCACTGCGGTGATGGCGGTGCGTTCGGATGCTCCGTTGGACTTCGATGGGTCGAAGGTGAACTGCAAGAGTGCGATCGACACTTGTTGCAGAACATCGTCCAGGTCTTGGCGACGGAATCCCATCCGTCGTGCTCGCGAGTTGATCCATGCGAGTTTTGATTTGTCGATCACCGAGTCGTACTTGTTGCGGTACATGAGTGTGCCTTTCGTTGAGTGGTATGCGTCGTTTGGACGGACCATTCTTCGCGGTTTGCCGCTGGTGATCAACGTCAAGTGTCGCAAGCGAGAAGATTCGGGGGACATCACCAACGAGATCAAGGGTTACGCGAAACCTGAGGCCGTGACAGCACAGCCTCAGCAAGCAAACCATACGACTCCACCATGGAGACGTCCCTCGTGATCGAATTCGAACTGCCGTATCCGCCGTCAGTAAACCATTACTGGCGGCGGGTGGGAGCACGGACGCTCATCAGCCGCGGGGGTCGACTCTTCCGTCAACAGGTTGTGTCGATCCTCGCGGCGCGCGGCGTTCGCCCACTCGATGGTGACCTGGAAGTCGTCGTCGAACTGTATCCACCCGACCGTCGTCGCCGGGATATCGATAACTCTCTGAAGAGTCTTCTCGATGCACTCGGGCACGGAAGTGCCTATCACGACGACAGCCAAATCATCCACCTAGACACCTGGAAACGCGAACCGATCCCTGGCGGCATGGTTTTTGTTCGAATCTCGAAATGTTCGGAAGTGTGATGATGAACGAGAGTTTAGACCAACGGACTTGTGGCGACTGTGGGGTCGTTGTCACAAGCGACAAACGTGAATGCCCCGAGTGTGGCCGGCTGCTTCGTTCGCATCGCAAAACGTCCAAGGCTTCCAGGTTGGAAGAACTTTCAGCTACGAATCCCGCAAGAGCGACAGATCGTCGAATGGTTTTCGAAACCAGAAGATGCAATCTGCATCGTCACTGGTCAAGTCAGCGGCAACCTCGAAATGCTCGACTTCGACCGAGGTGGTGATCGTTTCGAGGCTTGGAAACAGCAGATCCCACTGGAGTTGTTTGCTCGCCTTGTCATCGAAACTAGCCAGTCCGGTGGAAAACACGTGATCTATCGTTGCTCGGAACCGATCAACGGCAACATGAAACTAGCGATGGGTTTTCGTGATGGAGCTCTTGTAACCTTGATCGAGACTCGTGGCGAAGGGGGACTGTTTCTCTGTGCTCCGACGCTTGGGTACACGATCGAGCAAGGTTCACTGACCGAGATTCCAGAGCTCACTGCGCAGCAGCGAGAAACACTCTTGGAAACGGCATGGTCACTTAACGAGCACTTGCCCGCAGCGGAAGTACCGTTCGATTCCCAGTTCGTCCCTGAAGATCGCCCTGGTGATGATTTCAACAACCGCGGCGACGTTCGAGCACTGCTGGTCAAGCATAGCTGGACGTTTGTCAAAGGTGGCGAGAGCGAACTATGGCGTCGACCAGGAAAGACCAACGGTTGGTCAGCGTCGCTCAAGGACAAGTCGTTCTATGTCTTCAGTGGTAATGCGGCTCCGCTGGAACCCAATCGTGCGTACAGCCCGTTTGCGGTTTACGCATGGCTTGAGTTCGGTGGTGATTTCGAGATGGCAGCTCGGATGTTACGACAGCAGGGATACGGAGGCGATCTGGTTTCGACGGTTCTTGCAACATTTGTCAATCATCCTGACATCGAGGTCAATAAAGTAGAGATGCCGACAGACCCAGGCCCGATGCCATTAGAACTGATGCGGATCCCGGGTTTTGTCTCCGAGGTGATGGACCTTTGTCTTGCAACCGCTCCGTACCCAAATCACGTGATGGCGTTTTCGGGGGCGCTTGCTCTGCAAGCCTTCCTGGCCGGCCGAAAAGTTCGAGACCCAGGTGACAACCGAACCAATCTGTATCTGCTTGGCTTAGCTCACTCTGCCGCCGGTAAGGATTGGCCTCGGAAACTCAACACCCGAATTCTTTTCGAGATCGGAGCGGCCGGTTGCCTCGGCGAGCGATTCTCTAGTGGCGAGGGGGTCCAAGATGCCCTGTATCTCTCTCCGAGCATGTTGTTCCAAACTGATGAAATCGATGGGATTCTTCAGTCGATGAACCGTTCCAAGGATGGACGGTATGAAAGCCTTATGTCGACCCTCCTGACGATGTATTCGACTGCGAATTCGGTTTATCCAATGCGTCGCAAGGCGGGAAAGGAAGCTCCGGGAGCGATCGATCAGCCGAGCCTAGTTGTGTACGGAACCGCGATTCCCAACCACTACTACGAGGCATTGTCGGAGCGGATGCTTACTAACGGCTTCTTTGCTCGGATGATCATCCTGGAGTGTGGCGAGCGAGGATCGGGACAAGAGCCGAAGGTTCTCGATATCCCGGAACGCGTCATCGCAACCGCAAGGTGGTGGAACGACTACAAGCCAGGAACCGGGAATCTTCAGTCTTGGCATCCGATCCCCACGATTATCACCCAAGACGAGGAAGGTCGCGATGTACTTGTGGAAGCACGTTTGGAGGCGGAGCGCGAATACAATCGCGCCGAGCGGAAGAACGATCCCGTTGGAACCACTGTTTGGGGACGAGTTAGCGAGCAGATGCGCAAGTTGGCATTACTTTACGCAATCAGCGAAAACCATCGTGAGCCAGTGATCACCAAGTCGGCGGCCGAGTGGGCGGCTCGATTCGTAACTCACCAAGTGCGTCGCATGCTCTTCATGGCCGGCAACCACGTGGCTGAGAACTCATACCATGCGGATTGCTTGCGACTGATTCGAAAGCTTCAGGAAACGCCTGAGCGTCAATTGCCACACAGTCTGCTGCTCAAGCGGATGAAGATGGACGCGAAGTCTTTTCAGGAAATGATCACGACGCTCGAGCAGCAGGGCGATATAGCCACATCGATCGTCGCCACAACGGGCCGGCCACAGCGAATGTATAAGCTCATTCGGTCGATGTAGTGAAACGGATATCGCTCGGCTCGGCGGCCGCTGGATGTTAGATGGACTGGGCAAGCTTCGTAAAAGTAGATGCTATTACCTTGAGTTGCTAGCAAGCCTTGCAGCCTGGCATGCGTGCTTACGACTTGCCCTCGCGCGTTTTTGTAAGCTTACGTCTGAATAAAAAACTTGACGACTGCGTTCGGAAGCCGTAGCATTAGTGCGCAGAAATGTCGGATGTTCAGTCCATTAAGTTTCGGAAATCACAATGTTAGTTACAAAGAAGTTTGTGTTAATCCTGCTTTGTGCCGTTTGGTATTGCTTCACTCCAACACAGTTGAACGCTCAAACATCACCAGGAACGGGACAAGGGAATTTTGGAAGCAACGGATTCGATTTCCAGAACTATGAAATTTATTCAATGTTAAATGTCAATGGACAATTTGCACTCAGCCAAATTCCAAATAATGACCCAACACTGTTTACTGATGATATCTCGAATTTAGGTGATGCTCTACTACTTGTTAGCCGAACGACTACGAATGGTGTCCGTGATGTCATAGTTGTTGTTTCGGGTTTTGGACCCTTTCCGGGCGTGCCTAACAACCAATCGCCAGTGGTCGCACAGGAACTTGCTAATCTTTTAGAGCAAGAAGGCATCGAGAGCCAAGTTGTAATTATTGATGTCCTTTGGGGCGAGCCAGACGACCGAATTGACCAAGTAATTACCGATATTGCTTGTGAGCACCCCGATCAGCAGATCGTTTGGATTGCGTTCGGGTCAGGCGGTGGATTTACACTGGAATTGGAGGGTGACAACGATCAAGATCCAACGCTTGAAGACGCTGATGGGAATCTACCGGTTCCGCCATATCTAAACGACCCCAGCGGTCCCCCAATTGTCTTAGGGGATTTTAATGGTGTTGAAATCGTCGAAGTTCTTGATGGACTCGGTGTTGAAATCAGTGGATCGAATAACGCAGATAATTACATTTGCGATTCGACTTGTTACAAACTGTATCGATGTGATGCCGAGGGTTCGATTGATCTAGGCGTCTTCTTTCACATTCCCGAATCACCGACACCGGGAGAAGTTTCTATCTTTACGTCGGGTATCATTCACGTGATTTTTGGACCGCATTCTGATCCAGATGGCGACGGCCGAGATAATATCGAAGACGCCTTCCCATTCGATCCAAACATGAACTAGCGATTTGGAGCGTGATTTCATGACTAAATCGAAGCGTTTTGTGCGTCCAATCCAAAAAACAATTATCGTCTTTGCAATTTGGATTTTGAATCCACTGGTAGTTTTCGCCGACGGTTTTGTGTTCCAATGGAGTACAAACGGGCAACAGTTAGCACTTCGTAGGAAGGTCGACGACTCTCCGTCATCAAGCGAGGTCTTGGATATAACGGTTTTCGAACTGGTTGAAGATGGAACGAGATTGCGTAGACTGCACACGACTACACTTCTTCCTGGGAGTGAACCGCTTGCAGTAAATGTTTCTCCTTGTGGACGATTCATCGTGACGATGGATGAATGGTCGGGTGCTGGGAACACTGATAGGGCTCTAGTTATTTATGATGCATTTCGCAAGGAATCAACCTCCTTACGCCTGGAACAGTTTCTAGATAAGTCGATGATCGAGAGACTTCCTCCACATGGTTTTGTCAAGGGTGTGAAATGGCGAGATTGGGGTCGATATTTCACGACCTTTGATCATTTTTCGATTATGGAAATGAAGTTCTACCCATCTTCTATCGCGAAAGTCGAATCGTACTTGACCGAGCCGAAGTCGGATAGTTCAAAGCAAATCCCATTTGTCGAGGTTGATTTGATTGAAAGAACGGCGAAGGTAGTACCCACGAAAAATTCCGTTCCAATTAATTTGGAACGTGAGATTGCTGCGCACTCGAAGTACCATTGGACTGCGGTAAGCGATTCGTCGGTGCCTTCATCGCTAAGTCTGCCTTCTCGACTTGAAGGCAGTGCTGAAAAGGGCTCAACAGTCAGGATGGTTTTCTCGTTGGAAAGAACCGGTGATTATCAACTATTACGAAAGGAGTAAGTGTTATTTTTCACAGTTCTTTGTAGCGAGCGGCTCGTTATTCCAGGAGCGATTACCATCGTAGTCGTAGTTGGAAATCGGACCTCGAATCCGCTGAGCGCTCGGGTTGCGAGCGATGATGCGAACGCCTTGTCCATTCGGTTTCAAGACCGGCTCAATGGTGCCGGAATCGTCGAGCTGAAAGAGGTCGCAGTTGGCGGAACCGGTCGCAAGACCAGAGCGACCAGGGATGCCACCGCTGGGAACCTTCACCAGGAACGCAGGATCGGCCGGCTTACCAACGCGAACGACAGCCCACTGGACGCCCGTTTGATTCGCATCTCGTCGCCATAAAATTTGAGCCGATCCGTTGGGCTTCGACTGGAGTGTCGTACCTCCCGAGTCGGCGACATCAGCATATTGATGCCAGGTCTCTTGAACGTTCACCTCTGAAATACAATCGTCTGTAATCAAACAGCGTGCCGGGAAGGTGTTTCTCAGCACGCTGTCTTTCGTTTGGTCGTTGGAATCTGGCAAGCACATCGGCAGCGATCGTTGGGCTCCATGTACCGCTGATCCTCTATCACACAATAACCGCTGGGTACTCGTCTAGTTTAGAACGCTACATATGTTCCATTATTTGTTCCGCTTAATCGAATTCGGAATCCCGGTGACTTGATTATTGCGATCGACAGTGAGTATCAACAGGCCGATCTTCTCGATCATTGGTGCAGCACGCCATCGCGAGGCTAGTTCGTTGAATTTGGGTGAGCTTGGAACGACGACGGCGAGTATGTCATTATCACTGACTTCAGTATACGTCAGTATCTGTCCCATCGCTTCTCGGAGAAGCGGATACTCCTTTGAGCTTTTGCTCGTCGACAACGATCCTTTTTTGCTCTCGACTCGCAATATCTTCCCATTTGAAAGGGTGGCTACAACGTCACCACATCCAGAACGAGAGTGGATTCGGATTTTGCGATCATGTTTCTCATGCCGGTATTCACCCTGCCAGACGGCATCATCCTTTGCCTTCTTCCAACCAATCGTCGCAAGAAATTCTGATATTGCGAAGTGAATGGTGTTTGTAGTTTTGACTTGCGCACCGTCGATAGCGACGTCTACATCAGATATCGTTAGATTGTTTTCAATAAGATGTATCGCCAATCGAAGGCTTACCTCTGCTTCTGGCATCTTCATTTTTGCGTCATCCTGCCTTTCTTAAACTGCCGAACAAAGGAAATCTCTCGGTTGCCACCAAGTAGCTTTGATTTACCGAAAAGCTCGATCGGCAACTCGGATGGTCTTTTCGAGTACCCTCGTAGCGCATTGGCTTATGAAACTCACGTCCCAGTGCAAGATCAAAATAACCCAGCGAACAGTATACCAAATGACAGCTTCAAGAGAATAAGCACAATCCGAATGTAACTGCTTGATGAAGTTCGACCAACGCAGACAAGCCAACACGACGAAGAGATTCAATCTGCCGTGCTTTCTGGGTCTGAAGCAAGCCCCTGTTTCCTACCCCATTTGTGGAAAGAGGTTCGAGCCAGGAAACGACATGTTTTGAGTGAAAGAGGGGAACGAACCGACGAAACACCCAACGATTTCATTGGCGGAACTTACTTATTTTTTCACCTGGGTCGCGCTATACCTATATATAATATATATATCTATCTTAATACACCCATATACATACACATGCACGTACGCACACGCGAGGCAGCCTGTGTGCTCATGAGACCCCAGGGGTGAAAGGTGAAGTGAGGGAAGGCCGAGAGTGGATGATCATCGATCATCGCATCGAAGCATCGCTACCAACATCACAACCACCGCATCAAACCTGACGCAAAATTTGGCCCAATAGACGCGATGCACTTGCGTGATCGTTGTCGAAGGCCAACAATACAACACACCGCGTGTGAGGGCCCTTTATGGGCCTCAGGCGCGAAGTGCCAAACTGGCACTCATCGCAAGCTCTCGAATGGGTCCTACCCACGTTTTTCCAGGGTTTTTTCGGCGTGGGAACGGTCACCAAATCAGACAGAGTTTGTTTTGTGCGTGGG
>JAJTEK010000038.1 GCA_021299695.1 Pirellula sp. | reverse complement strand
AATCGATGGGCTTTGAAACCTTCGGATTCGCTGGCGGTCGCCAAGATGTTTGGGAACCGCAGGAAGACATTTACTGGGGGCCCGAAAGCCAGTGGCTCGCCGACAAACGTTATGAGGGGGATCGGAAACTTGAGCAGCCTTTAGCCGCCGTTCAGATGGGATTGATCTATGTGAATCCTGAGGGACCCAATAGTAAGCCCGATCCGTTTGCGGCCGCGATCGACATCCGCGAAACGTTCCGCCGAATGGCCATGAACGATGAGGAAACCGTAGCGCTGATCGCAGGTGGGCACACGTTTGGCAAAGCGCACGGAGCCTCGAGCGCAAAGAACGTCGGCCCCGAACCCGAAGGCGCGCCGATCGAGGAACTAGGTCTTGGCTGGAAGAACAAATTCGGCAAAGGGAACGCCCAGGACACGATCACCAGTGGACTCGAAGGAGCTTGGACCTCCACTCCGACGACTTGGTCGAATGGTTATTTCGATAACCTTTTCGGATACGAGTGGAAACTCATCAAGAGCCCTGCTGGAGCTTGGCAATGGACACCCACTGACCCAGCAGCCCAAGGAACCGTGCCCGACGCCCATGTCAAAACGAAGACGCATGCACCGATCATGTTCACGACCGATTTGGCCTTGAAGATGGACCCGAAGTACCGAGTGATTTCTGAACGATTTCACAAAAACCCAAAGGACTTTGAACTCGCATTTGCCAAGGCCTGGTACAAGCTCACGCACCGCGACATGGGACCAAGTTCTAGGTTGCTTGGTCCCGAGGTCCCCGAACCACAGATTTGGCAAGATCCGATCCCTGCTGTCGATCACCCGTTGGTTGATGCCAATCAGATCTCCGAGCTAAAACAGAAGTTACTTGCCAGCGGCTTGAGCATCTCGGAGCTCACCGGTGCTGCTTGGGCGGCAGCATCGACCTACCGAGGAACCGACCACCGAGGTGGAGCTAACGGTGGCAGGATCCGTCTGATCCCTCAAAAAGACTGGGCCGTCAATGATCCGGAGGAACTCGGCAAGGTTCTCTCGGTACTCGAAGGGATTCAAAAGGAATTCGCACAGGGGCGAACCGATGGCAAGCGGATTTCGATCGCTGATCTAGTTGTGCTCGGTGGTTGTGCGGCCGTCGAGCAAGCCGCCAAGCAAGGTGGAACGGACATCGCCGTTCCATTTAGTCCCGGCCGGATGGATGCTGACCAAAGCATGACCGATGTCGAGTCGTTTGCTGTTTTGGAACCTCTGTCCGATGGCTTCCGCAACTACGTTGCACCAGAGATTCGACAGGCTCCCAAGGTTCGCCCCGAAGAAGAGTTTCTCCTCGACCGCGCTCATCGACTGCAATTGTCAGCCCCCGAGATGACGGCACTTATCGGTGGCCTTCGCGTCTTGGGCATCAATACTGGAAACTCGGATTTGGGTGTATTGACCCAAAAGCCGCAAGTGCTCACCAACGACTTCTTCGTACATCTTCTCGATAGCAATATCGAATGGAAACCATCGAAAGCCAACGTGCATGTGTACGAAGGCTACGATCGTAAGACGGGCGATCTACGTTGGAAAGGGTCACGAACCGACTTGATCTTCGGGTCGAACTCGCAACTCCGAGCGATCTCCGAGGTCTACGCTAGCGATGATGCCAAGACCAAGTTCGCCCAGGACTTTGTAGCAGCATGGAACAAAGTCATGATGCTCGATAGACCCCAAGTAGCCTCGAAGCTCTAGCCCGCTTTGGTCGCCTGAAAAAAGCTCCGTCGCGCCGCTGGTATCCCCAGCGGCGCGATTTTGTTTTCAAAAAAGAAAAATCATCAAGAGTCGTTCCCCGTCGGTGGATCTTGGGGCACCTTCACCCCACGACTTGTCTTGAAGGATTGCCAAGCAAGATACATTCCGGCAAGAAGAAACGGGAGTACCGTATAGGGCCATTGGGATTGGGATTGGGATTGGCCCAAACCCATCAGCGAGATAGCGTTGATCAAGCCGATCGAAAGGGTCATGAAGGCAGAGGAAGCGTAGTTCAACATGGTTGGACTTCGCAGGGTGGGGACTAAGAAAATAAGCGGGTTTAAACAAAGGACTAACCCGATCGCCCCAAAACGCGGTGTCGTGTAAGCTGCAATCTCTGGGACCATGCTCGAGAGGATCCCTACAAGCGCCGCCAGGGCAAAGACCGCGGTGATCAGAAAAGTCCCGATGAGGCTCGGATCCGATCCATGGGTCCTCGGAGGCTCTAACTCAGACCGGTTAGGTTCGTAAGGGTTGATCATAGGGGGACAATGCTTTGTTCGTGCTTCTTCTCGTACTCGATTCAATTAAGTATATCTATTCGGCCTAATGGTCCGCAAGTTACCTCGAACCTCTTGGATCAACGAGCGGTATCGCCGCAGTTCAAAAAGCCATCGAGTACGAGTACCGTTTCGCTGAGTACCGCTTCGCTGAGTACGAGTACGACGAAATCTCAGGCGAGGCACGAACCTCAGGCGATCCTAGCACAACCGTTTGCGTACGGCCCAAACAGCCGCTTGGGTTCGATCCGTAACCCCGATCTTGCGCAAGATGTGCTGAACGTGCTCTTTGACCATTTCATAACTGATCGACAAATCATCGGCGATCTGACGATTGGTCATCCCGCATGATAGTTTCATCAATACATGGGACTCGCGTTGAGTCAGAGACATCTCCAAACCTGAAACACTCGGATCCAGGGAGAAACAAGCTTGTATCCGCTTCAACTCCTCCTTGTTCCACAGATTCTGCTTTTGCAATGCGCAGTCGAGTTTTCTCAACAGTTCCTGCGGACCATCGGTCTTCTGTACCGTACCTAAAATTCCGTTCCTGACACCGCGCAGGAACAACTGAGGGGACTCTCCCCTTGCGAAAAACAGTAAGGGCATTCCAGGCCGATACCCCGATAAATGGTTAGCCACCAATACAGGGTCCGTATCGTGCAAATCGATGTCGATCAGACCGATCGGATTTGGGCTTAGGCCCTCGAAGAACGACGAAACGATGCGATTTGGACGCAATGTATGGACTTTGTATCGCATCGATTTGTCCAAGATCGTTGCGATACCGACCCGGTCGATGTCATACGTGGTCACTAACAGAAGATCATTAGGGAGTGTCACGGTAAGAGAACAATTCCGAAAAGATGAGCAATTAAATCGAAAAGAATGTGGCGCGAAGAGTTCGGCAGATCGGTCAATCGTCGTGCCAAACAGTGTGATGATAATTCATCCCCCCACCGATTGGAACCCCGGGCTATCAGGTCGAACCGCAAGTTATCTTTTGGCTCTGAGTCCGGTGCAGATTCCTTCGAGATTCTCTCGATCCTTGGGAGACTCAGGCAGATCTTTATCGACCATAGCACCTAGCAAATGCTCCCATACGAGACTGAGTTGCGATTGCATATTGGATGTATTTGCAGTCATCACGACCACCGAATCTTGGTCGGGCAAAACGATGCAAAACTGCCCGTCCTTGCCGTCGCCACGGAAGGCATTATGCCGGCATCGCCAGAATTGGTAACCGTAGCCTTGATTCCAATCGCTTGCCGGATCGCTCCCGTTGGACACCTGCTTGGTGGTGGCCTCTTGGACCCAATCGCTCGGTATCAATTGTTGGTTCTCCCAACGACCTTTTTGCAAATACAATTGACCGAACTTGGCGATATCCTCGGTCGTGAGGTAAAGCCCATAGCCCCCGATCGAGATACCTTGAGGGTTCTTATCCCATTTCGGAGCGTCGATCCCCAATGGATCAAATAGGCGTGTTTGCAAATAATCGACGACGTTCTGGCCGGTGACCTTCTGGACGATCGCCGACTGCATAAAGGTTGCAGGAGTGTTGTAGCGGAAGAAGCTACCTGGTTTCCTGGGGACCGGATGGGCCAAAAACGTCTTGATCCAGTCTTGGGATGCTCGAAGGTTCGGTTCATCCTGATGGCCAGTCGACATGGTTAGCAAATCCAGTACCCTCATGGACTTGAGATTCTCCGAGGGATTGTCAGGCAGCGCATCGGGGAAAAATCCTATGACCCGATCCTGGACCGATAACTTGCCATCATGGACAGCCAACCCCACGGCCGTCGATGTGAACGACTTGCTCAATGACCAGAGCACATGAGGTTTATTCGCATCCTCAGGAGTCCACCAGGCTTCCGCAATGACCTTTCCATGCCTTAGCAGCATGAAACTGTGCATCGAATTGACTTTCTCATCGGCGGCTTGGATGAATTTCGCGATCGACGCCGAAGAAACACCTTGGGACTCAGGCGTGGCTCTGGGCAGTCGCACCGATTGCTTGTCTTCTCGTTTGTCTTGCTTGTCGAGCGTTCCGCTTGCTTGTGATTGGATTTTTTGGGGATTGTCCTGGCCAAACAAGGCGGGGGTTCCCAAGCCCGAAGTGAATAAGCCCATCAAGGCCAACGAAACGGTCCTAGCGCGCATGAGAAAAAATCCTTGATCGGCACTACCAGTAAATGAATTGAAGGAATCGCTCGCGATCCTCTGCGGGTAAAGCATCGATGTCCTCGACAACATAGCGATTTTCGCACGTATCGATAAGCAGCTTGCCATTCTCGCTGTATTCGAGAGCCTGACTTTGGGTCCAACGCATGGTCAGTGTGCATGGTCCTCGGTCGGTCTCAACATCCATCGTGAGGTATCCAGATTCTAACTGATTTTTTCGCACTCGCAGGATCCGCCGCATCAAATAGCGTCGTTCGATCATTTCCTCGATGAGCGTTCGGTTCGAGCTGCGCCATTGGGCCAGATCCCGGATCATCCCGCACTCGTACTCTTCCCCGTTCTCCTTCCAACTCCGAACACTTAGGTAACCGGCTGGATATTTCGACGGGAAAGTCTTCACGATGAACACCGAGGCGGCATGCAATTTCCCATCGATCCAAAGCTCGATCCGATCGTGCGTACCTCGGCGCAAATCGCAGCGAGAGTCATCCAACCATACGATCGCCGGCGCTGGGGTGCTCTCCGGATCGGAATCCATCGGTTTTTCATCAGAGTTTTCATCGAGATTGTCGACGTCGTCAGTCGCCTCGAGAGTTTCCGAATCGCTTTTGCGAGATTTTGGATTGGGAGGATCTAGAACCGAAACGCTCGAGCGGTCGGAGCCCGAGGCTGCCGCGGCTTTCTGCGTCTTCTCCAACTCGGCTGCCGTATGGATCAATTTGTCAACGTCTGGATTTTTGCTGACCGAGGTTTGAATTCGTACCAGCCTTGCATAGGTTCCATCCAGCGCCAAAAGTTCCGCGTGCGATCCTTGCTCGATCAATCGACCTTGGTCGAACACCAGAATCCGGTCGGCGTTGCGAAGCGTCGAGAGTCGGTGCGCGATAGCCAAGGTCGTGCGTCCACGTATGAGCACTTTGAGAGCCTCCTGAATGCTCTTTTCGGCCTCGGCGTCGATATTGCTCGTCGCCTCGTCGAGCACAAGAATCTTCGGATCATATAGCAGGGTTCTTGCAATCGAGAGTCGTTGCTTTTCACCTCCAGACAATCCTGAACCATTCTCACCTAGCAGCGTTTCATAGCCGAGTTGTTGCCGGCAGATAAAATCGTGCGCACCGGCTGCCTTGGCTGCCTCCAAGCCCTGCTCGAGACTTGCCATAGGTTTGCCAAAGCTCAGATTTCTCCAAATCGTTCCACGGAACATGTAAGACTCTTGGAAAACGATCCCCAAGCGTTCTCGAAGTTGTTGACTCGATAGGTCCCGAAGATCAATTCCATCGACCGAGATTCGACCTTCCTGAACATCGTAGAATCTCCCCAGCAGATTGACCATCGTCGATTTGCCAGATCCAGATCGCCCGACAATACCCACCATCTCACCGGCTTTGACATCAAAACTGATATTCTTCAAAACCGGCTGGTTGCGATCGTACCCAAACGTCACCTCCTCGAACCGGATCTCACCTTGGACGTTTTCCCAAGCGACCGGACGGCTTGGCTCTAGGACCGTCAGTGGAGTATCGAGCAACTCCAGAACCCGTTTGCTACCGGTGAGAAAACTGGTCAACCAGGAGGTGAAGTTCGACAAGGCGCTCAACGGTGCATAGAACATGCCCAAGTAGGCCAAGAAGGCGATGAGTTCCCCGAGGCTCATCGAGTTGCCGATCACGTCCCGACCTCCGACATACCAAACGATCAGCCCTCCAAGACTAAAGACGATCGACATGGCCGCAGAGTACCACGCGTTGGCGTTCTCGACCCACAGACGCCAGTCTCGAAGTTGTTCGCTGGTTTTAGAAAATCGCTCGTACTCTCGATCCTCCTGAGAAAAAGCCTTTACGACCCGTATCCCGGTAAGCATTCCGCTCAAGACGGTTATCTGCTTGGAGGATGCATCCCAGAGACGGTAGTAACGAGGATAGACCTTCCGCCAGAAAATAGAGGTCCCCAAGATGACCAACGGGACGGGAATCAATGTGAATAACGCGAGCTTAGGATTGATCCACACCAGCATCGCTCCGACCCCAATAAGCTGGGCGATCTGGAGCAAGAACCCTCCTGTGATCTGGTACATCAGTCCATGCATCGCTTCGCTGTCATGCGCGACTCGGCCAAGCATCGAACCGACCTGATGGCGGTCGTAATACACGACGGCCAAACTCTGCAACTTACGAACCATCTCGGCACGCAGCGTTCGGGTCAATCCAGTCCCGATCAGGGTCGCTAATTTACCCTTGAAAACCGCGACAAACGACAGCAAGACCCGAGAGGCTGCCAATGCGAGAACAATCAACAGTAGGGCCGTTTTAAAGTCGACCTGACGTGGATCTCCTGACTCATCTTTGCCCGTCAATACATGGTCGATCATGTACTGCTGGAGTTTCGGTGGGATCAACTCCGCGATCACCCCAGCAATCGTCAATAGGCACAACAGGATCGCTCCGCGTCGATACGGGTGGAGCAATTGATGAACCCGTCGAAGGATTTGCCCCTTTTGCATGCATCGAGGACAACTCTCTTCTTTGCTGCTCAGATACAAGGCGCATTTAGGACATTCGGGCGCATCGAAACTCTGACCGCTCGAATGGGGGTCATGGGACTCGGCGTAAACATCCTCCGACCAAGTCTCTGGAAACTCGCGCATCTTTTCCATCAGACGAGAAATCTTGTGGAACCGCGTCGCATAAGCGTTCGAGAACCTTACCCAGTCGATCCAATCGTCCCCAACTCGCACTTGAAGCGTTCCGCTACCGACGCCCGATTGGGTCCTGACCGACTTGATGTCCGTCCACGGAACGCTCCGCAAAAGGACCGCGCAAGTAGCTCCCTTTCCAGCAGCTCCCTGGATGGCTGTTTCCACGGGCTCCGGCTCGATGGCCAAGACCGATACTTCCTTGGATGAAACGACCAGCCATTGTTCCGAACGCGAACCTCGGAGTGAAACATCGGTAAAATTCGCGAGCCAGAGATTGCGATGGACCAATCCGGCCTCATCCAAGCAACCGATCAAGACTCCAGGAACAAGGACGGCATTGGTAGTGTTTTGTGTCTGTGTCAACCGAGGAGACTCCCACCCACGATAGAACAACGGGTTTCGAATGGACGTTTAGAGTCGCTGAGTTGCCTGTAGTTCCGTGCAGTCCATCCAAATTCATGCTACAATTGCACATGTCCGATCCCTCCGCTGTGTCCCCCCTCCCTCCTTGCGATTCATCATGCCGCCGATCCGATCGATGCTGGCTTTTTGCTTGCTAAGCCTTCTGGCTTGTGCAACCGCTCCCTTGCCGAATGCGAATTCCCAAGAGGCTACCTCTGAGGCTCCGATCCACTTTGAAACCCAGGTTCGCCCAATCCTCAAAGCCCATTGCTTCCATTGCCACGGTGAACAGGAGCATCGCGAGGGAGGATTGGACTTACGGCTTGTGCATCTGCTCGAAAAAGGTGGTGATTCAGGCGCGGCGATCGTGCCAGGAAACGCCGATGCGAGCCTGCTGATCCAACGTGTTCAAGATGGTCAAATGCCTCCTGGCGGAAAGACCATTCCCGATACGCAGAAGCAGATTCTCAGGCGATGGATCCAATCAGGAGCACTGACCAAACGGCCCGAACCGCAAACTCCAACCCTAGAGGATTGGTCCGAGGAAGAACGGAACTTCTGGTTGTTCCAACCCGTCGCCTCGGGCCCGGTGCCCAAGGTAGCTCAAGACAACGCTTACGCGATGAACTCTCCGATCGATGCGTTTGTTACCGCTAAGCTCCTAGAGAAACAGCTTCCAATTGCCCCGGTTGCCGATCGCGTCACGCGCATTCGAAGACTATCGGTAGATCTGCTCGGACTTCCCCCAACCCAAGAGGAGATTCAAGCATTCGTCGAGGACTCCCGCCCCGATGCTTACGAACGGACCGTCGATCGGCTCCTTGCTGACCCACGCTACGGGGAGCATTGGGGAAGGCATTGGCTCGATGTCGCTGGGTATGCCGACAGCGACGGCTACAGCGAACAGGACACGGAACGCCCTTGGGCTTGGCAATATCGAGACTATGTCCTCTCGAGCATCAATGCCGACGTTCCCTACGATCAATTCGTCATCGAACAGCTAGCCGGCGATGAACTCGTCCCACAACCTTGGGAAATCCTTGCCCCCGATCAGCAGCGACTCCTAGCGGCCACAGGTTTCCTCAGAAACGCACCCGACGGTACAGGACATCAAGGAGTCGAGGCGAACATCGCTCGAAACGATGTGATCGCCGAGACGATCAAGATCCTATCGAGCTCTTTCCTCGGACTGACCGTCGGCTGCGCCCAGTGCCATGACCATCGCTACGACCCGATCTCGCAACGGGACTACTACCGCATCCGAGCGTTGATCGAGCCCGGTTTGGATTGGAAAAATTGGCGAGACAAAAACTCCCGGCTCGTGAACCTCTGGGATGCAGAACAAAGACAAAAAGCCTCCGAGGTCGACAAAGAGCTTTCGGAACTCGAAGCCAAACGGCTCATCGAACTCGACCGAATCGTCGACGAGATTTTCGACCAGGAAGTGATGAAACTTCCCGAGGACTTACGCCAGGCGGCTCGCACATCACGCTCGACGGCCGCCGATAAACGGACCGAAGACCAACAAAAACTGATGCGCGATTACCCGAGCTTGAACGTCGACCGAGGCAGTGCCATCCTATACGACGGCGCGCGAATCAACGAGTTCAACAAGCAATACGAAACCCAACAAGCCGAGATCAAGACCAAGCGGCCCGCCGAGGTCTTTGTCGCTAGCTTCTCGGAAGTCCCGAATCAAATCCCCACCACGTTCCTTTTCAGCCGCGGTGATTTTCAGCAGCCTAAAGTCCCTGTCTCCCCCGGCGGATTGAGTATCCTCGCCGAGCACGACAAACTGATTCCCGACGATCCTAACGTCGCAACCTCAGGACGTCGGTTGCAGTTTGCCAAGATGCTGACCCAAGGAGTCCACCCGCTGCTGACTCGATCCTATGTGAATCGAATGTGGATGCATCATTTCGGCCGAGCGATCGCATCGAACCCGGGGGACCTAGGCCTCCTGGGCGAACGTCCCACCCATCCAGAACTCCTGGACTGGATGGCCAACGAGTTCGTTCAAACGGGTTGGAGCCGCAAACGCATCTCTCGAGAAGTCCTTTTAAGCGATACCTACCGCCGCTCCTCGGGTCGAATTGCCCAGGATCCCGACAACGATTCGCAAAACATCTGGTTGGGGAGAATGAATGTGCGACGACTTCAAACCGAATCGCTTCGAGATACGATGCTGGCCACCGCTGGAATACTCACGCTGCGGATGTACGGTCCACCTAGCACCGTCAACCCCGACGAAGTCGGTCAGACAATCATCGGCAAAGCCACTCGCGATGGCAACGGTATCTTGGTCGCCAAACACGAAGAAGTCGCCGACTCCTACCGACGCAGTGTCTATGTACAAATTCGTCGTTCGATGCCCCTTGGGGTCATCGAACCGTTCGATCCGGCAGGAACCGCGCCGAATTGCGATCGCCGTTCCCAATCGACCGTTGCAACCCAATCGCTGATGCTCATGAACAACAGTTCGGTCATCCGCATCTGCGAGCACTTTTCCAATCGCGTGCTCCGGGAGGCTGGCGAGGATCCGATGGCCCAAGTCCAACGGGCTTGGCAGTTGGCTTTCGGAGTCGATCCGAGCGAAACACAGCGAACCAGAACGACCCAGTGGCTCGTCGAACAGCGAGCGGTTCTCGCACAGCCAAATCCCGAACAGCCAACGGCTCCCAACGCCGGAGCGCTCGAACCGGCTAAAGCCAACCAACAAGCCTTAGCGCTGCTATGCCAAGCTTTGCTCTCGTCGAACAACTTCTTGTATGTCGACTAGCCAACCGACCTGACAGCAAATCGCAATCCCCCCATCGCCTCGGAACCAGCATGAACAACGAAAACCAATTCGAATCGCAGCGATGTGTCTCTGAGCGTTCCTCTAGGCGACACTTTCTGGCACAGCAGGGGATCGCAGGAGCAACCCTATGCATCGCCGGACTCGCAGCACAACAAGCCGCTGGAGAACCTCCAAAACCAGCCCTCGAGCCGATCCAATACGATCTCAAGCCCAAACAACCCCATCTGGTCCCACAAACCAAAGCCATGATCTCGATGTTCATGCAAGGAGGACCATCGCATATCGATCTTTTCGACCGTAAGATCGAAGTCGAAAAGCGAAACGGAGAAAAATACACAGGAGATCTCAAATACGACAACGCCGCCGAATCGTCCGCAAAAATTTGGTCTGGGCCCTGGAAATGGGAACGCTATGGCCAATGCGGTATGGAACTCAGCGAGCTGGTCCCCCATTTAGGTTCGATCGCCGATGACATCACTCTCATACGTTCCATGAACACCGGCGTGAACAATCACGGGCAATCGATCTACGCGTTGCACCACGGCCGCGTGACCGAAGGACGACCGGTGTTGGGCTCATGGATCACCTACGGACTGGGAACCGAGAGCCAACAACTACCCGCCTTCGTCGTGCTGACCGATCCGGGTGGATTGCCCGTTCTAGGTACCGATTGCTGGTCAAACGGATGGTTGCCGTCGCTCTACCAAGGAACCGTGATCCGGCCTCAAGAACCCCGCATCTTGAACTTAAACCCTCCCCCGCATCTGGCGGGTAGACCCCAACGAGCCTATCTGGATTTGCTCAAGGAACTCAACGCCGAGCACCTCGCTTCTAGAGCTTACGAAAACGACTTGCAAGCGCGTATGTCCAGTTATGAACTCGCCGAAGCAATGCAAACCGCTGCCCGCGACGCATTGGATATCAGCAAGGAAACCCAAGAGACCCATAAGCTCTATGGGCTTGATCAAGATGCCACCCGGGAGTACGGAACCAGATGCTTGATCGCCCGACGACTCGTCGAACGAGGAGTCCGTTTCGTTCAGATCTATACGTCGACCCAGCAATGGGACCACCACGGCAATATCAAAGACGCCTTGCCTGGAGCTTGCAAGAAAACCGATCAACCCTCGGCAGCTTTGGTCAAGGATCTCAAGCAACGAGGATTGCTCGATTCGACGCTGGTCCACTGGGGTGGGGAGATGGGACGATTGCCCGTCGTTCAAAACGAAAAGAGTATCGGTCGGGACCACAATACGTATGGCTTTAGCACGTGGTTGGCCGGAGGCGGAATCCGACAAGGGACGGTCTACGGCCAGACCGACGATTTCGGTTATCAAGCCGTCACCGACATCGTCCATCACTACGATTACCATGCGACGGTCATGCATCTATTTGGCTTGGAACCGTCCAAACTAGCCTTCGTGCGTCCAGGAGGAATCGGTACCTTGCTCGACGGACAACCCGGCAAAATCGTCGAAGGCATCCTCAAGCAACCGCTGGCGAAATCCCCAGCTTGATTCCTCGAGAACTCCTAAAAATTTTCAACCGATCGGGTTTCTGGCAAAGATCCACTCCTCGATCGGTTTTCCATTGAGGATTTGCTCATCGATGAACCTATCGAGTTGCCGATCCGCAGCCGAATCGCGATTTCCTTGAGTTCTTCGTTCATTATCCAATCCAAGGCTAGCCAAATAGAAAAACCAAACAGGGGCTTGCAAACCAGCACCACGGCAAAAGATTTGCACAAAATCTGAGCAGATCCCCGCGAAAATATCACCGCGAAAAGATCACGGCGAAAAGACCCTCCTGGATTGTCGCAAGCTTTCAGTAAGGCTACACTGTTTGCGACTTGAAAACCAGTCGAAGCCGAGTCGAACATTCCCGTTCGACCATTCCGATCACTCCCTACCTACCCGCAGCCAATCCCCGTGTCAGAAGAAGTCGCAACCCTCAAAATCGGCGAGAAGTCTCTCTCGATGCCTATCCACGTCGGTACCGAGAACGACCGAGCAATCGACATCTCGAAACTTTTGAAAGAGACCGGGCACATCACCCTCGACGAGGGCTACGCGAACACAGGCGCGACGACCAGCGCGATCACGTATCTCGACGGGGATCGCGGGATTCTCCGCTACCGTGGATACCCCATCGAGCAACTCGCCGAGCAATGCGATTTTCTTGAAACAAGCTACTTGCTGATCTATGGCGAATTGCCAACACCGGAACAACTTGAGAAATTCCGAACGGACATCTCTCACCACACCATGCTCCATGAGGACATGCGTTCTTTCTACAACGGGTTTCCACGCGACGCCCACCCCATGGCGATCCTTTCGAGCGTCGTCAGCGCACTCTCAACGTTCTACCAAGACTCCTTGGATCCCCATGACCCAGAAGAAGTCGAGATATCGATCCATCGTTTGATCGCCAAGCTACCGACGATCGCAGCCTACAGCTACAAGAAATCGTTTGGTCAGCCCTTTATCTATCCCCACAACTCGCTGAATTACTGCGAGAACTTTCTCCACATGATGTTCTCGGTCCCCAGCGAAAAGTATGTCGCCGACCCAGATTTCGTCAAAGCTCTTAACCTGCTCTTGATCGTGCATGCCGATCATGAACAGAACTGCAGCACCTCTACGGTTCGCATGGTTGGTTCCTCGGATGCAAATCTTTTTGCAAGTATTTCTGCTGGAATTTGCGCCTTATGGGGGCCACTCCATGGTGGGGCCAACGAAGCCTGCGTCAACATGCTCAAACAGATCGCCGACGACGGCGGCAACGTCAAAAAGTACGTCGATATGGCAAAAGACAAAACCAGCAACTTCAGGCTGATGGGTTTCGGTCACCGCGTCTACAAGAACTATGACCCTCGCGCTAAGATCATCAAAGCCGCAAGCGATATCCTTCTGAAGAAACTCAACCTCAGCGACCCGCTCTTCGAGGTCGCACAAGAACTCGAAGCCGTCGCCCTCCGCGACCCATACTTCGTAGAACGCAAACTTTACCCCAACGTCGATTTCTATTCCGGTGTCATCTACCGAGCCATGGGAATCCCGGTTCAGATGTTCACTGTCCTGTTTGCCATGGGGAGGTTGCCCGGCTGGATCGCTCACTGGGTCGAAATGCAACGCTCGCCAAACACTCGGATCGGGCGTCCCCGCCAAGTCTACACAGGACCATTGATCCGAGACGTCAAACGTTAAAGAAGACGAACCGAAGATCGATCAGACCGCGCCGATCACCCCTGGATCGCAGCTCTAAGTCGCCCGCCGGCGGCCTTCAATCGCTGTTGGGCCTCGGTTCTGTCGATACCTAAAGCTTGGCTGACGATCGCCGTCTTGACCTCTCCATCGCAGCGTGCCAAAAGAGACTCGGCTCGTTGGCGATCCAATCCAGTGATCCCGCTTACGATGCGAATACTCCGATCCTTGAGTTTCACGTTCGTCGCTCGCAAATCGACCATCCAATTGCCATAGGTCTTTCCGATTCGGATCATCGTTCCAGTTGAGATCATGTTCAATACCATCTTCGTTGCTGTTCCCGCTTTAAGCCTCGTCGATCCACTGAGGATCTCCGGACCCACCACAGGTGCGATCAGAACATCGGATACCTCAGACAACTCGGAAACCTCGTTGCAAGTGACCCCTAGGGTCGCGGCACCAAGGCTCTGAGCGTAAGCTAGACCACCGAGTACATAAGGTGTCCGACCACTGGTCGCGATTCCACAGACCACATCCTGCGCATTCAACTCGACCCCTCGGAGATCCTCCTCGCCAGCATGGCGATTGTCCTCAGCTCCCTCAATTGCGTTCGTTAAAGCACGATGACCACCGGCAATAAGTCCCACAACCAAAGCTGGCGGTGTATTGAAAGTCGGGGGGCACTCCGATGCATCGAGCACCCCGAGTCGGCCCGAGGTTCCTGCCCCAATATAAATCAGCCTACCTCCGGCCTGCACACGCTCAGTGACCGTTTCGATGGCTCGCGCAATGTCCGGCAAAACCCGCTCGACGGCGGCCACAACTTTCAAGTCCTCGCGGTTCATCAACATCGCGATTTGGATCGGATCCATCTGATCGATCGCGACCGATTCAGGGTTGTTTTGTTCGGTGGTTAAGTGATCCATATTCGCTTGGTTCTTTTTGATCTGCTAGGTTATCCCAAGACGCTTACCCAAGCCCCCTGGAGTCCATTACAATAGGACAATCTACAACGGCAAGGGCAATTGAAAAGGACAATGCATGCAGATTTCTCTCGGTTGGGTCGATTTGGTAGTGCTGTTCATCGCCATGGCCGCTTCGGTATTGATCGGCCTGAAGGTCGCTGGAAGAAACAACACCGTCGAGAGCTATCTGCTGGGAGATCGAAATCTGCCTTGGTGGGCAATCCTCGGCTCGATCGTGGCCACGGAAACAAGCACCGCTACGGTTCTGAGTGTCCCTGGGATCGCGTACGGTGCTACCGGCTTTGCATTCCTTCAACTAGCCTTGGGCTACATCCTAGGTCGATGGATCGTCGTGGTATTCCTGCTCCCGAATTTCTTTCGCGGTAGCATCGTCAGCGCCTACGAAGTCCTCAAAAGTCGTTTTGGACAAAACATCACTCGCCTAGCCTCGCTGATCTTCCTTGTAACAAGAAATCTCGGCGATGGCTTAAGACTCTACCTTGCCGCCATGGTCTTGGAGCAACTCGTCGGCTGGCCACTGGTCCCAAGTGCGTTGGCTGTCGGTGGACTGACCTTGGTCTATACGGTATTCGGAGGCATGCGATCGGTGGTGTGGAATGATTGCATCCAATTGGTGATCTATCTGAGCGGGTGCATCGTCGCGGCGATCCTGCTGGTACGATTTCTGCCACAGGGATGGACCAGCTATAGCGAATACATGGACGCGACGGGCAAGTGGAACTGGATCGATTGGGACCTTTCGTTAGACAAACCTTACACCCTTTTCGCTGGGCTAGTCGGTGGCACCTTTCTGTCCCTGGGCTCCCACGGAACCGACCAAATCATGGTGCAAAGGTACCTTAGCGCCCGAAACCAAACCCATGCAGCCACGGCCATACTCGTCAGTGGCGTGTTCGTATTCTTCCAGTTCGCTTTGGTACTCTGGATAGGAACCCTCTTAGGTGCCTTCTACGCCTCAAATCCACTGCCTGAGGGGATCGCTAACGATAAAGTCTTTGCGCATTTCATCACCCACCATTTTCCTATGAACGTTGGGATCATCGGCCTGATGCTCGCGGCGATCCTCTCAGCGACAATGTCTACCCTCTCTAGCTCCCTATCGTCATCAGCCTCCTCAGCCTACAGCGACCTTTGGCTATCGGGGCTGCGGCACGAACCGACCGAGCAATCGCGGCTTTGGTTCACACGCCTGGCCACGTTGTTTTTCGGCGTAGTTCAAATCCTCATCGGAATCTGGGCAAGTCAGTTTTCCAATAGCGTCGTCAACAACGCATTGACCATCGCTGGATTCTCTTCAGGTGTCCTTTTGGGTTGGTTTTTCCTAGGAATTTTCCAGCCATGGGTTGGTCAACGCGCCGCGATCGCCGGTGGCATCGCCGGTCTTGCCGTACTTGTTTGGATTCAATTCGTTTTGAATCGTCCGGACGCAATCCGTATCGCCTTCCCCTGGCTCTCGTGCATCGGCTCTTTAGTGACATTCAGTACGGCAAGCTACCTTTCGTTTCTTCCCTGGTTTCGAATCGATTCAACCTCATGAAATCGTTACTTTTGATATTCCTCTTTTGCTTGGGAATCTCTTCCTGCTATGTTCGAACCCATGGCCAAGACGCCAGTCGGATCGCGAGCCAGCGGTCAGTGGCCTTTGAAGCGGAAATCCGTGGCATGATCGAAACTGCAATCTCGGAAAACAAAATGCCCGGATGCGTAGTCGGTGTCGGAAACCGCCACGGATTGCTCTATCAACAAGCATTCGGAAATCGCTCCCTCGATCCGGTCAGCCCCATGACACTCGACACGGTCTTCGATATGGCTTCGATCACCAAGCCGGTATCCACCGCCACCTCGATTCTGCAATTGATCGAGAAAGGGAAACTCAGACTCAAGGATAAGGTATCGAGCTTTTTCCCCGAGTTCGCTTCGAACGACAAGGACCCGATCCATGTCGAACACTTGCTGCTGCATACCAGCGGACTGATCCCTGATAACCCGATGGCCGACTATCTCCAAGGCCCCGAGCAAGCTTGGGTAAAAATCTGCGATTTGAAACTGACGGCCCCAATTGGCACAGCTTTCAAATACTCCGATGTGAACTTCATCATCCTGGGAAAACTGGTGGAAAAAATCTCAGGCCAAAGCCTCGATACTTACACCCGGGAAAACATCTTCGAACCGCTAGGTATGAAGGAGACCGGATACCTACCTGCCGAGGATTTGCACAGCCGCTGCGCTCCGACGGAGAAACGCGATGGAAAGTGGATCCAAGGCCAAGTGCACGACCCACGAGCCCATGCACTCGGCGGCGTCGCTGGTCACGCAGGACTCTTCTCAACCCTGAACGATCTTGCACTCTATGCGAAATCCATGCTCGGAAATTCAAACCCTCAAATCCTCTCGCCACTGACCCGCCAAAAAATGACAAGCGGTTATCTTGTCCCTAACGGGACTCGAGGACTCGGATGGGATAAACGCTCGGGATTCTCTCTGAACCGCGGGGACCTTTTGAGCGACCTAGCCTTCGGACATGGCGGATTTACCGGAACCGTCCTCTGGATCGATCCAGGAACCGATTTGTTCTTTATCTTCCTGAGCAACCGTGTCCACCCAGACGGAAAAGGACTCATCAATCCACTTGCCGGAAAGCTCGCCAATCAAGTCGTCCGATTTTTCGGTGATGCAAAGACCTCAAATACCCACGCCACGTCGGGAAGTCCTGCTTCGGTTCGAACAGGCATTGATGTGCTCGAGTCCCACGCATTCGAACTCCTAAAAGGACAGCGACTCGGACTCATTACCAACCACACCGGTCGAAATATCGAAGGTCTCAATACTGTCGAAGTCTTAAGCAAAGCCCCAGGCATCACGCTGAGCGCTTTGTTCAGTCCCGAACATGGCTTCGAAGGGAAACTCGATATCCCCAAAGTCGATAATTCGCAGGACAAAGATACAGGACTGATCATCTACAGCCTCTATGGCGAGACCAGAAAACCCAGCCCCGAAATGCTCTCGAAAATCGATACCATCGTATTCGATATCCAAGACATCGGAGCAAGGTTTTATACGTATGTATCGACGATGGGAGAAGCCATGAAAGCCGCCGACGAACAAAGAAAACGCTTCGTGGTCCTCGATCGACCTAACCCTATTGGAGGACAGATCGTCCAAGGTCCGATGCTCGATGCAGGTCAGGAAGCTTTCGTCGCATTCCATTCACTCCCGGTCCGCCATGGCATGACTATCGGGGAATTGGCCAAGATGTTTCGCGACGAACTCAAACTCGACCTTGAACTGACCGTCGTTCCCTGCGAAGGCTGGACCCGTTCCATGCAATGGGATTCAACCGGATTGACCTGGATCAATCCCTCGCCGAATATGCGTAGCTTGACCCAAGCTTTCCTCTATCCAGGGATTGGATTGCTCGAGGCGACCAACGTATCGGTAGGACGGGGGACCGATACTCCCTTTCAAGTTGTAGGGGCTCCATGGATCTCAGGCAGGGAACTCGCTAGCGAACTCAACGAGATCGAGCTGCCAGGGGTCACCTTCGTCCCAATCGAATTCACTCCTGGGTCGAGCAAACATGCCAACGTCGCCTGCCATGGGATCGAGATCTTGATCACGGATCGACAACGGCTTGAAAGTGTCCCCCTGGGACTCGCGATCGCAAAATCATTACGCAAACTCTATCCAGAAGCATGGGAAACCAAAAATCTCAACACACTTTTGCGCAATGCCACGATTCGAGATGCGATCCTCGACGGTACGATCGATCCGCGGTTCGATCCTCGCCTTGACCTGGGGCTCTTTGAGTTTCAAAACAGACGCCAAAAGTACTTGCTCTACCCCTGATCGTATCCGGCCTCGGACGCCATCGGCAAGACTCAAGTTAGAAACCACTCGAACCGACTGGCCCAACACTAATTGGCCAATCGGTACGTGGTCGTGGTCGTACCCTGGATCGCCTGCTGGACCTTTCGGCCTCCAGCGTTGAGGTTCATGTCGAGTCGTTGCCTTTGGATCGATTGAAAAACGCAACCCAACTCGGCATCGAACAAGATATCACCGTCGCTACCGGTATCCTGAAGCTCGACCTCGATACCCGGCGGGGATTGCACCAACTCGGTAACTGCGTCCACATGGATTTTCGCGAGTTTACGGCCATCGACGTCGACGTTTCCGTCGAAGCGATACTTCAAAACCGATCGTGTTTGCATGCCGTTCAAATTCGCCTTGAGAGTTTGCTCCCAGGTATCCCCGACACTGAAGTTCGATTTAGGAAACTCGATTTGTTGTTGAAACGATGCCTTGAGAGACTCGGCGCTGAACGGGCTCGAAGGGTTAGCCTTCTGCTCGACTAGATTGGGCGGAAGCTTGAGTTCGATCAGATTCCCAAGTCGACCGATTTTTACGGAGATTGGAACTCCGAGGACCGATTTCGTACCTTTTGCAATCTGCTTTCCTACCGGATCGGCCGGATCGCCTTGGTCCGAATCGTATTCAACATTAAGGATCGGTGATTTCATCGAGGTTCGAACTCGCTTGACCGTCTGTTCGACATCGAAGCCAACGTCATCCGACGCTTTGATTTTCCATTGAACATCGACCATCTGCTTCATCGGCATCTCCTCTTTGGCTCCATCGGGCAGCAGCATGCTCGTTACCATCTCATTGACGGTTTGAACATCGATCGACTGGCCCGTTTTAAGCTTCCATTCAAGCGTCTGAGCTTGGACGCTACCAATCCACATGGCAGCCGGCAAAAAAAGCAGTGCAATAGCTAGCGATCTCATGAAATACCCCGAAGGTCAATAGACCATGTGCGACGAATAACGGTTTCCGAGTCTACGCAGTTTCCGTCTAGGGATCAACATGGATTCGAGCGGTAAGACTCGGCCTATCCGTGTAGAGCGATTGTCCCCAATGGCTCCCTCCCGACGCGCAAGCGGCGGCGTCTTCCAGTGTAACGACGCGCAAGCAACCATCGATTAATCCTCGACTTTGACCACCTCGCCACCCAATACCTCAATGAAACGTCTGATCAGATCCGTAGCCATCATTTCACGAATCCGCTGAGGCTGTGAAACGCCTTGCATCGGCTTAGGCCCATGATCATGGACGCCCTGTTGCTGTGGCATCGGCTCGTCGGTAACGACAAAGTCCAGCTCGATCTGTCTGCCCGTCAGACGCATCAGGCCATCAGTGAGTTTCCGAAGATTCTCCGGACTGGTAAATTTCGAAAAAGTCCATTCGGCTTCCTTGGCCAGGCTAACTTTCCAACGGCCCTCGGGATGCTCGACGACATCAAGTGCCAAGCTTGCTAATTGCCTCGCAAGCCCTTCGAGCTCCAAGGCGACGAGTGCAAGTTGTTGGAGAGGCTCGACGGTTTCGGAAGTCTCTTGGCTAGGATTTAGGTTTTGGAGCTCTTTTTTTTTTACGTCGGAACTCTCGGCCACCTCGGCCACCTCGGTCGACTCGGTCACCTCGGCCGCTACCGGAAGGATGGCTACCGGAGCGATTGCTGCTGGGACTTGCTCAACGTTTTTTTTTTCCGATGGGGCTTGGACCGTTTGCAACTCCACCCTCTTTGGCACTGCGCTAGGGTTCAGGTTCTGCGCGATCCCTTGGGCAATATCGGCGATCGATTGAAGGTCGGCTAGAGTGCAGATCTGAACCAATGCTACCTCAAGTAGAATTCGGCTTTGCACACTGTGCTTCATCTTGACGATGGACTCGTCGAGCAATTGGATGGCCGACAGGAGCGTCGATAAACCCCAAGCGTTTCCGTAGGCCTTCAGGTCCGAGGCGTTGCTCGGGTCGGCAGTCCGCACCAACTCAGCCGGAGCTCCGATCGCGACGGTCATCACATCGCGCAGGTATCCGAGGAATTGCTCGGCCAGTTGTCCTGGATCGACGCCGTCAGCGATCGCGCTATTGAGTTCTGTAATTGCCCTGGCTGCATCCCGGCGAACCATGCATTCGGCGAAAAGGGCTAAGCGGCTCTCATCGGCCGTTCCGAGCATCGCGTGGACTTCGTCAACCGTAATGTGTTTGCCACCAAAACTGAGCATCTGCTCCAAGAGCGATTGGCTATCGCGCATGGATCCCGCCGCGCGTCTTGCGATCAATTTCAGCGCGTCCTCGTCGGCCTGCGTTCCCTCGTTGGTGCAGATGAATTTCAGCCGTGCGAGGATCTGGTCGGTATGGACCGGTGGAAAATCGTAGCGTTGGCATCGGGACAAGACGGTGATCGGAATTTTATCTGGATCGGTCGTGCAGAATATAAATTTGACGTGCCCCGGGGGTTCCTCGAGCGTCTTGAGCAACGCGTTGAATGCCTGCGTTGTAAGCATGTGAACTTCGTCGATGATGTAGATTTTGTACGGCGATCGAGTCGGTCGGATCGATGCGTTAGAACGCAACTGGCGAATCTCATCGATGCCGCGATTGCTTGCACCGTCGATTTCGATCACATCCATATCATCGCCCGAATCGATCGCTAAGGCGATCTCGGACTTCGGATCGAACTGCCCTTTTCCATCGGCCGACGCATTGAGAGCTTTGGCGAAAATTCGAGCGGTACTGGTTTTGCCGACCCCCCGAGCTCCGGTAAAAAGGTAAGCGTGACCGACCCGATGGGTCTCGATCGCCCTTAGGAGCCCCTGGGCTACGGTGTCTTGACCAACGAGTTCCTCGAAGGTCCTCGGGCGATAACGTCTTGCCACGACGGTGTATTTCGAAGCTTGATCGGCTAGAGCGCCATCGGTTGTGTTCTGCAGATCGTCGGCCATCGATTGTCCTCAAAGTAAAAAATTCCTAGGGTTATTGTCACCTACATGAGCCCGTTAGGAAATCCCCAAGTTGCGACTGCCGTCTTGCGAGGCACTTTGACCGAGCATTTTGGGTGTACAATGTGCGGGCCGCCCAAGGGGAAACAAATCATGGTAACTGATCCAAACCGACCGATAGTCCTGACCGATTATTTGACCGACATCGAGGCTCGATTGCTTATCGGGTACCTCGAGGACAATGAAATTCCTGCATTTCACGGCGGTATCGGGGGGAATTCTGGTTGGCCCGAGGCGGGAGGATACGCTCAAGTGATCGTGCGAGAATGCGACCTGGAGCGAGCCAGGATTGCAATGGCCCGGATGCAGAGCGAACCGGACCCCGACGAAGATTTTCCGGGAGGCTAAAATGTCAAGCAATTTGATGAAAGCATGCCACTGCTGCGGCAAGGTCCACCGTCTTTTGCCGTACCAATCCGACCCGGATTCCAAGGAAAAGCTGATCGGTTACGCCTGCACGCGTTGCGGAACGACGATAGCCAACCCGGCCAAATCCCAACGAGCCAGCCAAAGGACTGCCGCCGCAGCTCTGGCGGCGCTTTTGCTGTTTCCCGCAGCGATCTTTCTGCCGATTCTCGAAATCGAGAAGCTTGGCCATAGATACCACAGCAGCATCGTGGGCGGAATTATCGAGCTCTATGAGCAAGGAAGCTGGTTTGTCGCGACGATCATTTTCGTTTTTTCGATCGTCTTGCCAGCGGTGAAACTTGCCACACTCTTGGAACTTTGTTGGCTCAAATGGCTCGAGCATCACCACCGCGCCTGGGCTTACCGTATCATCGAGTTCTCTGGTCGTTGGAGCATGCTCGACGTTATGCTCCTTGCATTTCTGGTGATGTTGGTCAAATTATCTGGACTGGTCGAATTTCATGTAGGTCCAGCGGTGATCGCCTTTGCGGGTTGTGTAGCGATGAGCATGATCGCATCGATGACCTTTGACCCGCATTCGATTTGGGGCGATTGATGTTGATGAATCACCCTCTTGTTCCTAGCTCTAACGAGCTCAACCCTAAGCTCTACCCCAATGAAAACTTGGCCTTTAATCCGAAGTTTCCTCACTGCAGTTCTCGCCGTTTTACCTTCGCTCCTATTGGGAATGGCCATGGGTGGCTCCCCTAAGTCCCGAGGAATGCAATCCGATGTAGATGTCGTCGTGTACGGTGGAACCAGCGGTGGGATCGCCGCAGCGGTTTCGGCTTCGCGATTGGGTAAATCGGTAATCCTGATCGAACCGACAGGATTCCTCGGAGGGATGACCACCGGCGGGCTCGGTGCAACCGACATAGGAAACAAACGCTGCATCGGCGGGATATCCCGTGAATTTTATCGCAGGATATTCAAACACTACCAAGACCCAGCGCATTGGACCCATGAAACTCGCGAAAAGTATTTCAAAGGTAGGACGATCAACTCGCAAAATGAAGACTCGATGTGGACCTTCGAACCGCACGTCGCCTCGATCGTCTTCGATCAAATGCTCAAGGAGACCAAAGTCCAAGTCGTCCTCAATCAACGCTTGGATCGCAAGGAAGGAGTTCACAAAAACGAGACGACTATCGAGACAATCCGAATGGAAACCGGTGAGTTATACCGAGCGAAAGTATTCATCGATGCGACCTATGAGGGAGATCTGATGGCCGCCGCCGGTGTGTCGTACCATGTAGGCCGTGAAGCGAATACAACCTACGGCGAAACGATCAACGGCATGCAAATGGAAAAGACCATCCATCACCAATTCGTCAAACCCGTGGACCCTTACATCACCCCCGGCGACCCCAACAGCGGTCTGCTTCCGAACATCGTGCCAATGACACAAGGCTCCGACGGGGACGGCGACCACCGACTACAGGCTTACAACTACCGTATGTGCACGACCGATATCCCTGCGAACCGAGTACCATGGCCCAAGCCCCAGCGATACAACGAACTGGATTACGAACTCTTGCTAAGAAATTTCGAAGCAGCCGATATGCGTCTACCCTGGGCCCCGATCTGGATGCCCAACCGGAAGACCGATGTGAACAACAATTTCGCATTTAGCACCGATTACATCGGCAAGAACTACGACTACCCTGACGCAGACTATGCTCGGCGTGAAGAGATCCTCAAGGACCATGAAAGCTACCAACAAGGCCTCATGTGGACCTTGGCCAACCATCCAAGAGTCCCCGAATCGATCCGACAGGTATTCCAAAACAACGGGCTCGCGAAAGACGAATTTCTCGATAACGGCCATTGGCCCCGACAACTCTACGTACGAGAAGCGCGGCGATTGGTGTCCGATTACGTGATGACCGAGAAAAACTGCAAACGTATCGAAGTCGTCAACGATAGTGTCGGCATGGGGGCTTACAACATGGATAGCCACAATACACAACGCTATGTAACCCCTGAGGGACACGCCAGGAACGAGGGAGATGTCCAGATCCCAACCAAGCCTTATCCGATTTCTGCTCGAAGCATCTTTCCCAAAAAGGCCGAATGCAGCAACCTACTAATCCCCGTATGCATGTCTGCAAGCCATATCGCCTATGGGAGCATTCGAATGGAACCGGTCTTCATGGTTCTAGGCCAAAGCGCCTCGGAATTGGCCTGCCTGGCCATCGACCATCGACAATCGGTCCAAGATGTCCCTTATGCGGCCCTCCAAAAGCGATTGCTGGAAGTCGGCCAAGTCCTCGATTTCCAATAAGACTCGCTCGGCCCATAACGACTTGGACTCTTGTTTCGCAGAGAACCAATCCCTCCAAGCGGCTTATGTGGAAAGACGGTCCATAATCTGCTTGAGTTTTTCTGAGATTTCCTGGCAGTCTTGTGGTCGATTTTCAGGGGCTTTTTCAAGCATCTGCATGATCAACTCTGAAAATCCAACTGGGCAATCCGGCCAAAGGACATGAGGATTCTCTGGGGTATGGTTCGCCAAAGCCGACAAAGTGCTCAAGATGTTCGGACGATCAAACGGCCGTTGTCCGGTCGACAGATCGTAGAGCACACAACCTAAACTAAAAAAGTCAGCCCGAGGATCAATACTCCCGCCGCTGGCCTGCTCGGGAGCCATGAACGATGGGGTTCCAATGAAGGTACCGGTGCGAGTTAGTCGCATCTCGTCGGATACCGCATGAGCCAATCCAAAATCGATGATCTTCACGTTGAGCGTCGACGATTCGACCCAAAGATTCTCAGGCTTGATGTCGCGATGGATCAGCCCGCATCGATGCACGGCCGATAGTCCATCGACCGTCTCGATCGCGATACGGAGAATCTCATGAGCCGGCAAGCTCTGGAAACGCTCCCGGTACATCTGAAGATTGGTACCTCGCAAAAACTCCATGACCAAATAAGGCAGTTGACCGACTTCGCCGACGTCGCGAACCTCGACCACATGTGGACTCCGGATTTGCTGTAAGGCCAGGAGTTCTCGCAAAAAACGCTTTTTGGATGTGGCTTCCTTGGAAACCTTCGGATGCAATACCTTGATCGCTACTGTCTGTTCGTTCCGTGTATCGATGGCTCGAAAGACGCAACCCATTCCCCCTTCACCATGCTGGCCTAGGACCCTGTAAGGACCGATACTAGCGAAATCCGACTCGATAATCGCAGGTGACAGATAGCTATCCCAACGAGTGGGCTCCCCTTTGGAACGCTCTGCTAGCGTCTTGTCCGCTAGAGTCTTATTGGTCCCACCCTCCCAAGACGATGGATCGCCCTGGACGGTCAATGGGGAGTCTAGGCCAAATTGAATGGTGTTTCTCACATCCAGTTTTTTGGTGTCTTGTTTGGCAAGATTTCTTACCAATCGAAATGTACAAAACGGGTCCCCATGGAGCATGCAGGAATCTTTGTAAATTTCGATTACCTCATGAAAGTGGTCGGCCAAGCCTTTAATGATGCCGATAGCCAACTTGCACAGTTTTCGATCCGACGAATAGAGCAACTGCAATTCGTTCTCCGAAAGGCGAATCGCATCGAGGACCGGTGGAACCGCACCAGGATTGCCAACGCGAACTGCCGAGTGAATGAAAGTCTCGGTGTTTTCGATGATGTCCAGTGTTCGCCACTGCGGCTTGATTACCCGATGGTAGAGCCTGAGCAATTCGGTCGATATAAACCTACCAAACATCTCGACCACTTCGTCGACCGGGACATTCAGGGTCTCAGCAGCCAGAACAATCAACTCCAGAGCTTGCCGATCCTCGTAAACCAAACCGGCTGAAAACGTGGTCCGGTCTAAACCGGACTTCGACAACGCCCTGCGCCACTCCTCGGGTCCGAGCGTCTGCTGGGCGAATTTTTGAAGCTGTACAAGTATCAATCCATGCATGGTCAGTACCCGAAAGGTGATCAATGCCGGCGGGCATCGGAATGCTCTATTGTCAGCCAACAGAGCCGCTTTGTAAACCTCGGAACTCCGACGGCAGTTGGATTGGCACTCCGATTTCCTGCGCTAGTTGCTCAAGAAACGCCGCGAGATATCCAGCACGCTCTGAGGCGATCTGCTTGCCGGATTCGGTCTGCATGGTCGACGGGAGCTTAAGCAATTTCGCAAAGAAATGATCAACCGATTGCTGATCATCCCGAGGCTCCCTTACCGTGGGGAACGGATCCTCAGGATGGTATAACCTCTGTCCCATCGAGCCGCCGGTCATCAAGCATCGAGCCAGCCCAATGGCTCCGAGGGCCTCCAGACGGTCGGCGTCCTGGAGCACTTGTGCCTCAAGGCTCCGGCAAGGGATCTGAGCCGAAAAACTATGCGCTTCGATCGCATGGGCAATCGCCGGGAATTTCACCGCCGGATAGCCAAGATCCGTGAGCAGCACGACGGCTCGGTCCGCTGCGAGTCGCGATGCCTCGGAGCGTTGAGCGGAATTCTTAGGCACATAAACACAGTCGTGAAACCAAGCAGCCGGCAAGAGGACCTCGAAATCCACCCTTCGAGCACCACCGAGCCCCGGGGAGTTGACCAAGTTCGTTGCGATCAGACAGGCGTTTCTTACGACACGCTGGACATGTTCAAGCCCATGCGCCGGGTCCGCGTCGGCCATCTGAACTCGCAAACGCTCGAGAACCAAACGCCCCCATCGGCCATCCCAAGCCTCTATCTTTTGAACCAAATCTCTGCGAGGCTCGATGCCTTCTGGATTCACGGAATTCACGCGATTACTCCAATGCACCGAGAATACTTGCAGTCTTCGATGGATAGACATCCGCGAATCGAGCCAGTTCTAGGGCTTGCTCCACACTTCGAATCCCCACTATGGCGCCGGTAACGGCAGGATTTTGGAGCACCCAAGCGATAGCAAGATGCCCTGGGGAGAGACCTGCTTGAGTGGCCGTCTGCTCGAGTTTTTCGGCGATGGCTAGATTTTTTGTCAGCAGGGGCTCTTGGAAATTCGCACTGCGGGTGCGCCAATCGTCAGGTGGAAGCGACTCGATGCGTTGGCGACTCATCGCGCCAGTGAGCATGCCTGATCCCATAGGAGAATAAGCGATCACGCCTATTTGGTGCGAGTGGGCATAGGGTAGGATCTCCTTTTCCGCATCGCGTCGGATCAGAGAATAGGGGGGCTGCAGCGAAGTGATCGACGCGATCGATGCGATTCGCCGCATTTGGTTCGCATCGAAATTCGAAACTCCAATCCATCGTACCTTTCCTTCCCGCTGAAGATCAGCCAAAGTGCTCCAACCCTCCTCGATGTCTTCGTCGGGCTCAGGCCAGTGAATTTGATAAAGATCGATCGTTTCGACTTCAAGCCGACGCAGACTATCCTCACACTCCTTGCGGATCGACTCGGCCTTCAAGGATTTGACGATCTGGCGATTCTCGTCCCAAGCCCGCTCGCATTTAGTGAAAACATAAGGCCGTTGGGCTGACGTTTGCTTCAGTGCCTTGGCCACAACACTCTCGGAATGCCCCAAACCGTACACTGCGGCCGTATCGATCCAATTGATCCCAGAATCGAGCGCCGCGTGGATCGCCAGGATGCTCTGGGAATCCTCCTGCTTGCTCCAGGAAAATGCCCAACCGTCGCCTCCGATAGCCCAGGCCCCTATCCCTATCGGGGTAATCATCAGGTCTGAGTTTCCAAGTCGGCGTTTCTCCATGTTCGACGAACCCTTCTGTGAGCGATAGAGTTGGAGTTGGGGATTTGTTGAAGGTTAGCTCCCGAGCGCGGCTTCTATTCTCGCTGAAAATATGCGAAGATAACATCCGTCTTTTCGTTAGTTAGCCTCCCCTTTGAGTGATTTTCTGTGTCTCAAGCACCCGTTGCTAACCGAGTTGGGGAATTGCGGGAAGCGGTGTCGGCCGACGATTCGACCGTTTTTTTGGTCGAGGGTAGGGTCATGCGCAGGCTGCTCCGCAAGCGGACCCAGCATCCGAGTTTGGCACTGGCGCTGCCTCATGAAGAATCCCATGTCGCGCCTGCCGATCAAGTTCTCGGCAGTGTCCATCCCGACGAACTCGGACTGCGCGATATGCAACCGATCTGGGGAGATGTCCTGCTGATCAAACTCCCCAGTTCCGACCAACTCGAACACTGGCCTCTGGACGAACTCAAATTGCTCCTCTGGCGAAGACTCTTCCACGCCCAACTCGATCGCGCTCTGCTTGCCTTGCGATCCCCAGATCAATTCGCCTTCGTTCAATCCAAAATCGATGCACTCGGACAGGTGGAATTTGACGAGGCCCACCACGTGCTCGGGGCCGAAATGCGACTGCTCGATCCCAAATGCCGTGTCGAAGCTTTTTGCGAATGGGTAGCTCTCTATTGGGAATACCGTTGCTTTGATTCAGGTAGTCTCGATTCCTGGTTTCCTTCGATTCAACATGTCGATCAATTGGCCGAGAAGATGCGATTGGATCTGCCTATCGAGAAAATGTTAGAGCAATCGCGGATCGCAGGTTCTGCATCCATCGAAACGCAAAGCCGCGAGACACAAGACGAAGTGATCCTAAAGAACACCCAAAGAGGATGGTCTGTCGAACTTGCACAAGGCACCTCGGAGCGGAAATACCTCCGTTACATGCGCAGGCGAGATCGAGCCACCGAAAGGGGCAATACCGTCCATGCGATCAGTTCCTCACTACGCGCTGCCCGCTCGGCACCCTCGCGAAGCAAGCGGTCCAAGGCCGAGTCGACCGCCGAGTCGGATCTCCGCCTGTTCGTCAAACGCTTGCGGGAAGCGATCGGCTTCCCAGCCTCGGATAACAACGACTGGCACGCTGTTCTGCTAGCACTAGCCAAAAACGCTATCCAAGGTTTTTGGAATTCCGAAAAACGACTCCTGTACGACCTTCAAAAAGTCTGCCTCGACAAAGAACGGATATCCTACCGCGTCGACCTCTTGCGATGGATCACCTCCCTGGGGGCAAAACCGCTGAGCCGGCCACTGTATAACCTTCAAGAAGTCCTAATGGCCAAGCACCTCGCCAGCGCAACGGCCAGATTGACCCACGTGCGCTTAAGCGGAGTCGAACGCGATCGATTGACCCTGCTACTTGAACAAGCCTCACATCAAGCCGACTCTCAAATGCGGCTCAGGATCCGTGACCCCCTACGCAATACCCTCCTCGAAGTCGGAATGACCCCGAGTTCATTTCCTGAACGCATCGCCATGGACAAGCTCGTCGAAGACGCCCTGGATTGCATCTCCGAACGAGGCTATATCTCCATGGGCTATTTCCGGGATGCAGTCAGCAAAAACGATCTAAAACTCCCCGATCTTCACGGACTGCGCGAAGCTTGGGGCGGCGATCGACTTCTCAAAGCCGACGATCGCCTCGACAAAGTCCTCGACGGCGTCTATCGCAAAGGGGATTTCTACCTTCGATGGATCCAAATGATCAGCGCCATGTTCTTCGGGACAACCAAAGGACGATTCGCCACCCTATTTCTCATCATTCCCTTCGGCGGCGCTTTGGTCCTGATCGAAAGCATCCAACACATTTGGCACAAAATTGAATCCTGGACCAGCGAACACCCTCCACCCAAGTCCAATTCAATCGATCCGAGTCTCTTTGCTAACGAATCGCAATCCGAACCCGAATCGACCGTCACCAAAACGGCAGACCAAGCCGTCGATCAAATCGTCTCGAACCAACTGAACATCATCCCCTTGGTCATCCTCCTGGGACTGTTCCTGATGGCCCTGATCCACCTGCCCCGCTTCCGACTGGGACTTTGGAAAGCCATCCGATGGTTCGGGCAATTGATCTATGCGATCTGCATCCGGTTGCCTCAAGAACTTCTACCCTGGGCCTCGATCCGCTCCTTCTTCGAACACCCCTGGACTCAAACCACTTGGAGTTATTGGATCAAGCCAACGGCGTTGGTCCTGGCCATCGAATGCATGGTACAAAGATCCCCAAGCGTCCTAATAAGCCCGAACCTTCGTGTCGCTTGCGAGGCGGTCGTCCTGAGTGCAATGATGAACTCTCGCTTGGGACGAGACCTCCAAGAACTCCTCTTCGAAGCCATCGGAGGTTTCTGGAATCTGGTCCGATTGCGCTGGGTTGTCATCGCCATCGATTGGATCGTCGAGTTGTTTCGAAGCATGCTGCTCGCATTCGAACGGTTTCTCTATGCCGTCGACGAATGGCTCCGTTTCCACAGCCAAGAGAACCTCCTATCGCTCATCGCAAAAGCGATCCTGGGCTTCTTCTGGTCAGTGATCTCGTTTTTAATTCGAATCTACATCAATCTGCTCATCGAGCCGACACTCCACCCCGTCAAACACTTCCCCGTCGTGACCGTCGCCCACAAAATCTTCCTGCCGGTCCTGCTCATCCTAGCCGTCAACATGGAAGCGTTCCTGATCCAGTACATGAACAAACCTCTTGCCATGTCGATCACCTGGTTTAACATCGTGTTTCTCCCGGGATTCTTCGGATTCGCCGTCTGGGAGCTCAAGGAGAACTGGAGGCTCTTCCGGCAAAATCGACGCGGAACCCTCGCTGCGATTCCCGTCGGAAGCCACGGTGAGACCATCGAGCGATTGCTCCGACCCGGATTCCACTCCGGAACGTTACCCAAGCTTTTCCGAAACATTCGCAGACTCGAAAATCTACCCGCCTCGGTAAAACGGTTTACCAAACGACGTAGCGCTTACAAAAAACTTCACCACGTTACCGATCATGTCCACCGATGCGTCGATCGCGAATTGATCGCCCTAGTCAATCAGTCCCTAGTCAATCAGTCCCTAGGCAATCAATCTCCGGGCAACGATCCGTACGGCCTAGTCTGCTCCGAAGTGATCGCTGCGACCAATAGCCTGACGATCCGTCTCGAACCGATTTCCCTCAAAGGACAAGAACACCAAGCCTCCCGACTAGAACTGGTCATCCAAGAACAAAGCGGCTGGATTATCGCTTGGACCCGCCAAAACGGTTGGCTCGATCAAGCTCCCGAACCCGTGCAAAAAACCTTCGACCTAGCCCTGCTCGGATTCATGCGAAAATGCGGAGTGTTTCTAGTACGCGCTCAAGTCGAATCGGAGTTCTCCAAAGGGAAACCCTACGACCTGCAAGACCAAGGAATGGTCGTCTGGGCCAATAAAGACTTCGTGCAAAAATGCGACGTTCATTTCGATGGTCCGCACGTCTCAAGCTTCCAACCCAGCAGCCTCGCGAAAACCCTTGGACTGGCCGATATCCCAGACCGCCGCTGGATCTTTGCCGCAAGCGAAACGACCTGGACCCAATGGGAACAAGCCTGGAATCAACTCTCGGGCACAAGAAACACAAACGAACTGACCCAAGACCAAGCGATCGAGTCTCAAAACCAACCCGGGCCATGACCCATCGAGGCTCTCAACAAAGTCGGTCGAAATGCGATAGAATGCCACGAATCGAAGCCAAAAGAGGACTACCATGCACATCAACCGCGAACGCCTGCTCGACCGATTCCTTCAATATGTCAAGATCGGGACGACCGCAAATCCCAACACCCAGGACTACCCGAGCAGTCGAGGTCAATGGCTCCTGGGCGAGCTACTCGTCAAGCAGTTGCGCTCCATGGGGATCGAAGATGCCGAACAAGACGTCCACGGGCTCGTCTGGGGGACCGTCCCTGCGACCTGCCCCGGACCGGTCCCTACCATCCTCCTGAACGCACATCTGGACACGTCCCCAGAAGCCCCAGGCGATCACTGCAAACCCGAGGTCATCGAACCTTACTCAGGAGGCGATATCCCTCTAGCCAACGGAGACAAAATCGAACTTGCCCATACCCCGGAACTCGCCTCGCTCGTGGGCAAGACCCTCGTGGTCACCGATGGCAAAACACTCCTAGGTGCCGACGATAAAGCGGGCGTAGCCTCGATCATGGAACTGGCCCACTACCTGATCGAACGACCCAGTATACCTCACGGTCCAATCCGTATCCTCTTTACCTGCGATGAGGAAATCGGGAGAGGAACCCGGCACTTCGATCTTTCCAAGGCCGGGGCAATCGCCGGATACACCCTCGATGGAGGCGCTTCGGGAACCATCGACGTCGAAACCTTCTCCGCAGACTTGGCCACCATCAAGTTCTACGGCCATAACACCCACCCCTCGGTGGGCAAAGGAAAAATGGTCAATGCGATCAAAGCTGCAAGCCTCTTTGTCGCAAGCCTACCGATCGACCGTCTCTCCCCGGAAACCACTTGCCAACGCGAAGGCTTTCTACACCCCTACGTGTTTCAAGGCTCGGTCTCCGAGGCGAGCGTCCAAGTTTTGCTTAGGGATTTTGATACCGCGAAACTCGCCGACCACGCGGACCTACTGCGCCAACTGGCCGAAGATATGCAACAGGGCGATAAGCGGCTTCGCATCGAAATCCACATCGAAGAGCAATACCGAAACCTCGGCGATAAACTGCGGGAATTCCCCCTGGCGGCAGATTTGGCCGAACAAGCCTTCCGAAAACTCGGCCGAACCTCCAAACGCGATGCGATTCGCGGTGGAAGTGACGGGTCGCTCATGTCCCACTTAGGCCTACCTACCCCCAACCTCTCCGTAGGCCAATACAATATTCACTCAACCAAAGAATTCGCTTGCTTGGACGAAATGGTCCAAGCCGTCGAGCACGCGGTGGTACTCGCAGAACTTTGGGCCCAACAAGGCCGATTCTAGAGAATCATCCCAGCAATCAGCAAACGAAAGCCCACAAGGAATGATCAATCGCAGGATCGATGGAACGCTCAGGCATGCACGTCTGCTCCTTGCCTTTGCTCGCAACAGCTTGGTGCGCGATATGACCTTCCGAGGCAATTTCATCGTCGACTGCATCTCGAGCCTCGCTTGGCTCACCATGAACTTAGGTTTCTACCTCCTTATTTTCTTCCACGTGCGCAGCATCGGTGCCTCGACCGGATGGGGGCGAGATGAATTCTACGTCTTTCTTGCAACAACCTGGATCGTCAATGCGATTGTCCAAGCGTTCCTGATGCCCAATGCACAGGAATTCAGCGAACTGATTCGAACCGGTGGCTTAGACTACGCATTGCTCAAACCGATCGATACCCAGTTTTTGATCTCCTTCCGGCGCGTCGAGTGGGCCTCGTTGAGCAACGCCGTTGCAGGTCTAGGTATCCTGGCCTACGCCGTCTGGCGCCTGTCCTCTCGAACCGAGCCCCCCTGGGAATTCTCGGTCGGAATCGGTCTGCTCTACGGAGTCTACCTGGTTTGCGGCGTGGCACTTTTCTACAGCCTGATCGTCTGCTTGGCCGCCACGAGCATCTGGCTTGGCAGAAACCAAAGCCTCTACGATTTCTGGTTCTACATCACCAACTTTTCTCGATATCCGATGGAAATCTACCAAAGCGGTTGGGGGATACCCCTATGGTATATCTTCACGTTTGTCTTCCCAATCCTGGTGATCATCAACGTCCCAGCTAGGCTCCTGGCCCAGCCCCTTTCGCCCCGACAAGGCTGGGAATGGGGGCTAGCGGTTTTCGCCTTTCTAGCTACGATCGTCGCCCTCATCTTGAGCCGATGGGTCTTTCAAAGGGCCCTAAGAAGCTACTCAAGCGCCAGCAGTTGATGGCCTGCAACGTCGAGCATCGAAACGGAAACGAAACCATGAATACCAACTCCTCGGCTCGCCAATACATCGCCGAATTGCTTCCGCAAACCCAAGTCGATGCGGTCTTCAAAATCGCCGATCGGCAATTGAGATCCAATCGCCAAGGCAACCCGTACCTGCTCCTACAACTGCAAGACCGTAGCGGCATGATCTCGGCCATGCGATGGAATGCCGACGATCGCCTCTGCGAGAGGTTCCCCAAAGGGACCTTTGCTCGCATCCAAGGCATGACGCAACTGCATAACGGGAACCTCCAGATCATCGTCAATCAGATGCACAACGTCGATTCCGATCTAGTCGCACTCGAGGAATTCGACGCGCTCGATCGCAATCAAGTCACCGCACACTGGGATACCCTTAACTGTCTCGTCGATACCCTGAACGATCCGAGCGTCGTGGCTATTTGCAAAGAAATCCTCGCAGATGAGTCAATCAGCAAACGATTGCAGATCGCCCCGGCAGGTACCAAAACCCATCACGCCTACCCAGGCGGATTGCTCGAACATATCGTCTCGCTGATGCAACTGTGTGAATTTGCAAGCCGACACTACCGCCAAGTCGACCGAGATCTGCTCATGGCAGCAGCCTTGGTCCATGACCTTGCAAAAATCGAGGAACTCTCCTTCGAAAACGAACTCAACTACACCGACTCCGGGCAACTGCTTGGTCACCTTGTCCAAGGTGTCGTGATGCTCGATTCCCTAGCCAATCGCCTCAAGGCCAAAGGTGTTGCCATCGACCCACAGAAACTTCTGAGATTGCAGCATATCGTGGTGAGCCACCACGGATCGCTCGATCACGGTAGCCCCAAAGTCCCGATGACGCTCGAAGCCCTCGTGTTCCACTACCTAGACGAACTGGACGCGAAACTCAATACGGCACAGGAACTCATCGCCCAAGATCGATCGACCGATGGCTGGACCCCGTTCCACCCGACTCTCGCTAGACGTCTGTTCAAAGCCAGCTTGAATCCCAAAGCCGAGTAACTTCACAAGGCTCCTTAGCCTGGTGGATGACTCTCTGGCCTCCAGCCCCGGTTCGTCTCTCCGTGACCTCCGTGGCTCTGTGTTTCGTCTCTCTTCCGCCCCCACAAGCTCGCCCCCACAAACTTACCGCACGGCGGCGCTCGGCCTGGTACTAGCAACTCCCTCGCCGTTGGCTGCGGGTTAAACAATTTCGCCCACGGACTAGCATGCCAGCTCTCTGGGACAAAACTCTTGCCTCCAGCCCTGGTTCGTCTCTCCGTGACCTCCGTGGCTCTGTGTTTCGTCTCTCTTCCGCCCCCACAAGCTCGCCCCCACAAACTTACCCCACGGGGGCGCTCGGCCTGGTACTAGCAACTCCCTCGCCGTTGGCTGCGGGTTAAACAATTTCGCCCACGGACTAGCTTACTCGTGCCGCAAGGCCTCGATGGGATTCATTTTCGCCGCCCGCGTCGCCGGGTAAATTCCAAAAATCAACCCCACAGCCAGCGAGATAAAAAACGCACCTGGAATGCTCTCTGGAACAATCGATGGCTTAACGACGCGCACCACCTCCGGCAAATCCGCCATCTGCTTGGGGAACCAAGCCGTTGCAATCTCCCGGGCCAAGTCCACCGCAGGACTGCAAAACAGCCCAAAGAGGATCCCAAGGATCCCGCCAGTCAAACTCAGCACGCTCGTCTCGACCAAGAATTGTCGCACGATGTCTCGCCGTTTAGCCCCCAGTGCACGGCGAATCCCGATCTCTCGCGTCCGCTCGGTGACCGTCGCAAGCATGATATTCATGATCCCAATCCCACCGACGAGCAGCGAGATCGCTGCAATCATCCCCATAAACAGCATGAACATCGCGCGCGTCGTGCGAGCCTGTTCGAGCAACTCCAAAGGCACAACCACCGAGATGTCTTCCATCTTCTCGTGGCTCGAAAGCGCTGCTTGCACCAATTCCGCCGTTTTCTTGACCTCCGACACGTCGGAACATCGAAGGGTGATTTGATTCAATTCGATGATCTCACCTTCACGCGAACCGGATCGCATCGTCATGACTGTATCGCCGATGCGTTGCTGGAGCGTTTGAATTGGGATGTAGACGTCGTTTGAGAAGTCTTGAGCCGCCATCGATCCGCCGATTGCCGCCGTAGCGCCCTTTGGCTTCAATACCCCGACGACCAAATAAAAGTCCTGGTTTTCAGGCATGTAAATCCGCTGTCCGACCGGGTCCTCGAACGGAAAAAGCCGCTCTGCGACTTTGGCCGACAAGACACAGTGGCAGTCGCGAGCAAAATTCTCGGCGTCGCTCAGGAAATGCCCCGAGACGACCTCGAGTTTCGTCACATCGGCATACTCCGGCGTGCAGCCAACCAACCGGCCATCGAGCTTGCGATTCTTGAACTGGAACTGACGCCGCATCTCGCGGATGGGAATGGCACTTTTGACCGTTGGTACCGTAGCCACAAGCATGTCGTACTCTTCGCGGGTCAGACCATAAGGGGTCAAACCCTGGCTGGACATTTTCTCGCTCGGAGGCTTAACCGTCCGGATCATGATGGTGTCGGCTCCGAGACTCTCAATCTGTCGCTGGGCCTCGTCCCCAATCCCCTTGGAAATCGCCAGCAACCAGATCACGCTCGCCACTCCGATGAAGATCCCCAAGACCGTCAGGATCGAACGCATCGGGTGGAGCCAGAGGCTTTTGATTCCAAGCCCGATGGTACCTAATAGAATTCCCATGACGATTTTTCCCTAAGCTCTCTTGCGTGTGTGACTAGACTTCTACGGGCATGTTATCGATCGCATACTTAGCCGCTTCGTCGCGGACCTGCTGCGTATTGATCTTATCCCACTGCAACCGACCATCCTTGAGTCGCACGACCCTTTTGGCTCGCTTAGAAACCTCGTCTTCGTGGGTGACCAAGATGACGGTTCGGCCTTCGTTGTTCAGACGCTCAAACGTTTGGAGGATCTCTTCGGTCGTCCGAGAGTCCAAGTTCCCTGTCGGTTCGTCGGCGAGAATGAAATAAGGGTCATTGACCAGCGAACGAGCGATAGCCACCCGCTGCTGCTGGCCCCCTGAGAGCTGCGTCGGGCGGTGGCCGAGCCGATCGCCGAGCCCCACCATTTTGGCCAATTCGATGCTGCGATTTTTCTGAGCTGCCGTCAACGGTTTGCCTTGATAAAACAGAGGCACTTGGATGTTTTCGACAACCGTCAACTGCTGAATCAGATTGTAGGCCTGAAAAACAAACCCGATCCGCTGCGAGCGAATGTCGGCCAACTGATCGTCGCTCATTTTGGCCACGTCGTCATGTCCTAGCCACAAACTCCCCGAAGAAGGCTTGTCCAAGCATCCGAGCAGATTGAGCAAGGTACTCTTTCCGGACCCAGAGGGTCCCATGATCGCAACGTAGTCCCCGGTCGGAACGTCGAAAGTGACCCCCCGCAACGCGCGGACCGTCTCACTTTTGAGCACGTACTCCTTCTTCAGATCTACGACCCTACAAGCGTATCCTTCGGTCGTAAAAGCGTCTTGCGTCATGATGCGACTTGTACTCTAGAGTGTTATCGGTCGAAGCCACCAGCAGGGCGTTACCGTCCGGATCGGCAGTGCTGTTTGCGCGTCAATTCGACGGAGCGCCAGGCCCGCGTCCGGATCCACCACCGCCCGGACCGCCAGGTCCACCAGCTCCCATGGCGGCCATCCGCTTTTTGAATCCGGCGGCCAGTTCGCTGCGGTCGACTTTCCCATCCTTGTTCGCGTCATAGTCGCCAAAGGAACTCTTCATCCGGTCGTCGGATGCAACCTCTTCTTGAGAAAGGCTTCCATCGGTATTGGTATCCATACGTTGCATGATCATGCCGACGATCGCATCGGGACTCATGCCCCCTGCCCCGCCCCCTGCCCCGCCCCGAGCACCACCGGCAGCACCGGCACCACCGGCACCCTGGGGGCCCGATTCCGGGGCGGTAGATTTCGGAAGTGGTGCATTGGACATCGCCACGAGTTTCGAACGGTCATCTTCTTCTTGGATCTCCGGGATATCCATCTTGTCCAAGTGGTTCCTCGGGTCGAGCACGACGTTGTCGTTGGGCTGGATCCCCTCTTTGACGGTCACAAACTTATCGTTGGTCGCACCGATTTTGATTTCTCGGGTGTTCCATTTTTCACCATCGCGCACGAGGACAAAGTGATGCCGTTTGGTTTCGTAGACAGCATGCACGGGAATTTGAAGCGCTTTGTCGATTTGCTCGACGAAGATCCTCACTTCGGCCGTCATACCGGTTCGGATCGTCTCGGGCGGCTCGACGATCTGAATGAAGGTCGCGTATTCTTTAACGTTCGAACCCCACCAATTGCCAGGCTCGGCGTACTTGTTGACTTTGATCACTCGACCGAGCAATTCGTATTCGGAGGCGTTGACGCGGATTTTCACCGGCATGCCTTCGCGGATCAAACTGATACGCGATTCGTTGATTTTCGCTTTGACCTGCATGCGAGTGGGGTCTGGGAGCAGGAAAATGGTCTGCTGCTCTCGGACCAATGCGCCGGCCTCGACGATGAAGTCGCTACCCCCTCGACCAGAGCTTTTGTTCGCATAGACCACTTGGCCATCGGCAGGAGCGATGATGGTGCAAGCTTTCGTTTGAGCTTGGATTTCCTGAAGCTTGTTCTTTTCTTCCCCAAGGGTGTTTTTATCCGACTCGAGCTTGGCTCGCGTCGTTTCGATATCGGCATCGAATTGGACAAGCATTTTCGCTTTGGTCAATTCATCGAGAACCTTCAAGCGGCCCAAGGCCGATTCAAGGTTGCTCTTTGCGTTTTCAACGGAGAATTGTTCGGCTTCGATCTGAAGAGGTTTTAAGGTCCCTTTCGCTGCAAGCCGCTCGGCGCTTTCGAGCGAGAGTTCGGCTTTGCGAAGGGATTGCTGGGCGACGGCAATCTCGCTGACAATCGCTTTGCGCTCGGTCAGAAAAGTTCCTTCTAGGTACTCTTGACGCGCGATCACCGCTTTGTTGACGGCCGCCTCGGCGCTGATGACTGCTGACTCGGCCGAGCTGACGACAATCCGTTGGTTCTTTGCTTCCTGGTCAAGGGCCGAGGAGTCCAATTGGCAAAGCACTTCCCCTTTCTTGACCAAAGTTCCTTCGGGAATGACCGAGAGGATCGGCGTTCCGCTCCCGCCACGGCCTTTGACCTCGCATTTCACCTCGTTGTTGCTGCTCGATTCGATTTCACCTTGTTCCAAGACGATATGGTCAAAGGGCCCCTCGGCAACCTGATGGAACATCGGCTCCGAGGAGCTTTCCAGATTGCTTCCAGGACGGTTCATCGCCCAATAATATCCACCCCCACAGAGCCCTGAGACTGCCAAAAGGCCCAATAGGGTTCCTCGCACTCCCGCTCGTCGCGACCGACTGGCAGTACGGGACAAGCGTAGAAGGGATCTTCTGTTTTTTTTCATGGTTGCGTACTTGTTTAGGATGGGAGGAAAGACGTCCGGCAGGATTTCGATGGATCTACGGACCGAATCTACGATTTATTGTAGGAGGCCGTAAACGGGGGTGGGATTGGACCATCGGCATAGGGATAAAATCGCCCATTTCGTCGGAATTGGCTAGAGAGATTGCTAGGAAATGCCAAAAAGGTGCATCGGATTGCAGGTTTCTTCTCTTGCCGATTGGTTTTTCGGGACCGGCTAAGGGAATCGGATCGGTTGGAGTTTGCTAGCGAACCTTTCGATTCGGCAAGGAGATAAACCCGAAGGGGGGGAGAAAGTTCCCCGGGTTTAGGGCGAGATTCCCGTTGAGGGTTCGATTCCCGTCGACTTCTTAGTTTCTTCTCAGGCGGGCCTACAAGTAGCCTGGACGGGTTGACATGATTAGGCTAAAATTTCGGCCCCAAAAGCTCCTGGCACCGACAAGCTAGGTCCGATAGAGGGATGTCTCACAGAGAAGGATTCGATGTGGGGCTAGGCGCAGAGAGGTCAATCATTTCGAGGCACAAGCAGTTTCGCGAACCGAAGCGAGCGTAGATAGGTCTTATTGGAGTCAGATGCATGGTTAAGTTGCAAGTCCGCGATCGGGAGACGATTCAGGATGCGGTACGAAGGTTCCGCAAGTTGGTTGAGCGAAGCGGATTGAAGAAGGAAATGCGACGTCGGGAGTTTTACGAGAAGCCCAGCGAAATCAAGCGTCGTAGCAAGCAACGAGCCGAGCGTCGGAACCGCCGGATCCGATTGCACGGGATCTAAAACAGCACAATCACCGAGCACTGGATTCGATGCTGTTTAGTGCATCGTGATTCAGTCAAATCGGGCGAATAGCTCAGTTGGTTAGAGCGCTACTCTTACAAAGTAGATGTCGGGGGTTCGAGTCCCTCTTCGCCCATTTCTGGGGTCCTTCAAGTTCTTCTTTTAGCTGCAATTGCTCGTGGAGCAACGCAGCGACAACTTCATTTATCTGTTGGTTTTTGGCCTCAAGATCAGTGATGTTGCCCCCCCCCATTGGGCTTTGAATAGCTCAATCAAATCAAAGCTCCAAAGACTGCTGGGGCAAAACAATCCTCGGGCCAAGCCACGAGCCTACAATCTCTTCCCCAACGGATTTCCCAAGCGATTTACCTGCTGTGTTATCAAACGAAAAATGGATACCACCGTAAATCCGACTGCGGCCCGCTTCGTCTGCTGCATCCCAGAAATTGCTGAAATACCGTGTGGTGATCAATTCAGTGGCCAACGGCCTTTGTGTGAGCCCTGACTGTGGATCTGTTGTACTGGAGAATGAAACACTATCTCCGAAGAGGCTCGTAAGCACTGTCGCCGCAGCAGCGCTAAATGTGCTGTGCCCTGATAAATAGCTAGGATGGGCGGGGGTTCTCAGAAGCGGCGCCCACGATTCGTCCTGGGCAGTTAAAGCATTACCGTCTAGATCAGCTCGTCGAATAGCGTGCAATGGACGCCAGAGCTCGTAGTGATATTTCACTTCCCACACTGCAATTGCAGCATCTGCCATTGATAGATTAAGTAGAGCGAGTGTTCGCGCACTATCGAGAAGATCCGACTGACTTTTCATCAGCACATCCGTGGCGATTCGGTTCCAATGCCCTGGCGGAGTGGCCGTACCAGCTCCGTCGGCCCAGAATTTTGCTGACTCCGTTTGGTCAAGGGTGCGTTCGGTGCTGTCTAATTCGCCCAGTCTCATGACCTCATCGACCGCTGCAGCGTATTCGGATGAATCTAGCGATGGTGGAGGAGCTACTCGAAACGCGCCGACACCATCTAGGGCAAAGGATTTGAGGTCTCTCCATTGCGGCAATTCCGGAGGAGTGAAATCCGGTTCCGTACGATTCCATTTCCCGACGGCTGCAGTTGGTGTATATCCAGCAGGCGAAGAGGCCCCATCACCGGTGCGTGCTGCAAGCATCCTTTGCGCAACGGTTTTCCCAAGGGCAATACCGCGCTGTTTGGACTCTCCGTTTGGAACAAGAGCGAGCGAGGCGGCAAGAGTCGCATCAAATACAGGAATCTCGTCTCGATCAGAATACAGTGTAATCGCGATGTCATGAGCGGCTGTCGCAAGGGCGGCGATTGCAGATGCGTTGGGATCCTTTGCGAGATCTGGCAAATAGGGTTGATAACGGCCCTCAACAGCATTTGCCGCATCGAACATCGCAAGATGAACCATTGCAAGGTTTCGAGTAACGATAGGAGGACGAGACGGAACGATCCGATTGGGGTAAGGATCGTTCGATAGTCCCGTCCAATCACGCACAGCATTAAGCATCGTAGCATTCCAGTCGGCCACAACATCGCCACGGTACCATGTCTTTGCGATCTCGGCGGACCTTCCGAGCTCATCGCGGGTGTGGATTACAAGATGATTGGCTCCAAACTCCAACGGTATGGCGATTTCGTAGACTCCTCTCGAGTCGCTGAGTCCTTTACCGAGTGCAATGGAGGGAGGTGTCAGGGAGATTGCCGACCATACGGAAACATTCGCAAATGGCGAAGTCTGTCCGATGATGGTGATAGAGGGTGAAAGGACAACACCGTTGAAATTTGTATCGTCTGCGGGTGCAATCGACGCGACTATTTGCGGAGGGTTTGGGTTTCGGTTCAGAGCATTTACGATCAGTAAAGCATCCAATGGGGACAGAAAGCCATCACCGTCGACATCAAGAAAGTTTGCCTCTTGACCATCGTCGATGGGTAAAAAGCCAGATCCCCGGGTGTTCAAAGCGTCGATGACTGTCAGCGCATCGATCGATGTTACAAACCCAGATGCATCGATGTCACATGGTAAGGAGGGATTTTGGAACACTGAAAAAACGACTCGATCCTCAAGCTGCTCGAACTTGGGACGAAAGCGACTCGTTTGTTTTCCATGCTCATTGACGGATAGCGTCATGGCTCAGCCGGGGATTTTCTAAAAAAATCAAACCTCGCGGTTTAAGACTTACGGTACGTAGGCAGTGGATTCACGACTCTCTATTGTAAAGAACGGCTCATCGGATGCACAGGTAAAACTGGCGGAATGGAGTGCATTCTAGAATAAGCTGGGAGATAGTTTAGGCATGTTGCAATTTAGGTAATCCAGTTCCAGTCGGCCGCATCGAAGATCGATAGCACGCTAAGGATTGCCATGATCGAGTGCTGGACATTGTCGACACGGATGACGTTGTTGTACTCGCACGTGCGAACGCCACCTAAAAGACGCTTTCGCTTTGCGTGAAAACACATGTCTAGGTCTCCCTTGTAAGTCAACTGGGCCAGGCTGCGCAGGCCTCTGAGGATCGCTCGTCGATAAGCCACTTGCCTCGCCTGGTCGCCAGTCAAGCGAGCGATTCGAAAGGCTTCCGCTAAGCCTTCGAGGTAAACAGCGGTTGATGAAGCATGGGGAGGACCGAACGGGCGATCCGGTGCGTAGAATCTTCCTCGGCAATCTTCGTACGGGGCATCATCCCACTGCTGGACACCAAGCAACCAATCGTTCATTTCAAATATTGCATCAACCAGCTTCTGGTCAGGCAATCGATCCCACAGCTTGGCATACGCCATCGTATGCCAGGGAACGAAGGCGGGATTGCGATTCACGCGATGCCAATCGCCGTAAAAATAAAAGGATCGTGAAAAGCAATCCAGCAGGGACTTATCCATCGATTCGTCAAGCAGATCAGCCCACAACAATAGGGCTTCGCCAGGATAGAAATTGTGGCAATCGTCGCGATCTGCTGGAGCCAAGAATGTCCGAAACCTGCCGCTATCCCGCCACATCGAGCGAACAGTACGGCAAAGTTTCTGGCGAGTTTCCGAATAATCGATCACACCTGCGTAATCCCTGAGTGTCATCGCCGCTAAGGCGATCGCCCCCAATTTGATTTTCCCATTTTCTTCAATCCAGCCGAAGTCCCCTTGCTCACGGTAGGTCGTTGCAAGGTTGTACTGGATGTTTTGTTCAATAGCCTGGATCCGTTGCAGCGTCGGGCTCCACCTGGCGGTATGAATCAGAGCCCGTGTCGCCATCCATTGCCGTATCGAGTTGTTTCGACTCGTATCCTCCTCTCCTCGGCTGGGATAATAGACATACATCATTCGACCATTCGGATGTACCGACCGGAGCAGGTAATCGCTCATCGATTGGAGCAAATCCTCCATGAACGGCTTAGTCACCGAGGCTTCAGAGGTAAGTGGAGCGCCGCGAAACAGCGGAGCGGGTGGCGAGTCCGAGCCGATATCAATCCGTAAAATCTCCGTAGGAAATATGGCCAGTTGGAGTTCCCCGGAACGGATCTTCTCCATGGTTACACCTGACTTGTCGGCATGGACTTCGACATGCTTCTGGAAGCTTCGGTTCGAGCCAATCAATTCCAAAGGGGATACACGAAGACGCACCTCGCTGGTCTTATCGGTGACAAGGTACCCAAAGAGCCCGCGCTGGTTTTCGGCAAAACTCGTTTGCTGATCACCACTGGCCACATCCAAAGCTCTCGGAGGCTTTGTTGCCCGTGCTACCAGAAGACAGTCTGCTTCCTGAACCTTCGTATCGGATCCCAGCAACTCGGTCGCTGCGGCTCGTACTCCCCCTGCCGCGAGTTCCAGAATGGATCCCCACGCTTCCGCAACAAGAGTCCCTGATTTGCGAGCCTGAATATGCGCGATCAAATTTCTTTACTAGGACGCCTTTCAACAACAATGAGCAGGAGCGAATCAGAACGTTCCTTTATCATAGCTACTCTCGATTTCTCATAGGCACCCGTTTCCGTCGTAGCTTTCGTCAAACAACTGACTATCCCGGAGTATCCCGCAGCCCCACGCACTTAGCGAAACGGCATTGGCTTCATCAGGCCCGAAGGGGCCGACAGGATCATCGTCCCCGCAACGCGGTGCTCATTTGGGGATCGTTATTCTGTCAGCCCTTTGAGCTTCTCAGAACGGCGGCCCCCGCAGCCCGTGGCTCTGGGAGCCACGGCAGTCACTGTATCGGCCCTTCAGGCCTGAGTTGCCAGAAAGCATGCGCTCGTCAAGCGACGGCGGGAGCAGTACACGCTGATGATGGAACCCCGAGACAAATTGCGACAGAGGCTCAGCAAGGGAGATAACTCCTTTGATTGAAGCAGATTACGGTAGCCATACAGTGCCATTCGTGCCCGGCACCGAGTGACGCTCCGCTTCAACCGGGGCTAAGGGTTAGTACGGTTCGACCTCTATCTCAATTTCGCTGCCGATTACAAAACCGTCTGATTTCTGCATGTCGCTTTTCGTTCGCGGAGGTTCCAGTGCTCCCCCAAATTCGATTCCAACTCCTTCGTCAATCGGTTGAATATGCAGCCCTTCAGACAACACCTGAAGCGTTGTGTTCGGTTGCTCTCGAACCGTGAATTCTCGGGCATTCCGCACTAGGATCCGCACGCTCACCCATCCTTCATTTTCGGTCGCTTCAGCGTCGCGACACGCGACTGTAAGCTCCACGTTTCGCGTTCCGTCATCTTCATATCGTAGCCGTAGCCATCGAATGATACCGTCGGAGAATCCGTAGAAACGGGCCAGTATTTGCTCGAAATCATCATGCGATCTTCTCGTCATACTCATGCTCCTTATTGGCCGATCGGCGTTCTTGGTGGCACACCCGGCGGCAAATCTCCCCACCCCGGAGGCAACTGATTTGGAGGTATATGTGGTTTCCCTGGGCCATGCCCGGATGCCGGATTTCCAGGAACTGGGAACTGATGGCCGTGCCCAGATGGCGCTCCTGGGCCGTGATTCTTGAAGTCGACATGTCCTATAACGTTTCCGTTTCCGTCATAGATTGCATTCTGCACGGCCTTTCCATCTGGTCCGACATGCGTGTACTTGGAGTTCGGTGTGGCTCCAGAAGTCCAAGGCTTACTCGTGCCGCTGAATTGTGGTGCACTACTTGGGGGAACATTCTTGGCAACTCCTTTCGCCACGTTATCGATCTGGCTATAGCCGCCACCGGGCAGAAAGGCTCCTGCTGCCCACAGTCCGCCAGCAACGAATTTTTCACCAGTGCTCGCACATGGGTCCATGATCGTCGATGCGGTATCGTACGAGTCATAGATAGCAAGTCCAACTTCCGCACCAGCCCAGATGCCAGCCAAAATCAATGGTAAGATTCGACCCGATGGATCAGTGTGCTCCGCCGGCTGATTGAAGACGTACCGATACAGGTTTGCGTCCTGGGCTGCATACGCAATCGGATCCTCCTGCAGGAATCGCCCCAGTTCCGGGCTGTAGTAACGCGCGCGGTAATAATAAAGCCCAAGGCTATTGTCGAACTCGCGCCCAGTAAAGCCGTAGCGCGTAACGGTCGTCGGGGATGATGAAGAACGTAGGTTGCCGAAGCTGTCATATTGAAGATCGAGCACTTGCTGGCCCATGTTGCCGACCAAATCGCGGACCGTTCCCAGGTGGTCCGTCAATACCCAGTTGGTTTCGACTGCGCCTATCTGCTCCTGGGCAAGGATCATATCGATGCCAGGACCAAACAGATTGCGAACCTTGGAAATCGGCTGCGTTGCAGAGCCGGGTCCGTCTGCGTCGATGAATTCCAGAATGATGTGCTCGCCATCGTAGATGTAATGCTCCGTAGTCGCCAAGCCACTTGCCGCACCGTCAGCATCCACGGTCTGACTAATCCGACGATCGCCAGCGTCGTAGATCATCTCTACTTGCTTCAAGGCCACGCCCCCCGTCGAACGGTCGGTTACACGAACCATTCGATTGCGATGATCATAATCGAACACGCGATAGGTGCCTGATTGGGTCTCGGTCTGCAGAATCAGGTTCCCTTCGCCGTCATACGTGTATTCGTACGTGCCGTCCGACATGAGCTTATTGCCTGCACCGGTGGTGTAGCTCGCCGCGAGATGGCTGCTTGTGCGATTGCCATTGCGATCGTATCGATATGTTTCGCTACCCCTTGGATCACTATTTCCACGAAACACCGCTGTTGACTGGTTCGTGGCATCGTGTCGAAAATCCGTGCGACCGACAGTATCAGTGATTGCGATAATGCGGTCGGCAGCGTCGTACTCGTAGTCGTAGAATGCTACGCTGCGTGGGTTAGATGCCGATCCGTGGGTCAGCGCTGTCAATCGATTGAGGTCGTCGTAGGAGTAGCGACTGCGGGCTACCAAGGACGATCGCTGAAGATCATTGTGGCGATCGATTTGGGAGAATTGCCCAAGCTCGTTGTATACAAAATCAACGAGTTTGGGATCCACGCTAATACCACCTTGCGAAACCGACGACATGCGGTTTTGACCGTCGTAGGTGTAGCTAGTCGTGCCTGCCAAGCTACCAAAGATGGTATCGGTTACGGTTTCGATGTTGCCAACAGGATCAAATTCGTAGTCCAATTCGACTAGCGGCGCAGACGGAGTGCCTGCATTGGTGACTTCGATGGGGCGGTTCAAGGCATCGTACTTGTAGCTCAATTTGCTTGCTTGGTCCTGCACTCCCAGCAGATTTCCTGCTTTGTCGTAGGAATAGGTGATAACGTTGGCGGTCGTACCGTCGGCGTTTCGCCAAGTTTCCCTAAACATGCGATTGGCATCGTCGTATTCGAAGGACGTTGTCCGCTCGTTGCGATCTGTTTTCGTCGCGATGTTTCCGACTCCGTCGTATTCGTAGCGGATGCTCTTACCCAGCGGATCGATTTCCTCGATCACACGGTTTCGCGAGTCGTAGCGGAATTGGGTACGGTTGCCGACCGGGTCGGTGAGTGAGGTCAAGTTGTTGGCCAGATCGTATTCATATTTTGTCACTCCACCATCGGCAGCAGTCGACTCGGTCATCCGCTTGCGGGCGTCATACTTGTACCGAGTCGTGTTGCCGTTGGCGTCGGTCACCGCGATCCGATTTCCAGCCAAATCGTGAGTGTTGCGGGTGGTCTTGCCAGCATCATTGGTCTGCGTGACCATCCGTCCCATCGCATCGTAGGTCATCGTGGATTCAGAACCACGAGCATCCACCGTTCGAAGCAACTGCCCAAAAGCATTGTATTCAAAGATGGTTGAGGAAGCGATCAAAGGTCCATCGCCATCGGGATCGGGGGACGTCATCTTCGTCATCCGGTTCATGACATCGTATTCCATGGTCGATCGGAACCCACGCGCATCGACTCGGGCGGTCATGTTGCCGTAAAGGTCATACTCGTAGGTTTCAAATATCGCGATGGTGGTCCCGGCAGCTTCGGTCAGCTTGACCATTCGTCCGAGAGCGTCGTAATCGTAGTCGGTGATGCGGCCTAAGGGATCCGTAACTTTATCGATCAATCCAAACGTTGTGTAAGTGAAGGTCGTAACCAGATCGTCCGTTTCGCCGTTCTGGGTTGAGTCGACTTGACCGATCACGCGGCGCGAACTGATTCGGCTCCCGTTAGCGGAATCGAGTGTGTAGAGGGTGAGATTTCCGTTGCCATCTGAGTAGCTAAGCAATTGATTGAACGCTGTATCGTATTGCCATTCCTCGGGGAGAGTGACTGGTGGCGAAGCAGGGTCCGATCCACCCTCGCCGTTTGCTTCTCCCTCGGCTACTAGCGGCATCCAAACAGGTCCATAGAGTGGGTATTCGTAGGCATCAGAGGCCATCATCCACATTGGGCCATAAACGGAATAAACGTACGGCTCACCCTCGCCATTACCGGAAACGGTAAGCACCACCTTGTCAGACGTGTAGACAACCTGTAGCGTTGACCCACTAGCGAGTGTTAGTCCACTCGTGGCTGAAAACGCACCATTTATAGACTGAGAGACTACGGGTTGAAAGACGGTGCCAGAGGTCGGGTTGTAACCTGATTTCTGGACGACCTGCAGTCCACCGTTAAGGTTCGCTGTTCCTGTAATTTCTAGCTGATCGTGAGTTGTACCCGGATTATTACCGGCCAGATCAATCACTAACTTGCCACCACTGGCTTGGGTGTAGTTACCTTGGATCGTAATTCTTCCAGAAGTGCTCGCCGAGCCAGGTGCAATAGTGCTACGATTCTCGACATCGCCGATCATGGTTCCAGTGCCGGAGAGGGTGGCAGAACTATCGATCACCAATTTCTTTAGAGAGAATACAGAAGTGTCAGCAAGAGAAATCGATCCGTCGGTAACCGTTAGCTGCGAATCGGGATTGCCATCAATGCGTCCAGACCCCTGGAGTGTTAATGTGCTTGAGCTCAATGAATTGAGCTTGGGTAAACTAATGGTTTGGTTGTTGCCAGAGTTCAAAGACATTCGCGTTGCGGTCAACAGTTCCGGTAAGGAGGCCGACGCGTCCAAGGTGAACCGAACGCCGTCGCCGGAACCGATTACCGTTGTCAGGGAGTCAAGCCGAACGGTTCCGTTGCTCGTGCGAATTTCAAATTGACCATACTCAGTCGATGTCCCGCCAACGGTCAGTGTCTTGAGCCCAGACAAATCAACGGTGGCTCCATCGACCGCTTCCACGGTTTGCCGCGACTGATAAGAATTGTAGGTGCCCTGAATCGTCT
>JAJTEK010000159.1 GCA_021299695.1 Pirellula sp. | reverse complement strand
GAGAACGAGCGGGTCGCGACGATTGAGGACGCTGCGGAATTAAGGTTGCAGCAGCCCCACGTGGCGAGGATGGAGACACGGGTTGCCAATGTCGAGGGGAACGGTGCCGTTTTGGCGAGGGATTTGGTCCGCAATGCACTTCGGATGCGTCCTGACCGGATCATTATCGGTGAGTGTCGAGGGCCAGAGGCATTGGATATGCTTCAAGCGATGAATACTGGGCACGAGGGGAGTTTAACGACGATACACGCCAACACATCGAGAGACGCAATTAGTCGCTTGGAGATGATGGTTGGAATGGCTGGATTTGATCTTCCGATTTGGGTAATTCGCAAGCAGGTTGTTTCAGCGGTTCATATGGTCGTTCAGGTCAATCGTTTGCCCGGAGGCGTAAGGAAAATCACCCGTATCTCCGAGATCACCGGGATGGAGGGGGATATTGTCAGCATGCATGATATTTTTGAATTTAGGCAGATGGGACTCAACGAACAGGGTGTAACGAAAGGGCAATTTTGGGCGACAGGAATTCGTCCTGTGAATTTGGATCGACTCAGGGCCTATGGTGTTGAAATGCCACCAGGGCTTTTCCAGTCCCGGATGCTGATGGATTGCAAAGGAAGGGTTTAGGGATGCTTTATCTCTATATATCGCTTGCTTTTTTTGCTGGGTTTGCGTTTGTCTCAGGATTGAATTACCTTGTGGCCGATGTCATCGACGATCGTCGTAAGCATCAGGCCGTCCGAGTGCGGGAAGAGTTGCGATTGCGCAGTGCGGAACGTGCACGTGCCGAATGGAAAAATCGTGAATTGCAGTACCCTATGGTAGCGCATGCTGCCAAGCAGGATGTGGATCTGGGATTAATCGCAAAATGGCAACTGGTTGTTTTGCAGTCTGGAATCGCTGGTATTGGAGCCAAGGCGATTTTGATCCTAGCGGTTTGCTTGGGGATTGTCGGTGCGGGGTTGACGGTTTTTTTCACAGGCAAGCCCCTTTTTGGAATTCCTGTTGCGGTGGTTTTGGGTGTAGCCCCAATCCGTTGGGTATTCCATAGACGCAAGCTCAGGCAAAAGAGACTTCTTAAGCAGTTGCCGGACGCTTATCAAATGATTTCCCGAGGGCTGCGTTCGGGTCAAACCATCGGTCAGGCGATGCGTGCGATTTCCGATGAGGTTTCGTCACCTTTAGCCGAGGAGTTTGCATACTGCTGGGAACAGCAGAATTTGGGTCTAACGCCTGAGGCATCCCTCAAGGAACTTGCGAAACGAACAGGAATCCTAGAAATCAAGATTTTTGTCGTCGCCTTGACGATCAATGCATCCTCGGGGGGAAACCTATCGCTACTTCTCGAAAAGCTTTCGGTGGTGATACGCGAGCGCGACAAGATGCAGGACAAGGTTATGGCGTTGACTGCCGAAGGCAGAATGCAGGCCTATATGCTCGTAGCTCTACCTTTTGGACTCGCTGCGATGATCAGTGTGGTCAATCCAACTTATATTCTTCCATTGCTCGACTACAAATCAGTCGTAGCGGGGATGATTCTGTGGATGGGAGTCGGCGTCCTATGGATGCAGAGCATTATTCATTTCGATCAGTAATAGGGGTGCTTGATGGATACCACGACACTCTTTGTCAGTTCGGTCGTAATGGTGTTGATCACCGGTGGTTTGTATTTCCTGGTTCCTTCGAAAGTCGGTAAGGATACGAATCGGGCTGCCAGAGTCCCAACCGAGGGAATCGATCGGCAATCGCTCAAGGATCCTCGAAAGCAGTTTGGACCAAAGCAGGAAAGTGCGCAACTGCGGAAACGACTTGTTCATGCCGGGTTCTACGGTAAAAATGCATTGCTCTGGATGTCGATCACGAAAGTCTTATCGATGTGCATTCCGCTATTGGTAGCAATGCTTGTCACGTATCTGACATCGATGTCGATTCAATGGACGGCATCGATTGCCCTTGGATTAGGTATCGCTGGGATGATCGGGCCTTCGTTTGTTCTTGATCGTATCAAAAAGCAGCGGCAATTGCGTATCCGTCGGGCTATTCCCGATGCATTGGATGTGCTGAGTATTTGCTTGGAAGCCGGCATGAGTCTGCCGGCTGCTTTGTCCAAGGTGTCTCAAGAGTTGTCCGGTGCGCATCCGGGGCTTGCTACGGAGCTTGCGATCGTCAACCGGGAAACCCTCTTGGGCCGTAGTGTTGGAGAGTCGATGAGGGCCTTGGCCGATCGGTTCGATATCGAGGAGTTACGGAGTATGTCATCGGTGATGGTACAGGCCGAAAGGTATGGTTCAAGCTTGGTCGATGCAATGGAGGTATTCGCCGCGACGATGAGGCAGAAACGAATGTTCATCGCCGAGGCACATGCACAGCAATCCGTCGCGAAAATACTCATACCTACGGTTCTTTGCATTCTTCCCGCACTTTTTTTAGTCACGTTGGGACCGGCGGTGATCATGATCATGCGAGGATTGGCTAAAACATGAGATATCCAAGACGTCTGGGGTTAAAGTTTAATGAAGGCAGTTCGCGAAACCAAAATCGTTGCGTTGCATCACGCAGTGGCTCTGTGCTTTTTGAGTTTGCCGTAACCCTGCCGTTGATGTTGCTTTTGTCGGTTGCGGTTTTGGACCTTTCGAAAATAACCTTTCTTCATTTTTTGGTTTCGGATGCGGCCGGTGCGGCAAGTCGCTACGCATCGATGGTACCTGTTGATTCCGAATCGATGGAGATGTGGCAACAAGGGCTTGAAGATTCAGCAAGGGGATCGCTCGTTGGTTCACCTTGGATCGAGCCCTCGGATCTGATCATCCCAGTTGCGGATATTGTACAAGTCAGCCAGGAGGAGCGACGGATTTCCATCCGTGTTGAGTATGCCTACGAAGCTCATGTGCCGTGGTTGGTACTCTCGTCGCAGTCGATGATCGTCCACGAGGTGACCGTTTATGGCGCGAACTAATTTTCCAACACGCAAAGGTGCTACAACACTCGAGTTTGCACTCGTGATTCCGATCTACCTGACCATTATTTCAGCGGTTGTCATGGGTGGAATCAGTATCTTTCAGAAGCATCGGCTCACTTTGTTGGCCAAATATCTCGCTCGCCAAGCGATTGTTCATGGACAGTCTGCCGACCGAATAGGGAGTTGGGGGCCAAGTTCGATTCAAGGTTCACTGGGGGATGGCAGTCTTATCGGTACTTTGCTTGCCAATAAGTTCGGTGACGGGCAAGCGACGGATGTTTACTATCGAATCAGATGGCCCGATGGAGGGAACGATGCGACCCGAGGAGATCGAGTCGAAGTGACCATCGCTTCCTTCGACCTGTCGGATGGTTTCGATATCGAAACGGGCGGCTCGTCGGGATTTAAGAGTTACTTTTCGAAAGCGTCGGCAAGTGTCACATTCACCATCATGCATTAGATTTTCGGTATTGAGTCTATGGCGCTAGCCTCTCGTTTCGGAGCGAAAAAATCTTGTAGAAAAACGGTGGGTCGCCGGGGTGCTTATCTGGTGTTGTTCGCGTTGAGCATGACGCTCTTTTTAGGTTTTTTGGCGTTGATCCACGATTTGGCGTTGATCAACTATGGTTGGAGGCGATGCCAAAATATTGCCGATGCGGCAGCACTTGCCGGGGCTCGGAAGCTTGGCTCGACACGATCGCCCAGCATAGCCAGAAATACCGCATGGACGTATCTGACTATTTTGAATCCAACCGATTCGAGGCTTGCAGATATCCAGAGCCCTCCTACCGGCGGCCAGTATGCTGGACTCCCCGGTTACATCCAGGTGACCGCTCGACGGGAAATCGGGACATGGATGCTCCGTCGGTCTTGGTTCAGCAGTCCGTCGATTGAGGTTACCGCCCAGAGCGTGGCTGGGGATGAGATGTTCATTCCTGAACCGAGTCTCGTGACTCTCAATCCCCAAGCCCGCCCTGGTTTGGCTGTCAGCAGTACCTCGTCGCTGCGCTTGAAGGGTCGAATCATAGTCAATTCCGAGGGTGGAGGGTTGGACCAATACGGCAATCCTGTCGGCAATGGCAACAGTTCTTCGGCGATCTCCGTGGGGTTACCAACCTCAAACTTTGGGATTTTTTCTGATGTGGTCGATAGTGTCGGCGGGGTTGACAACCCTAGTGGTATCAAACCCCTCGTGGTGGACGCTATCTCGCCGGTGCGAACCAAGGTTCCCCCCTTTGCCGACCCATTCCTTTCGATCGCCACTCCGAATGTCAGCAACGGAGTCGATAACCGATTTCGAGGATCCGTCACAGTGACAAGCACTTCCGTCAACGGGCTTGCTTACGATACCTCGGGTCTGAATCGAGTCGCCAAGAGCAACGAAGTCATCGCCGGTGGACTTTATAGAGCCAGTGCTGGGGACATCATTCTTCATCCTGGAGTCTATACGCGTATTTGGATCTCAGGAGGTAGGGTCTACTTTGTTCCCGGGATTTACGTGGTCACTGCGCGTGTTGCGTCCCCTGAGGTCATTCGAATCACGGGTGGAAATGTCGTCGGTGATGGTTTGATGTTCTATGCGACTGGGGAAAACTACGATGCGAATACCGGAACCCCTGACCGCAATGACGGAGCGATGGATCCACCGGCGGTAGCCTCGACGACCTTTGGGCCGACTTGGCTCGTCGCGCCGCTTCGCCTAAACCCGATCGACACGCTGAAATACGACTATGCGTCGCTTTACCCCGGTGCCAAAGCAGTGGCCCCTGAGTTCAATGGGGTGACGTTCTATCAACGCCGACACAACCAGCAGTACATGGTCATTACGGGGAATACAAACCAACCGAACCTATCGGGGGTCTTCTATGGCAAATGGATGCCGCTACGGATCTCCGGGACGAGTGCTCTTGGTACCAAATGTGTGGTTTCAAGCTTGAACGTTCTGGGCGGTAGTTCGATCGAGATCCGAGCGACGGCTACGGACAGTCAAGCGATCGGACGATCGATTTTCTTGGTTGAGTGATTGCGATGCACGACGACCTTTTTATTTTCTCTCTCAAGTCCTCAATCCTGCTTGCGTTAACAATCTTAATCGCAAGGAGCGATCTTTTGCACTATCGAATCTCCAATCGTGCGGTATTGCTGACGCTGATGATGGGGTTGGTCTGGAACGCAAGCGATGCGCTTTGGATGGGTGCTGCTATGGGGATTGTGGGCGTCCTGGTCGGATTTTTATTGCTCGTGCCTTTTTATGCCATGGGTGGAGTTACCGCCGGAGATGTCAAATGGCTGGCTGCATTAGGTGCATGGTACGGCCCTCGTGGTATTGTGGGTGTGTTTCTCGTCAGCAGCATTCTGCTGGGAGTATTCTGCTTGGTATCGATCGCCTACAGGTACATCGCCATGGTCCGAGAGACACCGCGAGCCGGTCTTGCAATGGAAAGCAGGGGGATCCGGGGGCTCGGCTCGAGCACGATTGGCAACAAGGCACGGATCGATGATGTTTATTGCTCGGTGGATCGGAGATCGGTTTTGATACCCTATGCGGTTCCCGTCGCGATCGGGGTCCTGATGATCGAATCTTACCGAGCTATGGGAGCCTGAGGCTGTGTCGATTCGTAGGAGGCTTGAATAACCTTGTGGGTCTTCTTGGCGACCTGGGATCCTTGATCGCTTTGAGCCGCATGACCTATCCAGTACTCGGCGGATTGGACATCTCCATCGAGCAACAGCACGTGTCCTATGTTTGCCCAAGCCTCTTGTTGGTTGCATCCCGAGGCCAGGAAGCTAGCAACCGCAGGTTCGAATTGGCGTTGGCGGGCCTGGGCGAGCCCTTTGATGTTGTGGTATCTCTGGAAATGGGGGGACTTTTTCAAGCCTTGGTCCACCCAGTGCATGGCGTCTTGATTTCTACCGCTTAGGTAGTGCCAATAGGCATAGTCGGCCAGGATCGAATCGTCCGATGGGGACACCTCTAGGGCGGCCTCAAAATGCTTTTTGGCTTGCTCGCTTGCCGACAATCGGATGGAAATCAGGGCTAGTCGATGGTGGGCCGTCGTGTTTTTCCGATCCATAGCCAGGACTTCCTGGTATTTTTTCATTGCCTCTGGATCCTCGCGTTTTGCTTCGGCCTGTTCGGCAGATGCAATCAATAGGTCGATTTGCGCTTGGCGTGTGTCAGGCTTGGCACCGAATATCCCTAGAGGCTTCGGAGCGATCGAGGCTTTGGATTTGGATTCCGGGTAGGCTTGCCAGGGTCTCCAGGAACTGCAGCCTGATATTGCAGGCAAGACGAAGACTGCCGAGAGAAGCACAAGTTGTAGGAGGGTATTTCGCATAGGTAGGTAACCGTCCTTATCGAACACCCGCTTGAGGAGGACCTGCGGGCGATGCCGAACTTTGGAATAAAGGTGTCCCGCCGACCGGACTGGAGATGCCCTGCTGGTAGCGTCGGATCGCTTCAGCGGCCTGGATTCCCATCGGACGCTTTGCCTGGCGGATATCCACCGAGGAGATTCCCGCGGCGAGTACGTCGGGATGTTCAGCCAACCACACGCGACGCTGGTCGTTTAACTCTGAGCGTGTCGCTTGCTCGAATTGCAAACCGGTCCCGTAAGCTTGAGAAACACAGAGCGCTTTTTCGAGTCTTTCAAGGCCCTTTGGGGTGAGCATGTGGGCTTGTGGCGAACTCTCTGGATAGAAGTCGATTTGGTAAAGGGTCGTTTTTTCGATAGCTCCATCTCGGATATTTGCCGAAAAGGCGTTTCGGTTTGCAGCGCCAAATGCGTTTTGCTGAAAGTGCTCTGGATAGCCCCAATGGCTCTGTTGCATGCTCCGTTTCCATCGTTGGACCGCAGAGCCCTGGCAGTCCTCATTGCGGCAATCGCTGATTCGATAAGGATTCTTGTAGGTGCTCTGGAAGGCAGGGTAGTCCTGTATTTTCGGGACGCATGAGCCGGTGCTCTGGCAGCGCGAGCAGACCGATGGTTCTTGAAACGCAAAGAGTTCACGATCCGGTGCAAAGACAAGGATCACAGCAATCCCGATGGATTGCGCCGCAACTCGATTCCAGTTAGGTTGTTTTCGCATTCGATTACCTTGAAAATCCGACAGGACCATGAATACACTGACGCTCAAGCTTCATCCTCTCGACGCAGTTCCAAGGGTCTTCCCAGGAGTTCGTCGTACCGAAGGATCGTCCGGTCTTACCCTCGATGCGACCTAGTAGGTAAAACTCCAAATCATTGGGCTCAAGCAGATCCGAACCCGGCAGTACAAACTGCTCGCAATTCGGGCTGGCTGCTACGAAGAATGGCGTTACGAGCACCAGCAGTTCCTTCTCGACGCGCTGATGCGTGGTATTGCTGAAGAATGGGCCCAGATAAGGCAGGTCGCCGAGTCCGGGGATACGGGTGGTTTGCGCATCGATCGCGACTTCGAGCAAACCGGCCAGCGCGAGCGTTTCACCCTCTCGCATCTCGACGGTCGTATTGACTTTGCGGGTGTTGATTCCAGGAGTTGGGATTCCGCCTGGCACCAGGGTCGTTCCTATCGAGTCGGAGTGAATCTCAATTGCACACCAAAGTCCTTGTATTGGATTGAGACCTGTCCCCCCAGGCCGCTTACGACCGGTACGGGAAATTGACCGCCCGCTAGAAAACTAGCTTCGTGTCCGCTCATGGCCACTAGGTTTGGCTCTGCGAGTATCGACAGCAAGGCGTTCTTTCGCAGAATGCGCAACAACACGTCAAAGTTGGCACTTGGGAAAATTCCGAACGCAGTCCCGTTGGATCCAAGCACGTTGCCGGTTCCGGACGAGGAAAGCCCATTGCTTCCGACCGTACCCTGGGCCGTCACAATGTTGCCGCTGATGTTCGTACCGATGACGTCGCCGTTGTTGGATGCGAAAATCCAATCCGCGCCGACTTCCCGCATCCCTGTTCGGTTGAGTTCCGCGACTCGAACCTGCAACATGATCTGCTGAGTGCCCGGGACTCGAAGCAGATTCAGGATACTCCCGGCGGTGGCTTGACCGCTCGATGGGGATCGGTTTCCCACTTCCATCCCTGCGAAGTCCTGACTTGCTTCAGGAGAATTGGGGTCGGAATCCACGGACGCTTTTTCTTCGATCGACTCCATGCGCTCGGCCCCTTGGCGATTGGCGCTGCCCGATGCACTTCTCGACGTACCTGTACCTTTGGGCATCCAAGCTTCGGCGATCGCAACAATTTGAGCCGCAATCGCAGCACTGCGGACTTGTCCTTCGAGAATCAAGCTTTCTCGCAGCTGGGAAATCTTGATGTCGGCATCGGGGAATCGCTGATGCACCTGAGCTTGCAAAAGCTCCAGATCGTATTGCACAAAAACCTGAAGGGTTAAGCTCGAATCGTCAGCCAGGATGATCGTCAGGTCGGTCACCCCAGCACGCTTTCCCGATAACCGCAACATGCGAGGGTTCGGAAGGATTTCGAAGTCCACGATGCTCGGATCTCCTACAGCGACCACTCCGACGACCTTTCCCTCGGCAATGGGTTTTTTCAGCGTCAGCGTCCGGGCTTGACCAATGTACAGCTCGAGCTTGGCATCTGCGTTCGAGAGTGGATAGATCAAGTCCAAGACCGCCGAGGATTTGCCCGGAGGCTCGGGGACTGGGCTGGGGGAACCCATCGGCCTGGGGAGAACCTGCGGGACCGTTGGAAGCTCTTGCCCAAGGACCGTTCCGAGGGAACCTAGAACCCAAACAAACGCGAATCCTAGGAAGCGGATCGAATTGCGATGGATTCCCGGCGACCGTTGCCGGTCAAGCACATAGGCATGCTGTGTCTTCGCCGCGATGCCACCCATAGACTCCCTTGCCTTCAAAACCGATGCAACCCGCAAATCCGTTACCATCCTTACGATCCGTTTCAGTGTCGTCGGCCTGCCTGCCGAGACTTTAGCGTTCCGTTGTACTTGTCGGAAATCAGGTCCCGTAATTAGGTCCCGACAGGGCCAAGAGTGGGGCTTTAGTGCTAGCAATTCCAAGACGGCTGGAGCCGGGTAGCCCAAGAGCCCGTGGGCAATACCATCCAATCGGGAAATCGATCAAGGAGCATTTCCTTGTGATCGGCAGAGGATATCGGAACGGCGCAAGCGGCCTGGTGGGTCTAAATATTTTGTGGTTTCTTGGGTGTTCGAGCCTGGATGATGGTAGATCGATTGTCCCCAATCGATCGGAGCCTGAAGGCACCGCAGCCGTTAAGGCAAAACAGCCGAAGAGCCATAAGACTCCTCCGCTTGCGCGTCGTCGGGGAGCTATTGAGGACAATAGCTCTACACTGTAGCTCTATACTGGAAGACGCCGCCGAGTGCTCTTTGGTCGTCGGAATCGTGCTAGGAGCCAGAAGGTCCATAGGCAGGTGAAGGCAAGAAAGGCGCCCATGAGAACCCAGAAGCCGACCGGTTCGAGGACTCCGCCGTTGGTATTGGCGCGAAATGTCAGGTGGTTGATTCCCAGAAAGAACAGTGAGAGGCCGAGCGAGAAGACGGCGGTGTTTCGAGCGATGAATTGCACGCTAGCATCGCGGCGATCGGGATGGAGCCAGAATTCGCGGTGGGGGATGTTGATCAGGGAGGTCGGGATACGGTAGATGGCGTACCCCAACGCGATGAACATCAGCGGGATGAGTGTTTGAAGGGCCATCATGGTCATCGTCGCGTTATCGCGGCTCATCCAGCCGTCGGGTTTTCCCGAGCCGTTGAAATGAGTTGCGACGCGTTCGGGTAGGTACTGCCAATAGACTGCGTTTTGGGCCAATGCCAGGAGCCACAGGAGGGCTTGGGCGATTGCGATATTCCGCAGGCTAATCATCTCGTCGTACTCGTACTCAGCGAAGCGGTACTCAGTGAAACGGTACTCGTACTCGAAAGTCGCCTTCGGGACCGATCGAGTCAATTTCCCGACTGGGATTGGACTATATCCGTCTTACAAAAACGCCGCAGGCTTGGCCTTGGGTGGAGTAAGCGACATGGGCGAAGGCTTGGCCGGCTGGGTCCGAGGATTTCGCGACGCGGATTGGGCATTTCGGGTCGAGAGTTTTGGTGTTCAGGACCGGGAAGAGTTGTTGGTGTTCGAGGGCCAGGAGGCTGGCGATGATTTCGACCGAACCGGAGCCTGCGCCGAGGTTCCCGAAGTAGCTTTTTGCGGCGGTCACGGGGACATCGCGATCGCCCAGAGCATCGCGGATTCCGGCCGCTTCGCTCGCATCGCCTTGGACATCGCTTTTGCCGCAGCCGTGGAAGTGCCATTGGTCGGGTGCCAGGTCGACACCGGCTTTGGTGGCTTGGTCGAGCAGGTTTCGGGTGACGTTGGCGATTGCGGTTCGGATATGATCGCGGTGGGCATTTTTCCCGGTGACATCACCGACGGCGGAGCTTGCACCGCCGACGATTTCGCCCCAGATTTTCGCGCCGCGAGCCACAGCACGATCGAGGGATTCGAGGACCAGGGCGCCGGCACCTTCGCCGACAAGGTTTCCGTCGCGGGTCAGGTCGTAGGGTCTGGCCATTTCGGCTGGGTTATCGCGATGACTGGCCATCGGTTCGGTGGACATGAAGTTCAGGGCCCTGAGGGGTTCCATGCGCGAGCCGGTGGCTCCTGCGATCATCACATCGGCGGCCCCCCGTCGGATGGCCGAGACGGCTTCGACGATCGAGGCGGCGCTGGAGGCTTCTCGGATGGTCACGGAGTTGCTAGGGCCTCGCAGGTCGTTGTAGATTGCCACGTGGCTTGCGGGCATATTGGGAAGGTACTTCAGGAGCCACAGCGGGTTGACCTGGGGTCGACCGGTTTGGGGCCACATGGGCATTTGGAATTCGTGGGAATCGTCTCGGCAAGCGGCGATACCGTCGCCGAATTCTTCGGGGCGGGTGATGATGTAATCGCTGCCGAAGACGATGCCGAAGCGGTCTGGATCGCGGAGTTCGGGGTTCGCCAGTCCGGAGTCATGCAGGGCGAGTTGGCAGGCAGCGACCCCCATTTCGATTTCCCTGCACATGACTTTCTGGTTCTTTTTGATGGACCGTTGCAGGTTTTTGTCCAGGGGTCCGAATTCGGAGATTTCGCCGGTAAAGCAGGAGGCTTGTCCGCCGAATTTGCAGGGGATGACGTCCAGGGGCAAGTTCGAGAGGGGTCCGATCCCTGATTTTTGGAGGGCCAGGTGGTTCCAGAACTCATCGAGTTGGCGGCCTAGGGGGGAGATGACGCCAAGTCCGGTGATAACGACGCGGTGGGTATTGGACATTGTGGGGAACTGATTGGATCGCCTTGAACGCAGGAACGTCGCGGGCGAGGACTGGGGAAAAATCTAGGAAAAGCAGGTAAAACGGGCAAGGGTTAGGGCCGCGATAGCCGAACACAAGGATACACCTCTTGCGTCGGATGGGCAACCAAGGTCGAGGGTATCGATTCGGCTTGGACTTGACAATCCCGGTCCGAGCCAGACAATCAGCACTACGCAAGAAAAGCGGGCGGTTAGCTCAGTTGGTTAGAGCGCAACGTTGACATCGTTGAGGTCGTTGGTTCGAGTCCAATATCGCCTATTCCTAGTGAAAAGCCAGCGTCGGCCTAAAGACGACAGATCGAGACAAACCCAAGGGATTCCTTGGGTTTTTTCGTTTCGCAGCCCCGCTTACGCTAGGACGGGTTCGTCGGATGTTTTCGTGGGTGTAATTGATCCGTAAATGGCTTGCTTTTGTTCGGCGTACTCCGCAACACTTCAGGGCTGATATACTTGACGGGTGAGTATACCCACTAGCCTTACCAACAATTGCCAAAGTCCGGCTCATGACCGATCGAGAAAAATTCACAAACCCGCCGGTGGTTGAGTTCATTCTCGGTGTTCAATTCGCACCTCTGACGAAACTCGCCTCGGGGCACTTTGGTTTACTTTGGCAGAAGTTGGGCTCTGAGTGGATGTTTCCAGGTGATGGTCCACTGATTCAGGAGCAGTTCGAAGTCTTTGACCGTGCTCGGTTGAGCACACCGACCTCCCTTGGTTGGAGACTTGAGGCAGCACCATCGATTGGCCGCTTCACCCTCAGCAACCAAAATCGGGACAAGTTACTTCAGTTTCAGAACACCAGACTACATTTGAACTGGAGGAAAAGCGATCAGCAGAAACCAAGCTACGACGAACTTGTCGAGCAGTTTGAAAACACCTACCATTTAGTAGACGAGTTTACAAAAGAGAACGAGATCGGTTCCCTGCTGCCGAATCAATGGGAAGTCACTTACGTCGATGCATTCCCTCGTCCGGATGATTGGGATACGGCTGCCGACTGGTCCAAGATTCTTCCTGGACTGTTTGGTCAGCTTTTCGGAGCCAAAGAGCTTGGACTAAGGCTTGAGCATCGCGCCGCCGAGTGGAGTTTTGAGATCGAACCGAAACGAGCAAGACTCCATATCAGCGCTCGAGCGGGGCGATGGGGAGACGATCCTCGCGATTTGCTTCTCGTGACCTGGACGGCACGTGGAGCAGCATCAACGGTTGAAGAAGTCCGGGCTGGACTGGAGCTTGGACACGAGAAAATCGTCGCTGCTTTTTATTCGGCAACGAATCCTGAGATTTACTGTAAGTGGAAATAAGAATGGCAACAACAGTTGATCGTAGAAACAGCGCCACGGCATTCACCACAACATCTGCGCCAACGACACGCGCTGCTTTACCCTCTGAACTTGCATTTTGTGGCGATGGGCCTCGCAACGACTGGGACTCCATCATCGATGAACTACTTCGGATGAGAGAGTTGCAGGACGACTGGGACGGCGAGGGTTCCGTAGCACCTGAAAAGGCGCTTGTCGATGACGTAACGTCCTACACGTACTGGCGAAAAAAGGAAAACGAGCTCGCACCGGCTCGGGTTATCGCAACGGTCAACGGCACGATTTGCTTGGAATGGACCATCAATGGCTTATTCATCGAGTATGAGTTCGTCGAACCGGATCGCGTAGAGGTCCGCCATATGCGTCTGAAGAGCAACTAGGGGAAAAGTAGAACATCACGTCCCATTCGATATGAGCAAGAAGCGAGAGTCCGATCCGATCTGCGATGATGAGTTGCTTGTTCGTCGAGTACGGGTAGAACGTTTCAAAAATGATCGAATCCCGATTGTCTCCCCTTCGGCCTTTGAACCCCGAACAAAAGGGGATTCTCAGGACGTAGACGGGATCAGCCTGTATCGACTGGATTGTCTCGAAAGTGTGTCGGACGCGCTTCGCACCATCTCAGACGACATCAAAAGGCAACAAACCGGTGTTGTTGCAATTCAAGTTTTGGAGGTTCGCTCTATTCGCTCGATGAAACTATCGGTTGCGGAATCCTATGAGGACGAGAGCAAACCCGATCGCATTGCAGGGCATGTTGTCATTCCTGAGCTGAACTCATCGGCGTACTCAGCGGATAAAACTCTTATAAAACAAGCGATGCTTGACCTTGCAACCTACGCAAGCGCCTCGGATCGGATACTAGTCACACCGACTAGTTCCACGTAATATTCTCTAGAAACGCATTGACGATCGAATTGGTATCGATGAGAAACTTCGTTACGGACCAACTCCGGAGTAACCCCGAATCATTTCCTGTGGATACTTTGAAAACGTTTCTCAGCTAACCCATAAACTCGGGGTCTGTCCCCGGGTATTTGGTCATCTCTGTCCAAAAAGGAAACTTACTCAGATCTGATTTTGAAACTTCGTGGCAGGTGAATTTGTAAACTCGGTACTCGGTCGACGGAATTCCCTCACATATTCGAGCTTCATGCTCTCCGGAATCAACGAAGAAAACAGGCAGCGGATCAAGCTCGGTGCCTGCGCCCCCGACGAAGATAACAAATGCCGCCACGACTCACTCCCTGGTGGTGAACCTGACCGAAGAAAACAGTGGCAGCCAGTCAGGTTTCTGGTTTTCGGGGATCAGCCTAGCCGCATCTTTGTTATTCTACCGAGATGTCGCTTCACCGCTACGCAACAAATAGGGTGTACCCTAGTTGGCACACTTGCCGCTATTCGTGGTATTATTCGTTCGTTGGCAGGTTGTTTTTTGCGCAAGGGAGATTTGCAATGACTGTAGCTGTTTACGTTCGAGTTAGTACGTCCTCGCAGAACGAAGCTGAACAAAAGCGAGATATAATGAAGTGGTTGACCGGAAACGGGATCAATCTCGTTGGCGTGCAATGGTACATTGACAAAGATAGCGGGCAAACGCTCAAGCAACCGGAGTTCGAAAAGCTCCAGAGAGATATCTTCAGCGGCGCTATTAAGACGGTGGTTGTCTACAAGCTCGATCGACTTTCGAGATCGCTCAAGGACGGTATCGACGTTCTATGCTCCTGGTGCCAGAAGGGCATCCGAGTGGTTTCAACGTCTCAACAGATCGATTTCAACGGTCCGATCGGGCAAATGATCGCTGCTGTGCTTTTTGCTGTTGCGCAGTTCGAAACCGAAACTCGAAGAGCTCGAAGAGATCGCCAAGCGGCTGGAATCGCCGTTGCGAAGGAGAAGGGCGCTTACCGTGGCAGGATTCGCGGCGCTACCAAAGCTGGCGTGGATCCAGCTCGCGCAGCTGAACTGCGAGCGAAGGGTCTGACGCACGCGGAAGTAGCGAAATCCATGGGTATCAGCCTGAGCACCGCGTTCCGATACGCGCAAGATGCGAAACGCGAAGCAACAGGTCAGTAACGGCGCACGTCAGGCCTAATGCAAGGTGTACCCTATCTGTCACTGACACGGCGTCAGTTTGGACGGGCCGACCTAGGAGACAATCACGAGATACGACGTTATCCTTCTCGTTACCTCCCGTTGTCAGCTCCACACTTGACAAACGGCTCCATGGAAGCATGTGGGCCCACCAAACGTCCCAGGAGTGCGTTTGCTCCTCGACAGTCCGGTTGAATGCCGTGAGCCGTTGGGGTTGGGGAGTCCGACGAGGCGATGCTGTCGATTTGTTAGCCTTCCCCAAAAGCAATCCTTCTCTCGCGCCCTCAGCTTGTATTGTTTGTTTTCGGACCACATAAAATGTCCGTTCTTGTCAGGCGTTTGAGCCAGGATTGTCCGGAAATATGAATCCATAGTCAGACTCTTTGACTCCAGCTTGCTCCGCGATCCTTCTTAGGCGTCGTTTCAATTCCTGAACTGAAGCATGCGTGTTGACGTAAACTCCCCCTACGATCGTCTTGGATCTCGGGAACTTGTGGGGATCGGCAGTTAACTCGGTGGTGAGTACGCCTTTCGCCACGAGATTGGCGAGGATGCCCGGATTCGCAGTTTCTAGCATCTCAAGTAATTTCACAGTTCCCGCCCTCCATGTTTTGATCGCTTGAGTCTGTCCCTGAAATCGAACAGCTACGGGCTTCAGGGAACTTTCAACCGCATCTTTGATTGCTAGCCCAATTCTGCCTACGTCAGGCCAGATCTTCAATGCTCGGTTGGCTAAAGACTTAGCTCGTTTTTTTATCTCCGCAGCCGTCCAATTTTCAATTTTGTCGAAATGACGGTTTAGTTCGAATTTACTTTTACTAAACACGCTCTTTTTTACGCTGTAAGGCTGATTAGAAAGTTCGGGATTGTAACCCGTTAGAGTGAGGTTTCCCAAAGTGTGAATCAAACGGGCGTGGAGGTCTTGTGCGCCTTCTCCCAATTCATCTATCCAGTTAGAAGTTAGCGTCTGTGGCATTATGTGTTCAATCTGAATGTTCTTTGAGTCAACGAAGTCAACCTGTTCTTTGTGATCGAAAGACTCTTCAATGCGTTCGAGCATGATACGCAGCCGAGTACCCCGCATTGCGTTTGCGTAAAGCGGCTGGGTAAGTAAAGCTTCGAAAAACTGATTATCATCGGGACAGCGCTTGCCACCAAGCTGTTTGCGCACTCCCGAAACAAACAAGTCACTAGCTCCGCCAATCGCATCGAAGATTGGCGGTAAAATTGTTCGAAGCTGGTGCGATGGATAGCCGCATACGGATCGTCGAATGAGAAACGACTCTAAAATTCGCAATACTTCAAACTGCTGCTCGGTCGTCAATGCCTTTTGATCGACAGCATCGAAAACGCGCAAAAGCATCGGATACGCTACCGTGGCCTCGATGATCCGCAGCCGATTAAGTGCAGTCGCCAACGGTTGATTCGATTCGTACTTGATCGGATCAATGAATCGAGAGTAGTACAAACCGTGCCGATGCAAGTCCGCAAGAAAATCTTTGGTCTGATCGGGATTCGAATTAGCAAGCCGGTCTTTCAACTCGAAGTAAATATCAGCCGACTTGATAATTTTGCCTTCTTTCATCAGATAGTGTCGAACGAACTCCGTGAGCTGTTCGCCCAGTGCGTCCTGTATTGGACGCCAGTATTGATCAAAGACACTTTGCTGCTCGTTGACATGAATCCGCATTAGAAGAAAGTTACGGATGAGGTCACCAGCAGTTAGTTTTTCGCCTTTCGCGTTGAGACTTTCGAAGATTAGGTGCGGGTTGTCCTGCTCATCGCAGGTTATACCTACAAGGGAGAGTCGATCGACGACGACAAGGTAAAGTCGCTCGATAAGGTCGCCTGAAAGTTCCTTTCGGCCCTTGAGACGCGACAAGAAAGAGGAGTAGCAATCCGTCAAGCGTGAGGCCAACGGCGTGCCGCGTCGAATGATCGCGCGGAAAGCCTCGCGGTCGCCTTGCGTTGGGAGCACCTTCAGTTGCTCGTCGCCATCTTCATAAGCAGTCAGCAGACTCTGGCCTTCGATCTTCTGAGCAAGGCTATCGGCCCCAACATGAACTGCGGCATCGCGAAGGGCGGCGAGCAACAACTGAGTCGTCGTAAGACGTTGTTGGCCGTCGATGAGGAGCCATTTACCAACTCCCTGTGGAACGCTCTTGGCTGGAGCAGTGACGGTTGAGCCGAAGAAGTGGGGGCGTCTGGCGGGTTCGTCCACCAATTCCATTACATCCTGCCAAAGCGTAGACCAATGCTTCTGATTCCACGAGTAGGGCCTTTGAAACAACGGAATGACGTACTGCTTGGAGCCTTCGATCAATTTTCGGATCGTAGTTTCTGACGCTTGCATGTGATTTAGATTCCTGTGGATCTAATGAGGTTCTCTGAAATGCAGCTTTATCGCGTGCTTTTGAGGTGATTCATCACCACTACGTTTGAATACCCATTGCGATAGTCGTTTATCTGACGAGTTCTTTGCCAGCCGCATCGTAACTCTCCCTCGCGACCACGGTGTCATACAAGCCGTAATGCGTAAGTCCATCGTGGCTCTCAATCCCGGTGTAACGCAATGAGGCATCCTCGTAACGGCGGAAAGCGAAAACGGCTTGATTCATCTGCTCAGTGTTGAACACCTTGAGCCGCACCAGCAAATGAAAATCCTTGACGGTTAACCCGGTTACTGTTTGGAATAAGTCAGGTTCGATTTTCGTGATCACATCCTGAAGTGTGTTTTCACGGAAATCGGTCAAGTACATGAACGCAGGAATCCGTGTAGCAAACTTGATAAGCTTCTCCTGAACTAACTTGCGTTTGGACTTGAACTCCTTTTCTGCTTCGCTGAGTTCCTTCTTCTGTTTTTCAGGTAGAACTTGCTCTTTTGCTTTCTTCTTTAGTTTTTTTATTTTCTCGCTCTTATTGATGATCGTTTCGATAATGTTGTCGCCGAGCGCACGCCATCCTTCGATCCGCTCTACTGCTGCCATCGCGTCAGGGTTGTCGAGAATCCGCTGTAGTGTGTGGTTGTCGACATTGACCAGTACAGGGCTTTCCCACTTACGTGCAAGCAACGTAGCCGATGTTCCTGCCATTGCAATGTCGAGCACCCCTCCTGCATCAATCTGCGTCATGTTCGCCCCATCATAGGCGAGGACGGGCAAAAATGACATCAGATCTCTCACTGCCGTCTCTGGATTGGGTTCATTCGGGGAAAGACCGATCCCGTACTCGGAGAGTTGTCGAAGAGCTCGCGTCGGTGCAAAGTCAAATACGAAGCAGACCGGCTTGAGAACTTCCTCCTCGTTCGGGTTGTCACCGTTCGGATTCTTGATCGACCATGGGGATTGCACTCGAAAAGCAGCTTGGAAGTAGGTTTCTGGCGATTTGAGATTGCGAAGCATCAGGATCGAGGACCATTGCGGTACTGTCACTCCTGTCGTTAGCTTGCCACAGGACAGGGCGATGGTTTTCGTTTCAAACCCGCTGCCGATCTTTCGACGTACAGGGGGCAATGCATCCAGGCCGATACCCGCCGAACCACCCGCTGCGACGATAACCTCGTATTCATGCCAAAACACGTTGTGCTTCTCTGCCAGTAGGTTCGCCATCGCATGGCAAGCAGCGACATTAGGCAAGAACCAGAACGAGTGCTGCAAGTAAGGAAGGAGCCTTACATCCGAATAAGGGAACGGAGGCCGGGTTCCTGTTTTAAGAAACTCTGTTGTTTTCGCCGAGTAAGATCCACGAATGATGTCGAGCCACTTTTGAACATCGGATTTGTGTCGGAATTTGGCAGCCTTGCCCCTCCCCGTCGCCTCGAAGAATGCATTGAGATCAAATTCGTCGAACTCTCCTCCACTGGCGATCGCGATCAGTTCATCTGGCATCTGGTACGTCAGCAATCGCATTTGTGGCAACGCACCGTACGGGTTTTGCTTGCCAGGATTCTT
>JAJTEK010000037.1 GCA_021299695.1 Pirellula sp. | reverse complement strand
CTTCCATGACCTCACGTTGACCGATCATCTCGTCGATCCGCTTGGGGCGCAGGACCGAGTCGTTTTCGGACCGGGTCGCGCCGAGCCCGAGTGTTTTGCCCGGGTCGACTTTGTTGGGGTCGACTTTGTTTGGTTCGGCTGTGATTGGCTCGGCTGTGATTGGCTCGGCTTGGTCCTGGTCTGCTGGGTCCGTGTCGCTCGGATCCGGTTGCGATTCGAAAGGAATGTCGCTCGGGTCGCTTTTACGAGCCTTCTTTCCAGAGTCCTTGGCGGGCCCCTTGGCAGCCTCCTCGGGGGGCTCCTTGGCGTGGTCGCCTGGCCCAATTTTTCGCTCGCGCACCATTTCCTAAAGCCTTAGCTCCTAGAGGTTCTAGCTGTGTTTCCTTGCTGGCCCATCCTTGCGGTGCAGTTATGGTAGATAACGGAGTTATGGTTCTCGGGGCACGGTAAGTCAAGACGAGGGGGTAATTATGCAAAAAATAGGGGATTCTTGGAACGATTGCCAAACTTCGCTCTCTTTTCCTTAAGCTTTCCTCTATGATTTTCCGTACTACTAGGGAAGGATGCTCGGCTTGTCCATCCGAAAAAATCCAGGACCGCAACCTGGCCAGAAACGCAACCTAGCCAGAAACGCAACCTAGCCAGAAACGCAACCTAGCCGGAGACGGATCCCGGAAGGCGAAGCATCGTAGCGGCATATTTCGTTGATCGAAACAGAGGCACCCAACCTTGAAAAACTCAATCTTGAAAAACAGCAACTTGAAACTCGGTCTGGAATCTTTGGAATCGCGTAAGCTCTGTGCGGTCGATTTGTCGGCCGGTTTACCTTTTGTGTGCTTTGCCGACGATATCCATACAGGCGACGTTTCTGCATTCGCCATGATCTCTCCGGCCATCGGCGAGACTCGCCGACTTCATGCCGATGTCGATGGAGATGGTCGGGTCAGTCCCATCGATGCCTTGCGCGTGATCGACGCTTTGAATCGCGTCGGTACGTCGCGACCGGTTGGGGGTGGCGAAGGAGAGCAAGAGCCGATTGGAAGTTTGGATACCAACAACGACGGTTCGTTGAACCCGATCGATGTGTTGGTGGTGATCGATGCGCTCAATGGCGATGCGAGCTTGGCAGCGACCGCCTTTGAGGGCTTCGAAGCGACCAGCTTTGAGGAGTTCGAAGCGACTGCTCATGAGACCGATGTGGTCTTCGAGGAGTACGATACTGAGTTTGATTTTTCGTGGGTCAAGCGGGGTGGGATCAACGACGAGTACCCTCTGTTCCTCGATGAGCGATTCGAGCTTTTTGCTTTAGAGGGGTTCTCAGAGGGGTTCTCAGAGGAGTTCTCAGAGGAGTTCTCAGAGGATTTCTCAGAGGAGTTCTCAGAGGAGTTCTCGAAGGAACTCGACGCGATGTTCACTGAAATGTTCAATGAGGAGTTTTCGGAGTTCGCCGAGCTCTACCCAATCTATGCGACCATGGGTGTGGGTTCGACTGGTGGCATGAATGTCGCGATGTTTTCTCAGAACGGTCCACTTGGACATGTGATGCGCAAGAACATGTTGGAGAACGCCGAGCTTGAGCCTGCGGTTGTCAGCTACTTCTCGAGCAACTTTTTGAGAGGATCTGCCCGGTAGGAATCTCGAAGCATCGCGTTGGATTTCTCTCTTGGATCGTTTACACTGCAAACTCCGCGTATGAAAACGCGGAGTTTTTTTGTTGAATTTCCCATTACAGAGGATTTCGTAGCTATGCGTCATCGAACGATTCCCAACTCGTTTCTGCTGTCCGTTTTGGTTTTTCCGGTGTGCCAATTGGTTTCAGGGCAGGAAATCAAAGAGAACTTTATCGCTTCGGGGATGTCGCAAAAGATGGGTGGGTATCGCCCGATTCGCGCTGCGATGAGCGACGATGCCAAGGGGATCGATAAGACACCGGAGGGACTGACGGCTCCGAAGTTTGGCAAGTTCGAGCTCGGGGGGAAAACTTGGGCGTTCATTCTCGATGAGCCTGAGGAAGGCAAAGCGACTCTTTATATCGACGCGAATCGAGATGGCGATTTGACCAATGACCCACAGGTCGAATGGACGATGCGCAAGGAGGGCGAGTTCAGCACTTACAAGGGCGCGGCGAAAATCGAGTTGAGCAAGGATCAATCCGGCGAGTTGGGGATGTACCGTTTTGATCCCAAGGATCCAAGCCGCGCTCAGCTCAAAGATTCATTGCTGTATTACATCGACTTCGGCACCGAGTACCAGATGGAGATCGACGGCAAGGATTTCAAGACCTTGGTCGCAGGCCCGTTGGCTCCCAATGCGATGCTTCCGATGGACCGAAACGGCGACGGACGCGTAAGCCGTAATTACGAGATGGTGCGACTGGGTGCTCCCTTTAACTTCACAGGCAAGACCTATGTTCTCAATGCTGTCGATGGCAAGCTATCGTTGAGCAAGTCCGAGACCGATTTGCCCGAGATGCCATTGCCGCCGGATCTGAGACTTGGACAAAAAGCCTTGGAGTTTACGGCCACGACCATGGATGGTACTGAGGTTCGTTTCCCTCAGGACTACAAGGGCAAGTTGGTGATGCTCGATTTCTGGGCGACCTGGTGCGGTCCATGCATCCGTGAGATTCCGAACATGAAGAAGGCCTACGATGCCCACCATGAAAATGGGTTCGAAATCCTTGGGGTCAGTTTTGACCAAGAGAAGATGGAGGAGAAGATCAAGGAGTTTCTCGTGGATCGCGAGTTGCCTTGGGCGCAGATCTACGAGGGCAAGTACTGGGAGACCTCGTTGGGCAAGATGCACGATGTCAGCGGGATTCCTTTCGTGTTATTGGTTGACGGGGATACCGGGTTGATTTTGGGGACGGCCAAAGAGCTTCGCGGTGAGGGTCTCAGCGATTTTATCGCTGAGAAGCTCGAGAAGAAAAAAGGATCGAACTGATCCCTGGAATCCCGTTGGCCTTCGGAGGCAAATCCGAATGGCGTTGGATTAGTGTCAGCGGAAGTGCGCAAGCACTCCGGTGAGTGATGGAATGCCCTCGATGTCGCAATTTTTTTCACCGGACGGCTTGCGCCGTTCCGCTTTTAATTAAACGCCATTTGGGGCAAAGCCAACTGGGCTCGAGCTAGATAGGCTTGAGCCAATGATGTTTGAGATAATTCTGCTTGCGCTAATTCGGCTGCAGTTGATCATGGTGGGCCTCGTTGGCTTGGCGTGGGCCGATCAGGTTCCAGGCCAAGCCCATGCGGGCCAGGATGTTGATGAACCACCAGGATGGATCGAATTCAAACCAGCGATGGCCGTGTTGAGCGCTACGCTGGTCGGCATGGTGGTTGTTGTGCCAACCTTCGCCGAACGTCAGGTAGGCGACCCACCAGGAGTTGGTGCTGTTGTCTCGGGTTTCGTAGTTGCGATACCCCCATTTGTGGCAGACCGAATTGACGGCCCAGGTGACATGCAGGGTGAAGATGGTCCGGGCGATCACTCCCCAGGTGAACCAAGAAGCGGCTAACCAGAGAGCTTGGGCGTTGCTGCCCGTGGTGGCCAGTCCGAAGAGAAACCCGAGTCCGACGATGATCGCTGCGTGGGTGACATAGACCCAGAACCACATGAGGTTCCGCTCGAGTTTGAAGTAGAACGGGTCTCGCAATAGGTCGCGGACGTAGCGTTCGAAGTGAACGACTCCGTCGTGGCGTCGGTCGACGAAGAGCAACCAGCCGACATGTCCCCAGAGGAAATCGACCCATGGGGAATGGGGGTCGGGTTGATGATCGCTGTGTTGGTGGTGCATGCGATGGATGGCGACCCAGCGCGCGGGTGAGTCTTGGAGGGTGCAGATACCGCACAGGGCGATGAAGTGCTCGAGACGTTTGGGGCATTCGAATCCGCGGTGGGTCAGGAGTCGATGATAGCCGATGGAGACACCTAAGCCGTCGAATAGAATATGGGCCATGATTCCGACGACCAAGCCGCTCCAGGAGAAGAGGCTTGGGAAAAACGCCAGGACTCCTAGGAGGTGGACTGTCAAAAGGGACAGTGCGTAGGGCCAGTAGACGGTAAGGGGTTGGGTTTCGACCGGGTGGTCGAGTTGTTTGCTTCGTTGCAACATTGAAAGACATCCTTGTTTTTCATGGTGTTACTTGCTGTCAGAGGATCCTGTATCCAAGACTGCCATGAAGGCTTTTTGGGGGATATCGACCGAGCCGATCGATTTCATCCGCTTCTTGCCTTCTTTCTGTTTAGCCCACAATTTCCTTTTGCGGGTGATATCGCCACCGTAGCATTTGGCGGTGACGTTTTTGCGAAGGGCCGGGACGGTTTCCCGTGCGATGACACGCGATCCGATGGCAGCTTGGACGGCTACTTCGAACATGTGTCGGTCGATTTCTTCCTTGAGTTTTTTGACTACAGCGCGACCGCGTCGATCCGAGTCTCGGCGGTCGCAGATGATGCTTAGTGCATCGACGCGCTTGCCGTTGACGAGGATATCCATGCGCACCAAATCGGCTTCTTCGTAACCGATGATCTCGTAGTCCATGGTGCCATAGCCACGTGTAGCACTTTTCAATTTGTCGTGAAGGTCGTAGATGACTTCAGCAAGTGGCAGGTCGTAGCTGACCATGGCGCGGGTACCCGAGAGGTATTCGTTGCCTCGTAGGATCCCGCGTCGGTCTTGGCAGAGTTTCATGGTCACCCCGATGTATTCGGTCGGCAGAACGAAGTTCACGCGAACGATCGGTTGGCGGAATTCTTCGATGTCACCCGAATCGGGGACTTCTTGTGGGCGGTGGATTTCGAGTCGTTCCCCGCCGCGTTTGATGATTTCGTAAGTGACATTCGGCGCGGTTTGGACCAGGTCGATATCGCATTCGTTCTCGAGGCGTTGCTGGATGATTTCCATGTGCAGGAGGCCGAGGAAACCGCAGCGAAAGCCGAATCCGAGGGCTTCGCTCGTCTCGGGAGCAAATTCGAACGAGGGGTCGTTGATCGAGAGTTTTTCCAAGGCATCTCGAAGTTCGGAGAAGTCTTGTCCATCGCTCGGATAGAGTCCGCAGTAGACCATGCGTTTGGGGGGTTGGTAACCTTCGAGCGGTTCGACTTTGTCGTTGTTGGCATGGACAACGGTATCGCCGATCCGGACTTCCTTGAGGGACTTGATGTTGCAGATCAAGTAGCCGACTTCGCCGGCGGTGAGTTTATCGACCGCTTTTCGTTCGGGGACAAACTGGCCGAGTTCGAGGACTTCGTGGTTGACCCCGGCTCGGTAGAACCGGACTTTGTCGCCTCGTTTGACTTCGCCCGACATGAGTCGCACGTAGGTGATCGCTCCGCGGTAGTCGTCGTAGTGGGAATCGAACACCATGGCTTGAAGGTGTCCTGAGGGTGTTCCAGAGGGGGGAGGGACGCGTTCGACGATGGCCGCAAGGAGTTCATCGATTCCGATGCCAGCTTTTCCGGAGCATTTGATGATTTCCGTCGGGTCGATCCCGAGGATATGGTTCATTTCGGTGGTGACTTCATCGACTCGGGCGTGGTTTAGGTCGATTTTGTTGATGACCGGGATGATTTTCAGTTCGTGGTCCATGGCCGAATAGGCGTTGGCGACGGTTTGGGCTTCGACGCCTTGGAAGGCATCGACCAGGAGCAAGGCCCCTTCGCAGCAGGACAACGATCGGGAGACTTCGTATTGGAAGTCGACGTGGCCGGGGGTGTCGATGAGGTTTAGCTCGTAAAGAAGGCCTTTGTAGATGTACCTGAGCGATACGGCTTTGGCTTTGATGGTGATTCCGCGTTCGCGTTCAAGATCCATCGCATCGAGCAGTTGCTCCTTCATCTTGCGGATTTCGACCGTTCCGGTTCTTTCGAGCAAGCGGTCGGCCAGGGTGCTCTTTCCGTGGTCGATATGAGCGATGATGCAGAAGTTCCGGATCCGTTCGATGGGGACGTCGCTCGTAGTTTTTTGTTCTTTTCCGTTCATAGTGCTTTATGGTAGTCGCAACGGGCGATTCCCGCAGCGCCAATGTACCCCGCATCGGCCCCAAGGCTGGCAAATTCTATGTGGGTGCCAGCTTGGACATTTTGAAACGTTCGGGCCTCGAATCCCCGGCGAACCGAGTCGAGGAACCGCTGGCCGGTCGGCGAGTTCGGGCCACCGAAGTTCATAGCCCCACCCAAGACGACCAGCCCCGGATCGACCATGTGGACCATGCTGGTAATACCGATGGCGAGGTAATCGCCGGTTTGCTCGATGAATTTCAAGCTCCAGGGATCTCCTTGCTCGGCGGCTTCGAAGATCTTCTTTGCGGTAATCTTGTCGATTTGGGATGCTAGAAGGCTCTTGGCACCGGCTTGGAGCTCCTCGCGGGCTCGGGCCGTGACTCCCGAGGCGCTCGCATAGGCTTCCAGATGGCCTCTGCCTCCCCCCAAGCGCACAGCCGGGCCTCGGGGCTCGGATCGATGATCATGTGCCCGCATTCTCCGCCGAAGCTGTTGCGACCGACGACCAACTCGTTGTCGATGATGACCCCTCCGCCGACTCCCGTACCGAGGGTCAAAAGCACCATACTGTCGTGGATTTTCCCTGTGCCGACCCAGAATTCTCCAAAAGCAGCAGCATTGGCGTCGTTGGCGAAGGACACCGGGAGTTTGAGCGACTCTTCGAGGGATTTGACGATCGGAAAATGATGCCAATGGGGATGATTCGGTGGTTCGATCAGCATGCCTTTTCGGATGTCTTGGCTACCAGGGGTGCCTAATCCGGCTCGAGCGACACGCGATGCGTCCAGACCGAGCTTATCGAGGATCGCGCGGCAAGCCTCCGCGACGCGACGCATCGCATCGGCCGGTCCTTGGGGTTCAAGCGTATCGATCGCACTGTACCCGAGCGTTGCTCCTTGGTCGTCGGTCAGGCCGATCTTGATGCCTGTGCCTCCGACGTCGATCCCGAAGAAATAGGGCGATTGGGCTTGATCGACCGATGTGGTTTTTTGTTGGGTCATGATGGCAAAAAAGAGGGTGCGGCAGAAGGTTTGAGTGGAGAAAAGTTGGAGTGGAAAGCTAGGTCAACCGTGGGACAGAGAAAAGAAGTATATTTTATTGTAGGGGGTTGTTCGTAGGTGGTTTTTGAATTTTCTGTTCTTCAGGAATTTCAGTGGCTACGTCGATTTGTTTCGGGGGCTGTTTGTTTCGTGCTCGTGCTCGTGCTCGTGCTCGAAAGGAGTTTCGCATCGGCAAATATGCTTTTGACCGCTTGGGCGAAATCGCGTCGAATCCATGGTAGAATAGATCACCTCATGCGATTTAGCGCAGACTGCGGTCGGGTCGTCAGATCCGTTTGTCAGCCCTGGACTTGTGAACCCTTTCGGTAGGTTGTTTTATGCGTGAATACCTCCGTTGGACATGGCTCTTGAGCTTGAGCTTGGTTTGGACTTTGCTCTTGGGGTACGGTAGCCAAGCGCAAGAGGCAGAGGGGTTGGAGTATTTCGAGACCAAGGTTCGTCCGATATTGGTCGAGCATTGTTACGAGTGCCATAGCGGAATGGAGAATCAGGGGGGGTTGCGACTGGATCATCGCATGGGGATCGAGAGGGGAGGGGATTCCGGACCTGCTTTCGACTCGGTGCGACCGTCCGAGAGTCTAATGCTCCGGGCGGTGGGTTACCAAGATTCGGACCTGCAAATGCCTCCGAGCGGGAGGCTTGGGGACGCTCAGGTCGCGATACTAGAGAAGTGGATTTTGTCGGGAGCCCCAGATCCTAGAACGAATCCCGGCGGAGGAATCACGGAGGATCTCTCGGATGAGTTGGGCAAGCCCAAGGGGATGAGTATCCAGGAGGGGCAGTCCTTTTGGTCGATGCGGCCTTTGGGGTTGGTATCGATTCCGACACCGGCGCAGTCCGATTGGTGCCGAAATCCGATCGACGCGTTTGTCCTGCAGGCATTGGAGTCCAAGGGACTTCGTCCGGCCCCTCCGGCATCGGATGGGGAGTTGTTACGTCGTTTGAGTATGGATTTGATCGGGCTGCCGCCGGAACCGTCCGAATATCGGGCTTTTGAACAAGACACTGCACCCGAGGCGATCGACCGTCAGATCGATCGCTTACTCAGTTCTCCGCAGTATGGGATTCGATACGCTCGGCATTGGCTCGATGTGGCGCGTTACTCGGACTCGAACGGATTGGATGAAAACATCGCCTACGGGAACGCTTGGCGTTACCGTGATTACGTGGTTGAGGCCTTCAACAAGGACAAGCCATTCGATCGATTCATCGAGGAGCAGATCGCCGGAGACCTGTTGCCCGATGCGAGTCTTGAGAGCAGGATAGCAACGGGTTACTTAGTCCTGGGGGCAAAGGTTTTGGCCGAACCCGATCGGGACAAACTGATGATGGACACGATCGACGAGCAGATCGATACGATCGGTAAGACCTTCATGGGCATGACGCTCGGTTGCGCTCGATGCCACGACCATAAGTTCGATCCGATCAAGCAGCGGGATTACTACGCCCTTGCGGCGATATTCAAGGGGACGAAGACCTTTGGCGATAGCAACTACGGTGCGATCAAGCACTGGAACGAGATCTCGTTTGCCACCCAGGAGGAGAAAGCGAGTCTCAAGTCGATCGAAGCTCAGATCGCCGAGAAGAATGGGGTTTGGACGAAACTCAAGAACGAAGCGATTGGCAAGTTGCGTCAGAGGGTCAAGCAGCAGGCAGCCGACTACTTAGCGATCGCATCGACGTTGACCTCGGAAGCGACCCTCAATGAGTGGCAAAACGCGGGTCAGGAGCTTGGGTTGCATCCTCGTGTATTAGCCAATTGCCGTCGATACTTAGACAACCACCGTGATACACCGCTGTTCGAGAAATGGCATGCTGCGGCTGGCCTTGGGGACATGGCAGGGATTCGAGCCCACTATCTAGCCTTGTTCGAACGCGTCGAGCTTGAGTGGGAGAAGGCCAAGTCAACCGATCCTCAGATCAAGAGGCTTGAGGACCCGGAGCTTGAGGCTGCTCGCATCGCTTTGTCCGATGCGGGTGGATTTCTGGCAATACCGGCCAAGATGGAGCATGCATTGGATGACGAGAGTCTCAAGCAGATTCATGAGTTGGCCGAAGTCGCCAGGGTCTTCGAGAGCAGCGCTCCGGACGAATCGTCCGCGATGGGAGTCGGTGACAAAGGGGTTGTCGATGGACTGGCGATCCACATCCGCGGAAGCTATCGGAACCTTGGTGAATTTGTGCCACGGGGGTTTCCAAGTGTGATGATCACTCCGGGCACTGCGCCGATTTTTGGGCGTCAGGCAAGTGGCCGTTTGGAGTTAGCTCGGTGGCTTGCATCCCCAAGTCATCCTTTGGTAGCTCGGGTGATCGTCAACAGGGTTTGGCGGTGGCATTTTGGAAGGGGGCTTGTCGAGACGACAGAAAACTTTGGCGTCCTAGGCGATCGGCCTTCGCATCCGGAGCTTCTGGACTATTTGGCCAGATGGTTTATCGAATCGGGTTGGTCGATCAAGGAGCTGAATCGTCTGATTTTGAGTTCGGCGAGCTATCGGATGTCGAGCGTTCATCCCGAGCCCGAGTCGGCTTTGGCCACCGATCCGGAGAATCGCTTGCTATGGTATTTTTCCCCGCGGCGATTGGAGGCTGAGCAACTGAGGGATTCGATCTTGTTTGCCTCCGGCGGCCTGGATTTGCGGTTGGGAGGAAAGTCGGTCCCGCTTAGGAATCGGCAGTTTGTCTTCGATCACACGTCGATCGACCATACCAAGTACGACAGCGCCCGCCGGACGGCTTACTTGCCCATCATCCGCAATCATTTGTTCTCGCTCTTGGAGCAATTTGATTTTCCGGATCCGACGATGCCCGTTGGAAGTCGAAACACCAGTACGGTATCTTTGCAGATGCTCGTGTTGATCAATGCCGACTGGATCGTCGATTCGGCTCATCGTCTTGCCGAGCGGAGCGAGGCTTACTCAAGCGAAGCGCCTGGGCGTATCGATTGGTTGTTCGAAGAGGTCTTAGGACGCCGTCCTGAGCCTTACGAGCGCCAGAGGCTATTGGAGTATGTCATGGGTGATCCCGACGAGAGCTCATCGCGTTGGGAGCAAGTAGCGCACAATCTATTGGTTTGCAGTGAGTTCCTTTATGTTCCATAAAAGCCAGCAAGAGCCGGGTCACCCTAAGAGCCATTGCGTTCGTGGGCTTGCGCAGGATTTCCAGTCGAGTATGCCGTCGAGCTCGACGCCTACGGCGGGCAATGTGTTGCTGGCCTCAAGCAGGCGTCGCGTGCTTGAATCGACGGCTTTGGGGTTCGGGTACTTGGCCCTACGAAGCCTCATGGGCGAGCCGAGAGCGATGGGTCAGGACCCGACGGGACCCTCGACTGGTGTACCGTTGGTTTCGACCGGCCCGCATCTGAGACCACGCGCCAAGCGGATTGTGTTTTTGTTCATGAAGGGTGGGCCTTCGCATATCGACACATTTGACCCGAAACCCTCATTGACTCGCGATGACGGCAAGCCACCACCGTTCGAGCTTCCTCGGGTTGTGTTTGCTCAACAAGGAAATTTGCTAAAGTCGCCATGGGCTTTCTCGCAGCATGGTCAAAGCGGTTTGCCGGTCAGTGAGCTTTTTCCGAACGTCGCCAAGCACATCGACAAGCTTTGCGTGTTGCGTTCGCTTCATGGGAGCAATCCGGCCCATGGAGGCGCATTGCTCAAGATGCACACCGGGAGCGACCAGTTCGTCAGGCCCAGCATGGGTGCTTGGATCACCTACGGACTTGGTACGGAGAATCAGGATTTACCGGCTTTTGTGACGATCTGTCCGACCCTAGCGCACGGAGGGGTGAACAATTGGGGGTCGGCATTCCTGCCGACCTATTGTCAGGGGACACCGATTGGAAATGCGAGTCAGCCGGCTAAGCAGGCTTCGGTGCAGCACATTGTTCATCCGAGTCTCGATCGAGCCTCGCAGAGAAAGCAATTGGACTTGTTGGCCAAGATGAACGAGGACTTCTCGAAGGCCTATCCAAACGAGGCTTCGATTGCCGGGCAGCTTGGAGCTTTCGAGTTGGCGTTTCGGATGCAATCAAGTTTGCCAGAAATTCAGGACTTGCAGACCGAGACCCAATCGACCTTGCGGCTCTATGGACTGGATGATCCGGTGACTGAGAATTTTGGCCGTCAGTGCTTGATGGCAAGGCGTTTTCTCGAGCGAGGGGTTCGTTTTGTGCAGGTTACCCATAGCGACAGCGAGGTGCAGTGGGATCAGCATTCGGACTTGTACCAAGGGCATACGAAGAATGCGGCTGAGGTCGACAAGCCGATTGCGGGATTCCTGGCTGATCTCGATCAGCGAGGATTGCTCAAGGACACCTTGGTGTTATGGGGTGGAGAGTTCGGCCGCACACCGACATCCCAGGGCAACGGACGGGACCATAATCCGCATGGATTTTGTATGTGGATGGCAGGTGGGGGTGTCAAGGGTGGGTTTGCTTATGGAGCCACCGACGAGTACGGCTACTATGCCAGCGAGAAGAAGATGCACGTGCATGATTTGCATGCGACGATTCTTCACATCATGGGTTTGGATCATGAGCGGTTGACTTATAGGTATGCCGGTAGGGATTTCAGGCTTACCGATGTTGCGGGCCAAGTCGCCCATGAGATTTTGGCTTAGAGAGTCTTCAGGTACTCGAGCAGATCGGACTTTTGCTCCTCGGTCAGTTCGTCTGGGTAATCGTGGCCTTGGGCTGATTTTCCGTTGAGTTGGGTGTCGAAGTACCAGCGGCGATCGGAGTTGGAGAGTTTGGAGGGGACCTCATCGAGGGTCTCTACGACCAATCCGATCGATTCTTCGTCGAGTCCCATCGCGATGCGTCTCCAGACTTTGGGGCGTTCTTGGGGATGGAGCAGATGCCAGAGGGTCGGGACGCTCCCGTTGTGCAAGTAGGGGGCCGAGGCCCAGATTCCGTCTAGGGGAGGGGCTACGTATCCGGCGACTTGGGTGTAGGTCGATTGCTTGCCGTAGTCGGCAAACCAGCTTTGGCCGTACGCGTCGCGATGCTTGGCTGTCAGGGAGTCGAAGCGAACGCGATCGGTGTTGATGTCCTCGATATCGACCATGAGTTCTGGGTATTCGCCGACGTTTCGATTGGTCGACTCGGAGGATTGGTAAGTTCCGTGGCATCGAGCGCAGTGGTCTTGGAAGACCACAGCACCTTTTTGTGCCTTCGCCGTGTCGATCGCCAGTGGGAACTTTGGGGGGCGGAGTTCTTCGAGGAAGCGGTAGACTTCGCGAAAGTCTTTTTCCCAGAGTCGGAATTTGTCGGGTCCATTTTGGCGAACCAGCATGAATTGCATGAGTCCTTTGTGGCCTTTTTCGGCAAAGCCATCGATGTACAGATGGGACTTGCGGTAGAAGTGCCACCAGGGTGGGGCGTCCATATCGTGGTGGACCATGGGTGCGGGGATACGGTTGGTGTGGATATTCAGATCCGCGTCGCGAAAGTTCATCAGCGCCACGCCGAACATGACTGCATTGCTCGTGCCGTTGGAGGTTCCCAAGGGCATGACCATCGAGCCGAGGTCCATTTGTGCCAGAGGTTTGCCGAGTTTGAACTTGGTTTTCCGGATTTTTTCCGTTAGGGATTCAAGGGCGTAGGTTGTGTTAGGTGCTCCGGGATAGCTTGCGCCGTAGAGGTTCCCACCGTGGCAGGCAAAGCAGTTCATCACGTACTGGCCAGTGGGTGTCACGACATACTGCAGGGGGCGCTTGGGGTCCTCGGGTCGAGCGGAAAGGCCGTGGGCCAGCCAGGTTGCTTGTCGAGTGTTTTTCTCGAGTGGGAGATCCAAAAAAGGCCATCGATGATCGAGAGCATCGAGGCCCTTGAGGACTTCTTCGTCGAAGTCGGCGGGCAGGAAGACTTTTTGGGTCAATCGTTCGTATCCGGCTTTGGCTTTCCAGGACATCGAATTTTGCAGAGTTTGGTATTGGCTTCGGAGGCTCGCTTCGATGGCATCACGATTTTTAGTCCGGGAGTCGACGAAAGCTTTGAGGTCGCTGGTTTTCGGAGCGTCGGTGGGATTGGCTAGTGGGTCGTTGATCGGATCCTGGGCCGGAGCGTATGCCGCTAGGTAAAAAAGGAGGATGGTAGAGGCCGTAAGGCGGGCAAGTAGGGAGGGTGCTGAGGACACAAGAGCGATCTTTTTGCCAGGGGTGAAATCCATTGGGCCGTTTCTCTGTTTTTAGGGGTACTTAGGTATCATAGCAAACCGAAAAGATCGGTGAAAAGTTCATTGCAAAACGCCTTAGGCTTGGGAAGTTTTCGGAATCCAATAGAATGCTGGCCGCAGTGAGTGAGGAACTGGGTGTGTGTTTCCGTGGGCAAATGGCGATAAGGTGATCCAACGAGATGCGAGTATTAGTGGTTGGCAATGGTGGACGAGAGCATGCGTTGGCTTGGAAGATCCGACAAAGTCGGCGACTTACACGTTTATGGATCGCCCCTGGGAATGCCGGCACGGCGCTGGAGGGAGAAAACGTTGCGATTTCGGCTGACGACATCGCTGGTTTGGTTCGTTTTGCGAAAAAGGAGTCGGTCGACCTTGTGGTCGTTGGGCCTGAGTTGCCGTTGACACTTGGGTTGGTCGACGCGTTGGAGCAGGAGGGGATACGAGCTTTTGGTCCATCGAGGGCCGCTGCCCAGCTTGAGGGTAGCAAGGTGGCATGCAAGCAGGCTTTGCGAAAGGCCGACGTACCGACAGCCGAGTACCAGGTGTTTTTGGATGCCGACAGTGCGACGCGCTATGTCAAGGCTCGTTATCCTGGGGAGCGGGACAAGGCGGCTTTGGTGGTCAAGGCCGATGGATTGGCCAGCGGCAAGGGTGTGATTGTCTGTTCGCGGCGCGAGCAGGTCCTCGAGGCGATTGACCGGATGGGCAGGAAGATGGAGTTTGGCAAGGCGAGTTTGCCGATGGTCATCGAGGAGCGGCTCGAGGGTCAAGAGGTGAGTGTTTTGGCGATAACCGATGGTCGAACGATCTTGCCATTGCCCCCTGCGCAGGATCACAAGGCTGCCTATGATGGGGACCAGGGTCCCAACACCGGTGGTATGGGGGCTTATTCACCCACGCCTGTGATCGATGCGGACTTGCTCGAGACGGTCGAGGACAAGATTTTGGTACCGACGATTCACACCATGAAGCGGAGTCGCAAACCGTTTCGTGGGGTATTGTATGCGGGGTTGATGTTGACCAACAATGGTCCTAAGGTTCTCGAGTACAACGTTCGATTTGGGGATCCGGAGTGCCAGCCGATTTTGATGCGTTTGCAGAGTGACTTGCTCGACGTGCTCGAGGCGACCGTCGACGGACGTCTCGGAGAGATCGACGCTCCGATATGGGATATGCGGCCTTCGATTTGCGTGGTGATGGCAAGTGCTGGGTATCCTGGTCCTTACAGCACGGGTCAGGAGATTACAGGGTTGGAAGCGGCCGCAGAGATTCCCGACGTGAAGGTCTTTCATGCTGGCACTGCGATGCAGGATGGCAAGGTGGTCACGACGGGAGGCCGGGTGCTTGGAGTCACAGCCCTTGGCGAAAGTTTGGCGTTGGCCAAGCTGAATGCTTATAAAGCGGTCAAGGAGATCCGGTGGCCTGGTGCTTGGTGTCGCAAGGACATCAGCGACAAGGCCTCGGCTCATTTGCTCGCATCGAGTCGTGGGGATTAGGCTCAGACGTCGAGATTTCGAACGCTCAGTGCGTGTTTTTCGATGAATTCCCGTCTTGGTTCGACTTTGTCCCCCATGAGGACACGGAACATTTCGTCGGCGGCGGCCGCATCGGTGAGTTCGATTTTGACCATGGTTCGGTTGGATGGATCGAGGGTCGTTTCGCGGAGTTCTTCGGCGTTCATTTCACCGAGACCTTTGAAGCGGGTGATGGTAAGGCCTCTTCGCCCGCTCTCACGGATGGCTGGTAGCAGTTCGCGTAGGTCTTCGATACCGATGAGGTTATCTTCGCGTTCTAGATAGAATCGCGAGTCGGTCGCACCTGTTCGTTCTTTGGGGATGAGGTCAGAGATGGAGAAACCGTGTTGCGCGAGTTCTTGGAGACCGGTGTTGATGGTGCGGACTTCGAAGATTTCGGAGATGTGAGCGGCTTTGGGGGAGGCCACATCGCTTGAGGGCTCGGAGTTGACGATCTTTGAGGTTTCGCTTGAAGTGCTTTCGACTTGGATTTGTCGTCGTACGAGGAATTCGTCGAGTTTATCGCGGGTGACGAACCAGTGGTCTTCGGGGCCAAGATCGAGGTGGAAGACTGGGAGTCGTTTGGTTTCTGGATCCATGCGTTCGGCGTGGACCTTTAGGGAGATTCCTCTTCGTTCGAGGGTCAGGATGGCTTCTTCGAGCGACGAGAGGGAGCGGCACAGCGACTGCATTCGATCCCCTTCGACCTTGGATCCATCTTCTCGGACCAGGGAGCTATCGCCGAGCCCTTTTTCGAGGAGTTGGTTTTTCATTTCCTCTTCGGATTGGACGTAGTATTTTTCTTTTTTGCCTCGGACGACACGGAACAGGGGTGGTTGAGCTAGGTAGACGTGTCCACCTGCGACGAGTTGGTACATTTGTCGGTAGAAGAAGCACAGCAGGAGGGTGCGGATGTGCGAGCCGTCGATATCCGCGTCGGTCATGATGATGATGCGGTTGTATCGTCGTTTGGCGACGTCTTGGTCATCGCCGATACCGGATCCTACGGCTTGGATGATGCTCATGACTTCTTCGTTGGCCAGGACTTTATCTTCGCGGCTCTTGTAGGCGTTGATGATTTTTCCTCGGAGCGGGAGGATGGCTTGTGTTTCTCGGAACCGTCCACCTTCGGCGCTTCCGCCTGCGGAGTCACCTTCGACCAGATACAATTCGCATTCTTCCATTTTGTTGCTGCTGCAATCGCGGAGTTTTCCGGGGAGTCCCCCGCCTCCCAGGACGTCTTTGCGTTTTCGCAGGGCGTCTTTTGCTTTGCGTGCTGCTTCTCGGGCTTCGGCTGCAAGCATACCTTTTCGGACCAGCAGTTTGGCGGTTTTGGGGTTTTCTTCAAGGTATTTCGAGAGTCCATCGCCGACGGCCGAGGTGACGATGCTTTCGACATCGGAGTTACCGAGTTTGGTTTTCGTTTGTCCTTCGAACTGTGGGTGTGGGACCCGCACGGAGATCACGCAGGTCAGGCCTTCGCGGAAGTCATCGCCGGTGGGAGTAAGGTCTTTGAAGAGGTTTTCTTTTTTACCGTAGTTGTTCAGGGTGCGGGTCAGCGCCGCGCGGAACCCAGAGACGTGCGTCCCGCCTTCGAGGGTGTGGATGTTGTTGGCGTACGATTGGAGGGTTTCGGTGTACTCTTCGGAGTACTGCAGTGCGATGGTAAATCCGATGCTATCTCGGGTCCCTTCGATCACGATGACATCTTTGTGGACGACATCGCTGGCGCGGTTGAGAAATTCGACAAACTCTTCGATGCCACGTTCGTAGCAGAATTCATCTCCCAGGTCGCTTCTTTCATCGCGGACTCGGATTCGCACACCGCTGTTGAGGAAGGCGAGTTCTTGGAGTCGTTTGGCGAGGGTATCGTAGAGGAACTTGGTATTGGGGAAGATTTGGTTGTCGGGTTTGAACGTCGTTTTCGTACCGCGTTTGGTGGAAGCTCCCGCTTCGCGGACTTGTCCTGTCGCGACCCCGCGTTCGTAGGACTGGGTCCACATTTTTCCGTCGCGGTGGACCTCGACTTCGCACCATTGGGACAGGAAGTTGACGACTGTCACTCCCACGCCGTGGAGTCCCCCGGAGGTTTGGTAGGCTTTCTTCTCGAATTTTCCACCGAACTTCAAAACGGTCATGACCCCCTCGAGGGTGCTGATGTCGCGTCCCATTTTTTCAGAAAGGTCCACGTGACGTTCTGTAGGGATTCCGCGACCGTCGTCCTCGACGGTCACCGAGCCATCGGCATTGATGGAGACCGAAACGGTTTTGGCGAAGTCGGCCATGGCCTCATCGATCGAGTTGTCGACGACCTCGTAGACCAAGTGGTGGAGTCCTTTGAGGGTCGTATCGCCGATGTACATCCCGGGCCGGGCCCGAACATGCTCGAGGTCGTTGAGGAACTTGAGGTCTTCTGCGTTGTAATCGCCGCGATCCGACTCCAAACCTAGTTCGCTCGTCGGAGGGGTTGCGTCGTCGTTTGGATTGCTCATCGGAGTCCTAATTCAAGCAAAGTGGTCTCATGGGGGAGTCTGAAGTAAAAACACTCAGGGGGAATTGTCACAAGGACTCTTCGTCGATCGGAGTGTTCAGGTCCCGATTTTTCGTGGTCGCGAGGTGGAGGCATAACCCCTTTTTCGCTATCGAGACCATTGTATCAGAAATCGCTTTTCGATGGGATCCAATCGGTTTTTAAGCGGTAGATTTACTTTGGTTTCAGATCGCTAGCATAAGCTTTTTTTCGACTTGACCATCTCCAACTCAGATCTATGATTATCGCATATCATCCAGTTGCCATCCTGGAAAACGTCGGTGCAAATCGGTTTCAGATCGAAGCGTGTTTGCTCGTCGTTATGGCGACTAGTCACTCCGACGCAAAGCTACTGCGCGGCTGATTCCCCGTCATTGAAAGCCGAGTGATCCAGACGGATATTCGTGATGAGTCACTTGTTGTGTTTTCCGCTATTGATTTGCCGAATCGTTGAGGTGGGTGTTATCGAACGAGAGGCGAGACTTATTAGGAGGCCGAATTCATGATCGATACCGATCGTTTTATCACTTTAGACGACCTAGTCGAGAGCGTACCGGAAGTTCTGGTTCGCGAGGCAGAGCAGAAAATGAGCTCGGCCCAAAGTGTCGTCGAAGAAGTCAATTATTCTATCAAGGACCCATTAAGTATGTCGAAAGAGCTCAGCAAGGCACAGAGAATACGTCTGTTCATGGAGAACAATCCCGAGGCGCGAAATCGCGATGTCGTCGAGGCACTTCAGCAATTCAGCATTACCGCAGCCGATGTTGCCAATGTGAAAAGTATTGCGAAACGGCAAGGAAAATCGACCGGCGAGAGCACCAGGCGGAGCGAGACTCCAGCCCCTGTTGCCCCGAAGAAAACCTCTCCGAGCGGCACAGGGTTGACGAGCCCAGGATCGAGCATCAGCTTGCCAGAGCTCGAAGCAGGTGTAGCGTTTGTCAAGACCGCAGGTTCGATTATGAGAGCCAAGCATCTGCTGATTATCATCGAGCAGATCAAGGCTTGCTAAGGTCATTGTCAAAAAGCAGTCAGCTCGAGAGTTGTTCTTCGGCAGCTCTGAGCGTGTTTTCTAGAAGCATTGCAATTGTCAACGGGCCAACGCCGCCCGGTACAGGAGTGATGGCAGATGCGACTTGAGATACCGAATCGAAGTCGACATCACCGACGAGCCGGTCAGCGACGCGGTTGATTCCGATGTCGATGACCACGGCACCGGGTTTGACCATCGAGGCGTTGATCCAGTTTGGCTTACCGATCGCCACGAGCAGGATGTCGGCCCTGCGAGTGATTTCCCCGAGGTCAGGCGTTTGACTGTGGCAGCATGTGACCGTCGCGTTGGCGTTGCTCGGACCCCTTGGTCCACTTTTCTGCATGCACAGGCTCACTAGAGGCTTACCCACAATGTCGCTTCGTCCTACGACGACGACCTGCTTGCCCTGCACGACGATTCCGCAGCGATCTAGGAGTTGCATGACTCCGTGGGGGGTGCAGGGTAAAAAACGCGGTCGGCCCTGGAGCATCAGGCCCACATTTTCCGGTGAAAAAGCGTCCACATCTTTCTTGGGATCGATTCGATCGAGCACCAACCTCGTGTCGATGGGATCAGGTAGGGGCAACTGGACCAGGATCCCGTGCACATTCGGATCGGAATTTAGTGCGTCGAGGACCGAAAGGAGTTCCTCGGTGGTCGTCGCTCCCGAGAGTCGATGGATATCGCTTTGGATTCCTGCTTTTTGGCAAGCGATCTCTTTGTTCCGCACGTAGACTTGGCTGGCCGGATCGTCTCCCACCAAAACGGCTACTAATTTTGGTGCTGTGGAAAATCTTTCTTGAAAGGCAGAAACGCGCGCTGCGATTTCATCACGGATGGAATTAGCGATTCCTTTACCATCGAGGATACGAGCGGTCATCAGAGGCTCATGGGGGCAAGGCCCATCGCGTGAGTCGATCGATGGGCGGATTTCAAATCGATTTTTATTGTTATGCTACGATTCTTGCAGTTATAGTCTGAGTCCAAGGTGCCGCGAAGGGGCCTTTGAGCTAGATTCCCATCCCAGCGATGGGTTAGAATTTTGCGACCTTTGTGGACTTTACACCAAGCATTCCAAGAACCCGGGCCAAACATGTCGGAAGACACCAGCGATTCAGCAGCCAGCCAAACGCACAACGAACCGAAGCTCAGCGCCGTCGAGTTGATCAAGGAGACCAGCCGGTACCTTCGAGGCTCGATTCGCACGGAGCTCTTGGCCGACTCGACCCACTTCGGAAAAGAGGATCTTCAACTGCTGAAGTTCCATGGGACCTATCAGCAGGACGATCGCGAGCAGCGCAAGTCGGGCGGGGATTCCGGCAAGTCGGAGAAAGAGTACAGCTTCATGGTTCGCTCGCGGATACCTGCGGGAATCATGAATGCGGAGCAACTCCTGGCGCATTTGGATCTATGCGATACGATTGGAAATACGACCCTAAAAATCACGACCCGCCAAGGCTTGCAACTGCATGGGATTTTGAAACAAGACCTTCGGGAGTGCATGCAAAAGATCAACAATTGCATGCTCACGACCCTAGCCGCATGCGGTGACGTCAATCGCAATACGATGGCTTGCCCGGCTCCTTATGCAGACAACCTCCGACCGGCGGTACAGAAATTAGCTCAGGACCTCTCGGACCATTTGTCTCCACAGACCAAGTCGTATTACGAACTCTGGCTCAAGGATCTGGCAAGTGGCGAGGAGACGCTTCAAGGGGGAAGCGATCAGATCGTCGAGCCGATCTATGGAAAGACCTATCTGCCCAGGAAATTCAAAACCGCGATCGCGCTTGCCGACGACAATTGCACCGACGTGTACACCAACTGCTTGGGATTCATCGCGGTGGTTCGCGACGGTCAGGTCATCGGTTATAACGTGGTCGTCGGAGGTGGGTTGGGGGTCACTCCGAGCGCCAAAAAGACCTTTCCCCGATTGGCAACACGGATGGCATTTGTCACTCCGGAACAAGCCGTTGGGGTTGCCGAAGCGGTCGTCAAGGTCCAGCGAGATCATGGGTACCGCGACGATCGAAAAAGGGCACGCCTGAAGTACCTCGTGCATGACCGCGGGATCGATTGGATGCGCCATCAAGTCGAAGAGGTTTACGGCAGCAAGCTCAAGGATTGTACGGCCGATGATGTCATCGAGCATCGCGATCACATGGGATGGGACGACCAAGGGGACGGACGCTGTTTCTACGGCTTCAACGTCGAGAACGGACGACTCTACGACGATCAGAACCGAGTCTGGAAGAAAGCCTTGCGGGAGATCTGTGAGGAATTCCAACCCGAAATCCGATTGACCGCTCATCAGAGCATCTTGTTTTGCAATCTTGATCCCAAGGATAAGCCCAAGCTCGAGAGTATCATCAAGCGTCGTGGTCTACCGCTGACCGAGGAGATTTCCAACGTGAGGCGTTGGTCGATCGCTTGTGTGGCGATGCCGACTTGCGGTCTTGCGATCACCGAGAGCGAGCGAGCCTTGCCCGGTGTGATCGATGTGATGGAGAAAAAGCTCTTGGAGCTCGGTTTGGATAAGGAGCTTTTCACGGTTCGGATGACCGGATGTCCCAACGGATGTGCAAGGCCATACAATGCCGACATCGGCTTGGTCGGAAAGGCCAAGGGCAAGTACACGCTGTATGTCGGTGGAACTCGTTTGGGAACTCGATTAGCGTTTATCTACAAGGATCTTGTTCCGCTCGAGAGCATCACCGAGACCTTGTTGCCGTTGTTCGAGTCATTTAAATCCCAGCGAGAGGGCAAGGAGTCCTTTGGGGATTACTGTGCAAGGCTTGGTTTGGAAAAGCTCCTTGCGATCGCTTAAACCATAAAAACTATCCATCCAACAGAGAATCGGCGTCCGTGCCATGTTCTTCTTTGCTGGATGGATAGTTCGGATCCGATTGGCATCCGAGCCCATCGGGTGTGCTTGGGGGCCTGAGGCAGGTCTTAGGCGGCTACGAGTTCGAGGGTTTGCGGAGCGGCGGCCAGGGATTGGATTCCGGAGATGAATTCCTCGAAGATTTGGGCATCCAGGGCGCTTGCAGCGGTCGATTCTGGATGGAATTGGCAACCGACGACGAACCAGTCGTCGAGGCGGCTTTCAATGCCTTCGATGACTCCATCTTGGCAACGGGCGGTGACTTTGAAAGCATCGGCGAGTCGATCGATGGCCATGTGGTGTCGGCTGTTGACGCGGATTTCACCTTCTCCATAGACGCGGCCGAGAATGGACTTCGGTTCGACGACCAGGGAGTGTCGGTGGCTGGGGTCTTGGGGATCGAGGTGAGGCAGTGCGTTTGGAAGGTCGATAGGGATATGGTAGAAGAGATTTCCGCCTTCGATGACGTTGATGAGTTGGAGTCCGGCTCCGATGGCCATCAACGACAAGCGACGTTGGGAGATTTCCCGAGCCAGTTGTCGGTCGAAGTCTTCTCGTCGAGCTTCCATGGGGCGGACCGAGCTGTGGAGCATGAAACCGTCTTTGCGGGGATCGAGGTCCCCACCGCCGACGAGAACAAATCCGTCGAGGGAGTCGAGGATTTCGCCGATGCTACTGAGATCCTCCGTCGGAGGGACGACCACAGGAATCCCGCCTGCCTTGGTGATCGCGTCGAAGTACCCGGCAGCAAGAAAAGCGTAAGCAGGGGTTCCTTGGTGGGATCCGCGGTAATCACAGTTCATTCCGATCAGGGGTTTGCGTGCCATGTGTGTATCCTTCGAGTTTTGTTTGCGACAAGGCTCGCAAGTGACGAGAAAGTCCGTTGGTGAGCCGAATCCGTTCGGCCCCGGGTGACTTGCGAGAGGCGGTAAGGTAGGGAATCCTGAGACACGAAGCAAGTTTTCCACTAGATTTTGCGATGAGTGTAATTGCTAGCTCCAGATGCAGTGCTAGCATTCCCGCGGAGTCCAGGGTGGTTGGTCCAAAACGCGTCGCACGAGCCGGTTCGGAGCGTTTAAAATAGGTCGATCTATCGGGGCCCGTCGGCCGATAGACTCATGGGAATGAATGATTCTTGGGAATTCGTGGGTTTGTCCAAGCGGGGCAAGACCTGCGCGATAGGATCTTTTGGCGATGGGACCTTCGGGCGATGCGAGCTTGTCCAAAAGAACTTGAAAACACTGCAATTGAGCGACCCTTCATGACCAATGACGATCAACGCCGAGAGTTCCTTCCTCGATTGACCGAGTCGATTGTTGCCAGTTATGCGCAGTCGGATCGGATTCACCATCTGGGGCATTGTCCGCTACCGAAGTACGATGTGGTGATTGGGATCCTTGAGGATTTCAAGGATCTTTTTTATCCGGGCTTCCGAAACCGTGAGGGCTTGCACGCCTCGAATGTTGCTTATTACGTCGGCGATTTGGTCGATTCGCTTTTAGCGAAACTTTCCAAGCAGATCACGCGAGCTTTGATCCATGCAGATCGGGTCAATCAAGAGCCCACCGAAGGGTGTCGCGAAATGGTCGACTATGAGGCTCGAGGCGAAACGATTGCGATGCGGTTGCTCGAGCGTGTACCGGCGATTCGCCAAGCGTTATCCAAGGATGTGGAGGCGGCATTTGCAGGGGATCCGAGCGTAAAAAATCGGGACGAAATTGTTTTTTGCTTCCCTGGTCTCGAGGCCGTGACAATCTACCGGATCGCTCATGAGTTGGTCGGTTTGAAGGTCCCTTTTATTCCGAGAATGATGAGTGAGTGGGCGCACAAGCAGACGGGGATCGACATTCATCCTGGGGCTTCGATTGGTGAGTATTTCTTTATCGATCACGGCACGGGAGTGGTCATCGGTGAGACCTGCCAGATCGGTGATCATGTGAAGATTTATCAAGGCGTGACGCTTGGGGCTCTGAGTTTTGCGACCGACGCGAATGGCGAGTTGGTACGGGGTACGAAGCGACATCCGACGATCGAGGACCATGTGGTGATCTATGCCAATGCGACGATCCTCGGGGGCAATACGACTGTTGGCCACCACAGCATCATCGGTTCGAGCGTGTGGGTCACCTCGAGTGTGACCCCCCATACAACGGTTGTTTTGGAAAAACCCAAGGTCCGCATACGCAATGGCACCGTCGACGACACATTGATCGAGGTGAATTATCAGATCTAGGGTTTTTAAAAACTTCTAAAACGGTCCATTTTTCAGGGAGTGTTGCTACAATACGGGGCGAAATCTCTCGTTCTGATTCCACCTTTGCCGCAGCCTCATGAACCCATCGAAACCCGACGGTCAGACCCCTCCCACAGTGACCCAGGCCAGGAAAAACGGCAGCAACTTTTGGTGGTTCGCACTGCTGTTGTCTCTCTGTTTACTTTTGCTATTTATGCCTGGTTCGGGCGAGTTTTCCCGCATCGACTACAGCTTTTTTCTCGAACAACTCGATCGACAGAATGTCCAGAGGCTGACGATCTACCCGACGGCCGCCGAGGGGACTTTTATCGCGCCACCCGAGCAACCCCTGAGCTTTGACTTTCAGGGCAATCCGGTGTCCCCTAAGAAAGGAACCAGTGGGAGTATCGAGCGTTTAAAGCCAAATTTCCGGGTGTCTTTGCCCAACGAGGGGGAAGTCCGCCGGGCGCTTTTTGAACGCCTAGAAGCAATCCGAGATTCGAAGCCATCAGCAGAATCGAATTCGGCCAGCGAGAAGCCCGGGTTGGTCTATGACGTAGTGCCCAGTTCCGATTCGAGCCCGTTGTATTTGCTCCTTTCGCTGGCTTCCTTGGGCTTGCTCGGCTTGGGGATCTACCTGTTCATGAAGCGATCCAAAGACAACATGATGGGTGGGAATTTCCTGAGCAACTTCACCCGATCGACCGCCAAGCGTTTTGAAGCGACCGACCAAGCCATCACGTTCGATGACGTCGCGGGTCTTGACGGGGTCAAGGCCGACCTCAAGGAGATCGTCGATTTTCTCAAGTCCCCTGAGAAGTTCCAGAAGCTCGGTGGGCGAGTTCCCAAGGGAGTCTTGCTCAACGGTCCACCAGGAACGGGAAAAACCTTGCTTGCACGAGCCATCGCCGGAGAAGCTGGAGTGGCGTTCTACTCGGTCAACGGCAGCGAGTTTATCCAGATGTTCGTCGGCGTCGGGGCGTCGCGTGTTCGGGATCTGTTCGCTACGGCCAAACAGAATTCTCCGGGCATCATTTTCATCGATGAGATCGACGCGGTCGGACGTCAGCGCGGGGCAGGCCTGGGTGGGGGGCACGACGAGCGCGAGCAGACGCTCAACCAGATCTTGAGCGAGATGGATGGTTTTTCCCCAACCGAGTCGGTCATTGTCGTGGCCTCGACGAACCGACCTGATGTTTTGGATCCTGCACTCCTTCGCCCCGGTCGCTTCGACCGACACATCACCGTCGGACGCCCAACGCTCAAAGGCCGTCAAGAGATCCTCAAGGTTCACGTGCGCGACGTTCCACTCGATGCGGACGTCGATCTCAAACGCGTCGCCGAGGCGACGATCGGCATGACGGGTGCGGACCTGCGAAACATCGTCAACGAAGCGGCCTTGTGGGCGGCAAGGAACGACAAGAAACGGGTGTTCATGGAGGATTTTGAATATGCTCGCGACAAGGTCCTCATGGGGGCCAAACGCGAAGAGGTTATGGCCCCATCGGAGAAGGCCAAGACGGCTTACCACGAAGCCGGTCATACCATCGCCGCTTGGTTTTTAGCAGGTGCGCAGCGAGTCCATAAAGTCACGGTTATCCCCCGAGGACAATCCCTAGGTAGCACCCAAATCCTCCCCTCCGAAGACCGCATGAACATGTCGGAGCGGGAGCTTCGAGATCAACTCGTCGTGCTCCTTGCAGGGCGTGCCGCCGAACAGATCATCTACAACGAAACGAGTGTCGGTGCGGAGAACGATCTCGAACGGGCCACCTCCCTGTCGCGTCGCATGATCGCCCACTGGGGCATGAGCAGAAAACTCGGCCCGGTATCCTACAAGCTTTCCGATAGCGATCCGTTTTTGGGACGCGAGATGCACCAACAACGGCAGTTTAGCGAAAGAACTCAAGAAATCATCGACACCGAACTCGGAGAGAATCTGCGGTTGGCCGACCGATCGGCTCTTGAGCTGCTTGAAAAACACCGCCATGCGCTCGAGCGACTCAAGGATGCTCTGATCGAAGAGGAAGAGCTCGACGAGAAGCAGATCGAGGCGATTCTCGGACCGAGTGTTCATTCGACATCCGACGGATCCTCGGAAACCGATCTGAGCGATTCGACCGCTTCGGTGGGCTAAGCACAGGGATACTAAAACACCGGAATTCGAATGCCCAAGAAAAAGTCAAATAAAACCCGAATCGAATTTCGCAAAGGGCATCAGGGGCAGCGGCGTGAGCGAGGTCTGACGGAAAAATACGCCGACTCCAAGGACGAAATCGACACACAAAATTCCCAGAGGATCACCGGCAAAGGGGATTTGACGCGTCACCGTACCGTCAAGGGAAATTTGGTCGAGTCCGAGCACCGCGACTCGTACCACACCATCCAGATCGATGCCTCGGACACGACGATAGAAGGCCGCGTGATTCGGGTCCATGGACTCGAATCGATTGTCGAGCTCGATGATGGAACGATTCTTCGATGCGCGGTCCGAAGGGTGTTGAAGAATCTCTCGACGACCCAACGGCACGTCGTGGTCACCGGGGACCGGGTACGTATCGAACCCCAATCGGGCAACCAGGGATGGATTGTTCGCATCGAGCCAAGGATTTCCGAACTGTGCCGTACGAGCAAAAATCGCAGGCATGTCATCGCCTCGAATATCGACCAGATCCTCGTCGTAACGAGCGCGGCAGAACCGGGAATCAAACCGAATTTGATCGATCGGATCCTAGCGACCGCCGAGCAGAATCAGATCGAGGCAGCAGTATGCATCAATAAATGCGACCTGATCGATCCCCAGCGACTCCAGCCGCTTATCGGAAGCTACTCGCAGATGGGCTACAAGGCCTTGATGGTCAGCGCCATGCGAGGCTGGGGAATGAATCTTCTGAGATCATGGGCTCAGGGCAAATGCACCGCCGTGATCGGTCAAAGCGGCGTCGGAAAGTCGAGTATCCTCAACGACCTGATCCCTGGGCTTGCTCAACGCGTCCAAGCCGTGAGTCTGGATAATCAAAAAGGCAAGCACACCACAACGACTGCAGCGTGGTTTCGAATCGATCAGACGACTTCGATCATCGACACGCCTGGCGTAAGGCAATTTCAACTTTGGGATATCGTACCGGCGGAACTTACCGGACTGTTTCGCGATATGCGGCCGTTTGCTTCCCACTGCCGCTATCCGAATTGTTCTCACAACCACGAGGAGCCCTGCGCGGTCAAGGATGCCGTCGCCGATGGACGGCTCGACCCAAGGCGCTACGAGAGTTACCTTCAGATCCTCGACGCTCCGGCGTTTACCTCCGACGATTCCCAGGACATTCCTGAGTCCTGCTCGTACGACTCGACGAAGTTTGAGTTGGATCTCGACGGGAATCTCGAAGGGGATTCCGACGAGGAGCTCGGTTAGGTCCAAGGCTCCTGGTCGTCGGTCTCGCCGTGAGGATCCAGGTGCCCTGAGCGGTTGATGGCAAAGAGGATTCGTATGGTCACGATCATGCTTAGGATAAAACCACCGAGGCCGATCAGGGAGATGTCTTTCAACCCCAAGGGGCCTTGGTTCATGAAGATCAACGGTGGGACCTTATAAGCCAGTAGAACCGACGAACCGAGCAGCAGGGAGCTTGTCAGCAGACCCAATACCAATCGGTTGATCGATGGGCTCAGTCCACGGTGCGAAAGGTGCACGTCGAGTTTTCCGCTTTGCACCAGATCCATGACCGAGCTGATTTGGTGCGGGAGTTTCTCGACGAGGCTTTCGACCTCGACGTAGAGGCGCCGCATCCGGCGGGCTTGTCGCCAAGGGGAGAGCCTATTTCTCCACAAGCGTTTGAACATCGGCTCGATGGCTTCGAGCAAACTGAATTTTGGGCTCGTTTGGCCGATCGTTCCCTGCAGGGTGACTAGGGTTTTGATCAGCATCCCCATTTGGCTTGGCAAGACGATGCGATGCCTATGTAGGATATCGGTCGCATCGTTGAGGGCGCTGGCCAAATCGATTCGTTCGATCGGTTGATTTCCATAGGTGGCAATCAGGTCGGTGATATCGTTCGAGAGAATGGCATCATCGACGTTCTGCGGCACCTTGCCTACTCTCTTGACGACGGCAGCAAGAAGCCCAGAGTCCTTGAGGGATAATGCCCAGAGCATTTCTTCGATTTGGTCGCGGAGCGTATCGTCGATTCGACCGACCATCCCAAAGTCCAGAAGTCCCAGGGTACCATCGGATTCGATGAGTATATTTCCAGGATGTGGGTCGGCATGATAGAGTCCTTTGACGAAGATCATTTCGACGTACAGATCAGCGATCCTGCGGGCGATCTGCTCGCGGTCGGCGTCAGAGAATTTCACCGGGTCGCTCGCCGCATGGATCGACTCTCCGGTAAGCAGACTCATGGTCAGAACCCGAGCGCTCGAATGGCTTGCAAACGCCTCGGGAATTTTGATACCCGGCTTGCCTTCGAGCGCTTCGCGGAGCATGGTCAAATTGGCTTGTTCCTGAGTGAAGCTCAGCTCGCGTTTCAAGGAGCGGGAAAGTTGGCTGACGATTTCACGCGGTCGCCAAACGGCGAACTCGGGGATTCGGTCTGCTAGGCTCGCTAAGCCAGCGAGGACTTCGAGATCCTCATGGATTTTGGCTCGGATATTCTCGTGCTGGACTTTCACTACCACTTCGGTGCCGTCGCTGAGCCTAGCGCGGTGGGCCTGTCCGATCGAGGCAGAGGCCATGGCCACCGGTTCGAAGGACGCGAAGAGTTGATTGAGAGAATCTTTAAGTTCCGACTCGATGGTCGTCTTGACGATCTCAGGAGGATCCGCGGGGACATTGGCTTGGAGCATCTGCAACTCGGCCGCTTGGGCGCTGCCGACAAGGTCGGGACGCAAGGACAAGACCTGTCCGAGTTTGATGAACGTGGGCCCTAGATCTGTCAGTGCCATGCGAACGCGCGCCTCGCGGGAGTAGCTCGACAATGGGACCCCCTGATCGTCCTTGATCCAATCTCGAACGAAGTCCAGCCTCAGGCGGCTGAGCCAATCGGCAAGCCCGTAGCGACGCAGGATCAAGATGATCTCCCGCCATCGCTTTAGATTCCGATAGTATCGAGGTATCGAGGTGATTCTCATCGAGGGATCTGAGGATCCAAATTCCCGTTTTCTCGAGGTAGGTTGCCCGGGATGAGCGGCGCGTTTTTGATTTTGTCGGCCAGTTCCTCGGCCGAAGCTTGGAAGGAATCCAAGTCGAGTTCGCCGATTGCCAGTTCGCCATTGGCTGGGTCCGGGTCGGATCGCTCCATAGGCTCATCGGTCCAGACGATTTGGAAAAGGTTTCCGTAGAGTTTGATCGACATTTGATTTTGAGTGGGCAGGAGCAACTGCCGGAAGGAATCCCCTCGGATCGCTGGTAGGTCATGCTTCTGGTAGAGCAATTTTCCAGTGCGCACATCGATCAGAGCGATGCTTGTGAAATCCAAAGCCATGCCACGAACGTTCTTGAGGGTCAGTCGGCGCAGAAAGACCGCAGCGGGGGATTGTCGACTTTGGCTCAGCGGGAACAGGGCAAGAGATCCATCCTCGATTTGGATCGCGAATAAGCGTCCTGCGCAAGCCGCGACTGTAGGATCGCTTCGCAGTTGGGGGAAGACTTGAACATTGTCCAGTTCCATCGCCCCGGCATGGGGTAGGACCAAGGCGATATCGCCAAAGACCTGTGCCGTAATGCTGCTGAATTTGCCTTCTACGTCGACCTGGGACTTGCTTTCGGTCCCTTTCCTTGCGTTCCAGTAAAGCATGTTTCCGTCGTTTCGAAGGGCTACGACTCCGAGGTCCCCTGCGATTGCCAAACGCGTATCGAGTGTGTGGTCGGCTTGAAGGACATTTTCACCGGTAGAGGGTTCGACGAGACGTAGTTTCATGCGGCTGGTTTGATCCGCGTTGGCTTGCCGCACGGGTTGAAACAACCATCGATCCGCTACAACGGTCAGTGGCGTCCAGCCTTCTTGTTCGGTGGCGATTTCCTCGACGATGGATCCATCGCTGGGGTCGATTTTCTGGATCGTTTTGGCCCCCGTTTCAAAAGAGTAGAGGAATCCACCTTTGCTCAATAACGACGCGGTTCGGAAGCCTTGCAAGCTCCATTGCTTGGTTCCCAGGAGGGGATGAAAGCTGATGATTTCATTCTCGGATTGAACGATGACCCCCCAGCGAGAGACGTCGACAACCCGGAATCCTTTTTTGGGGATCGGTAACCCCCAGGCATTGCGTTCGATGGTGTTGGATCTCCCTCGTCCAGGTCCTTGGATTTCTGGGTCGAGATTTTCTTTTCCAAAGTTGGCATTCCAAAGCTGACCGTCTTGTTGACTTAGGTTTGCATGGAATAAATCCAGTGCGACGACCTGGTCTTTGAGTTCGATGATCAGGATGCTGTTGATCGCATGGATCCGGGGAGTGACGGTCCTGTCGAGTCTTGCGACATCGAGCAGGTACTGGACTTCTTCGCCGGTTTGAGGTTGGACCAAATGAAGCAGTCCATTGTTGAAGTAGGCTTGCCAGCCCAGGAAGGAGTCTCCGATGATGCTTCCGATCTGGCATAAGTTCGAGCCTTCGTGGGTCGATTGGAATTGGCCAACAGCGTTGGCTTCGGCAAAGCTCGAGGTGACTTGGACTTTACCTTGGGGCCAGATATGTTTTTGCAGATCGGCCAGTTCGCGTTCCTTGAAGCGAATGAGCATCGCATTCGGTGAGTTGTATCTGAGGATTCCCGGTCCGTTTTTGCCACTTAGGTCTTTGGCCAACGTCAGAAATGCCTCATCGTCTTTGCCGAGTTCTAGCCAGGATTTCATAGGGCGTTCGCTCTTGAGGTAGAGCCTTGCTTTGGCCTTGCGAATCGCTTGCTCGGTTTCGTCAACGGTGGGCCCAGACGGATTCGATGAGGTCAGGAGGTATTCTGCATCGACCATGCTCCGAATCCCCAAGGAATTTGCGTAGTTCAATCGAGCTGTTTGGGTATAGGGCAATCCGTCGAAATGCTGCAAACGCAAACGTACCATCGAAGGGTCCTGTTTTGGGTCGACTTCGAGTCGCTTTTCGATCGAGACTCGCAGTGTCTCCCAGTCAGAGTCTGACAAACGTCGAGCGATCCTGGCCAAATGGGCCGAGATCCATGCGTCTTCGTGAATGGTCCATCGGGCGCTTGCATCGATGCTGTTGCCATCCATCATCTGATCGATCCGTCGAGAGAGTCGGGTATCGGAAAGTTCGAGCAATTTTTCAAAGGCCTCGCTCCAGCGTTGGCGTTTTTCGAGGCCATGGATCATGACTCTCAAATAGGTGGGTAGATCCAAATCGCTGGCAAATGATTCGTAACTTCGAACCTTTTCGATGTAGCGATCAAAGTCGGTTCTCAGCGCCATGGTCAATGCTTTGATGAACGATCGGCGAATGTCGAAATCTTGGGGGGATAAGGCGATGGCCTCTTCGAGCTTGGCCATCGCCTGGTCGATTTCGCCCGATGCAAGCGCCAGTTCGCCCTCTTTTTGGAGCACCGAAGCGGTGCCTGGGGCGTTCTTTAATTCTTCGATCAGATCGGCTTGAAAGCGATCCCGGATCGAATAGCTGGTCAATTCGAATGGACTGGCACTCAGGAGCCTATTGTCGACCACCGCGAGATTCCCTAACGCCTTCTCGCAACGTGTTTCGGAAAGCACCGAGCCTTGCAACAAATCGATCTCGATGAGCTGCTGGTTCGATAAAGGAACGATCAGGTTGGAATCGGATCGGACGCTCTTGCCGACAACGTGGGCTCCGTTGGGAATGGGTATCGGCGCCCAAGCCGGTTGTCCGGTCCGCAAATCCACTCCGACGATCTCTTGGGCATAAACCAACACAGCAAGCTGGTTCCAAATCCCTGCGACATACCGGAACATCGATCCTTCATCATGGCCGATTTGCCATAATTCGGCCCCATCGGCATTGGAAATTCCGTAGATCGCCGTTCCGTTTGAGGGGGCAAAGACGCTGACTCCATCGTGCACTACCACTGCCGTATCCAAGGAGCGAGAGAGCATCGGGTCGGTTTCCCTAAGGTCCATTCCGCCCACAATATTGAAAGCCGCTCCGGGCATCAACGACGGGTTCATGGGGTAGCTCTTGCTCCAGGCCAACTCGCGTCGGTTCAGATCGTAGGCGACCAGGAAACCTGAAAGGGTCGGACAAATCACCAGCGAACCCTCCAGACTGGGACTTAGCCCAAAAGCTTTCCGCTGGGGATCCAACGCGATGGTAGTGCCTTGGTTGGCGACCAAGGATTGTCTCCAGTTCATCGATCCGGTGCCTGGTTCAAGGGAGACTAGGAAAACTTCTCCGTTGAGTTCCGCAAGAACCAAAAGCTCGGACCGAACGGGTATCGGAGCTCCCAAAAAAAGTGCTCCTTTAAGGTCAGGTGCACTGGAGCGATTGACCCCGCCGCATTCCCAAAGCAGCTTTCCTTCCTCGGCGATGCTCCAGGCTTGCAGGACGTTGTAGGTTCGAATCATCGGGTTGCGATTCAACCTCGCATTGGGTCCTACGGCGAAGCTCTCACCGACCTCGGCTGCTGACGATCCGCTTAAGCCGAAGATTCGTTTTCCATCGGTCGAGATTTGGCTGGTCGCAAAGTCCCCCCAAACCCTCCGGACCAAATAGTCTGGTGCCGGTAGGCCCAAGGCATAGCTATCTCGATTCGATCCTCGGTCGATCGAATACCCCAAAGGCGAACCGCTAAAGACGATCGGCCAGCGGATCTTGCCGGATCTCGCATCGATCGCAAGGATGCGCTGATCGTAGGTTGGCAGGAATATCAAGTCCCCGGAGCTGATCGGCCAACGAGTTGGTACCAGATGTGCACGCCTTTCGGCCAACTGCTTGCGCAGCGTTCGCTCGAGATTCTCCTTGTGCTGGGCAGATTCATGCAAGTCGACACTCCATCGCAGGATAGGAATCGGCTGGCCCGCATCGGTGTTGGCGTTTCGATCTAGGCCTCCTCCTTCGAAACGAGGATGACTTGTGCGCAAAGCGATTTTCTTGAAATCTTCTTTCGATAGACTCTGGAGGATCGATTCGCTGGTGGTTTTGTCGTTCCATCCGATCTTGGATCCGGCCCAGTCCAAGGACACGCTCGGAAAGTACTCGCGGACTTCGACCAGCAGTTTTCCGGCTTGGGTCGTCGTGCTGGAAGTTAGCTTGGATGCAACGGCCAATACGCCTAGGCCTGCACCGAATCGGTCTCGTGCAGAGCGATCGCGCAAGAGTCGTTCCAAGGTGTTAGTCGCATCGACGGTGTTGCCGATCGTCAGCAGATGTTCGGCTAGGAGCAAGGATGCGTCGCGCCCTGCGTCGGTGAATCCATAGCGGCTCGATAGCTCGTGCAAAAGTCCAATGTCGTTTTGATCGATGGCTTGATCGAGCCGTTGCTGGGCTTTGACTCCATACCTTAACTCGACGGCTTGTTTGGCTTCCTCGGGAAGATTCTCGAGCATCTTTTTAGCTTGCCCTAAAACCGTTTGTGCCCCGTCTTTGGTCCTCGCCGTTGGCGAAAGAAAGTAGTCTTCGCCCAGCGGACCATCGCCAGCGGATTCTTCGATTCCTAGAAGTTGCCCGAGTGTGACGCTCGCCTCGGCCCATTGCTTTGCCTCGATCGCTTCTTGCGCATCGCTCAGCAGGACCTCCACTTCGCGAGGTGCGGTCATCAGGAGCCCTTCGGGCATCGAGAAACGGTTTTGAAAACCTTGGGACAACCCTAATTGTTCGGCTACGAATACGATGGCCAAGCAAAGGCAGATACGAAGGAAATTTTGTTCATGACACCGGTTCGAAGTGATCATCGAATTCATCGCCTGATTGGTTTGCAACATTGGCTATTCCTACTGGGATTCGGAACATCGGTTCTATTCTACCGAATTCTGCGAATCCAGGAGCGAAGGCGAGGGGGAAACCGTCGGGGTGTTGGTTAGCCGGCGAATGGGTCGCCAATGAAAAAAAGCCGAGTCTCGCAAGGGTGCGCTACTCGGCTTTTTTGGAGTTCAGTCGCAATTCGCTGACGAATTGCGGTCGTTTCAAGGATTCTGAGCGACGGGTCGCTGAGAGTCGATTACTTGGCCGGTGGAAGAATGACCGAGTCGATGATATGGATCACACCGTTGGAGGCGTCGACATCGGTTGCCAAGATCTTGGCACCGTTGACGTAGGCTGCTCCGTCCTTGACGGTGATTTCGACTTTGGATCCTTGGAGAGTCGCTGCGGTCTTGGCTGCCAAAGCGTCTTCGGAGTAAACGCGTCCTTCGACGACGTGGAACAGCAAGATGGCCTTAAGCTTATCTTTGTTCTCTGGCTTGAGCAAAGAAGCGACAGTGTCCTTAGGTAGCTTGGCAAATGCGTCATCGGTAGGTGCGAACACTGTCAAGGGCTTGTCGCCACTGAGAGCTTCGACCAAACCAGCGGCTTTGGCAGCAGCTAGAAGGGTGTTGAATTTACCAGCTTTGGTCGCTACGGTTGGGATGTTATCTTCGGAAGGGAGGATCACCGAATCGATGACATGGATCACACCGTTGGTGCAGGCGATGTCAGTGGCGACAACTTGAGCGCCGTCGACCATAACCTTACCGCCATCGACTTTGACGTCGATCCGTTGACCGTTGAGGGACTTGGCACCCTTAACGCCCAATACATCCTTAGCCATGACTTTGCCAGGAACGACGTGGTAGGTCAGGATCGCCTTGAGCTTATCCTTGTTCTCTGGCTTGAGCAGAGTTTCAACCGTTCCCTTGGGAAGCTTTGCAAAAGCTTCGTCCGAAGGAGCGAAGACGGTGAATGGGCCTGGGCCCTTGACCGCGTCGACCAAACCTGCGGCGCCCAAGGCGGCAGCAAGGGTCTTGAACTTGCCAGCTTCGACTGCGGTGTCGACAATGTTCTTTTCGAAACCGAAAGCGGACATCGAGGCAACGGACATCCAAGTTGCCAAAGCAAACGAAACAATCTTCTTCATCAATATGATCCCTGTGAACAAAACGGAGCGGACAAATGGCACCCGTTGACGATCGAAACCCCACGGTGGGCTTCGGCACAACGTTCCTGCGTCTTTGAGGACGATTCACTGTATGTAGGTTGTCAACTGACAAAACGATTTTTTTTGATTCCGACGGATCGGAGTCAGTGGCCACTTGACGGGTATCTACACTTAAAGATTAATGACTTCCGATGAACCAAATGGTGTTCGAGCAACGCCTCCTATCCACGAAGGACAACTCTACTATGAGCACGATCAAAGCCGCAGTCATTGGAGCCTACGGGGGAATTGGCCAAGCTCTGTGTATGGAGCTAGCGCAGACCAGCTCTACGATGTTTCTTATTGGTCGCGACGCGGAAAGACTTCAAAACCTCGCTCAAGGGTACGGTAGTGGGAGCTGTGTTGCTGATGCCGCAGACTGGGATCAGATCGATCGTGCGTTGGGAGAAGCGCACGAAGTGATGCAAGGGCTCAATGCCGTCGTTTGTTTGGCCGGGTCGGTGTTGCTTAAGCCCATGCATTTGACGAGCCGCGCCGAGTGGGACGCGACGATGCAAGCGAATCTTTCGGCCGCCGCCGGTGCTTTGCGCAGTGCTGTCGCTCGGATGAACGAAGGAGGATCGATCGTCTTGATGAGTTCGGCCGCTGCTCACATCGGCTTGTCGAATCACGAGGCGATTGCTGCAGCCAAAGCTGGGATCGAGGGTCTGGTACGATCGGCGGCGATGACTTACGCTTCAAAACGGATTCGTGTCAATGCCGTCGCCCCGGGTTTGGTCCAAACGCCATTGACCCAACGAGTATGGAATAACCCTCGCAGCGCAGAGGTTTCCCTTGGAATGCACCCGGTGGGTCGATTTGGCGAACCTGGCGATATTGCCCGGGCAATTCATTTCTTGATCGATCCTAGGAACAATTGGATTACCGGGCAGGCACTTGCGGTCGATGGCGGCCTGGGCTCGCTTAAGCCCACTGGGCCTGCACGCCCTAGTTGAACTAGCCCACCGATAGGATCGAGATCCATTGGAAACTGGTAGACTCCACCGTGATTTATTTCGACAATAATGCCACCACTCAGATCGATTCGCGTGTTGCAGAGCATCTTGCTCAGGTTCTGAGCCAAAGGTTCGTCAACCCCGCGAGCCAGCACTCGGCCGGACGTTCGGCGCGAACCGCCGTCGAGGATGCACGCGATTTGTTGCTCAAGGTCTGCAAAGCCCGTACCAAGGGCATGCAAAGCGATACGGCGCTCTTTACAAGCGGTGGTACCGAATCGAACAATCTGGCTCTTTGCGGTCTTGCCGCAAAACGCAGCGGTTGTATCGTCGTATCTGCGATCGAGCACCCAAGTATCCTTGCGACGGCTCAGAGGCTCGAGCAGCAAGGCCGAGAGGTTCGTTACTTGCCATGCGCATCGACCGGTCAAATCGATCTTGAACCTCTTCGCGATTGGATCGCTCGGAGCGAGTCGATCGCGTTGGTCTCGTTGATGCTGGCCAACAACGAAACCGGTGTGCTTCAACCGGTGAGCGAATTGGCCGCATTGAGCAAACCCGTCGGTATTCCTGTGCATACCGATGCAGTCCAAGCGTTTGGGAAAATCCCCGTCGATTTCGAAGCGCTCGATGTGCAACTCATGACCCTCACGGCCCATAAATTTCATGGACCGGTCGGAGTCGGAGCGTTGCTTGTGCGGCATTCGGTTCCACTCGAACCGATGTTCCTTGGAGGATTTCAACAGGCTTCGTTGCGTCCGGGAACCGAAAGCCCCGCACTTGCTAGCTCCATGGCCTTCGCTACGGAATTGGCCGTCAAGGAGCAGTCTGATCGCTCCAGAAAGATGACGCAAGCTAGAGAGCTCCTCGAGTCGATCCTCTTGAGCGAAATCCCCGACACGGTTGTCCTGGGCTCACAAGTCCCACGGTTGCCCCATACGACCAGTCTCTCGTTTCCAGGATTGGATCGACAACTATTGCAGTTGGCGCTCGATCGCGAAGGTATCGCCTGCGGCACCGGGTCGGCTTGCGCCAGCGGTTCGAGCCAGCCTTCGCACGTACTCCAAGCCATGGGACTTGGCAAGTCGATCGTCCAAGGTGCCATCCGTTTGAGTCTCTCGTGGGAAACCTCCGAGGAACAGGTTCTGGCCGGTGCCGAAAAGATCATTCGGGTGGTTCGTCGTCTGAGGGCCAAGCGTTAGTTTGCTCAGGAGCGGTCTGATTGGCCTGCGCATCTGAAAAACTTGTGAACCGCGCCCAGGCAGGTAGGTAATTGTTCCATCGGTTCGATGCTGCTTTGAGCCACCCGAGTGGCTTGCGATTCCAACATGCAACAGACCATGGGGTCGCAGAGGACTCGTCGGTTAGACCGCGAGCGATCGCATTTCCGATCAGGTAGTCCTTAGCATTCTTGGTATCGAGTTCGATTCGATGTGCGGGTGTAAAGAGAGTCGGTAGAAGCATGGATAAGCCATGGTAGGGTTCGATCCTCTTCGAATCGATCCTAGCTAGTTGAAGTCCGTGGCCGAGTCGATGCCCGAACCGTTCGACGAAGGCAAAGGCACCCGGTTCATAACCGAGCCAATGGTGATTTTCGACGAGTTTTTGCAGATGGAACTCTCCCAGTTCGAGCATCGGTTCTGCAGAATCTAGCTTGCTGCGGCCCCTGGGTTTTCGCTCCTGGGGCTTCCGCCTACTGGTTTGGCGGCTTGGTGTCGTTTTGCCGTGGGTGGACTTAGTGCGGTCGATTTTGTTCGTCGGTTCGATCGGATCGGACAATTCGATCGCCGCAGCAAAGCCACCTGCGCAATCGTCGCGATGAGGCCAAAGGCGATAGCAACCTGCCAGCAGTGGGGATCGCCAGGGCTCGAGTTCCGGGTAGGAACCGGTCGACAGGGAGTCTCGATAGGTTTCGAGCAAGGCGGCGACTTGGGCCTCGTTCTCCTGGATCGCGAAGGTGCAGGTGGAGAAGACCAGCAGCCCACCGGGTCGGACCAGTTGCAAAGCGCATTGGAGGATCCGAAATGCGCGTGCGGCGCAGTGTTCGACGTGGTTTTCCGAAAAAGAGCTTTGCGTCTGCTGCTTGCGAGCGACCAAGGATTGGCCGCTGCAGGGCACGTCGACGAGGACCTTATCGAATTGACCGGCTAGACTAACGGCGAGGTCTTGAGGATCGCTGTTGGTGACGAGGAAGTTGGCTCGACCCGTACGGGCAAGCGTATAGTGAAGGACGTCCAGGCGGCTAGCGATGACTTCATTGGCAAGAAGAAATCCATGGGTGCCGAGCCTTTCGGCGATCGCCGAGGCTTTTCCGCCAGGGGCAGCGCACAGATCACAAACCCAGTCATCGGGATCGAGTTTGAGCATTGCCAGAGGGAGCATCGAAGCTGCGTCTTGAATGTAGTAATCGGCCGCAGCGTACTGGAGGTATCCGCCTGGCCGAACCGGCTCGGGGGTGGCATTTACGCCCCCCGTGATTTTCAATCCTCCCGTGATTTTCAAGCCTCCGGGGAACCAAGGAACCTGAGCGGTAGCAAAAGGGAGGTTTTGGCAAATTCGATCGACCCTCGGTCGGATCGATTTGGCGGGCCGCCCTCGGAGAGCTTGGGCAAAGGGTTCGACCTCCGAGGGCCCGATCAGAGATTCGAATTGATCGAACATAAGTAAAATCGTTAGGATAGATCGCCTTGGAATTTGTCCAGGTTGGATATCAGGAGTTGCCTGGATTGAAACCGGGGACTTGATTGTGGGTTGATTTTGGACCATGATCTTCGATTCGGTCCAAGAACGCTATTGTCTGCAGATTCGAAAATCTAGAAACAACTCCTATGGCATCGACCATCATCGACCCGATCCTGACCCCTGCAAAGACCATTGACGGCAAGACGCCCAAGCGTCAGGACGTGCCCAAGTCCGAGAGCTTGTGCGATTATTGCACGGCCAAGTGCTGCCGATATTTTGCTTTGCCGATCGAGGAACCTACGACCGATCAGGACTTTGACTTCATGCGTTGGTATTTGTTGCACGACCGCGCCAGTGTCTTTGTCGAGGACGAAGTCTGGTACTTGCTTGTCCATACAGCGTGCAAGCACTTGCAGTCGGACCATCGGTGCGGGATTTACTACACTCGTCCCCAGATCTGTCGAAGTTACTCGACGGAAAACTGCGAGTTTGATGAGGACGCCGTTTACGAGATGTACTTTGAGACAGCCGAGCAGGTTGCGGAGTATTCTGAAGCGCGTTTTTGCAGCGATGGTGAGTCGATACGTTCCCCAGAGCCACCGTTGTTACCGCTGTTGAACTGAACGGAACTGGAATTCTGCCTATCTCTGAGCGATGCTGGCAGATCGGTGCGCAGATTTGGCTAGAAAATTTGTTTTGGTCCGCAAGGAGCTTCTCGGTTGGCCCGAGAAGCTCACGAATGGTTTGAGTGCCGATCGCTTCGGGCTTAGAGATACCGATCGAGCATTCGGTCGAAAGCCTTTTCGAGCATCTCGTCGGTATCGTACTTACCTGCAGCGATGGCTTCGCGCATTTGAGTCACCTTTTCGGTGCGGAAAGTCTCTGTCGATTGGGCACCGCCGACCGAGAGGGCTTCCGGGGAGAGTTCGATCAGGTCGACTGGCTCTTGGATTCCCCCTGCTTTGGCGAGCGTTTGGCCCTCGTTGGGGGCCGAAGCTTTGGAGGCCGACCGCAGTGCATCGGCACCGGAAACGGAAAAATTGTTCGAAATCTGCATAGCTCTATCTCTCCCGTGAACACTTCGTGGAATGGACTGCGTATCTGCTCGCGGATGCCGCTGGTCACACACCAGGACACCCTTGGAATCTTCGCAGTCCATGTCGCAGAGAAAGACCATCCGTACCGGTCAAGGCGACTTTGCAAAGAGACGACTCAAAATGCGAGCGTCCGGTTGCATCGGATGATCATCTCTACAAATCCAACGAATTTGGTCTCCTACCGATTAAACCCATTGTACGAACTTTGGCGGCCCAGATCCTCACCGGTATCGAACGATCCGATCGATTTTCCGGAACTCTTTTGCCTTGGGGCTGCTGTTACGATTGCTCGTCGCGGCAGTCCCTTTTGGCATTCGTCTCCATGTGGGTACTGTATTGCAACACCTGTGCCAATGATGCTTCAGGACGCCGCAAGTTCCCTAAAAAAGACCGTCTCGACGTCAGCAACTTATACCCGGTCCTGCATGTTCGGTGCAAGCTCTCTAGTTTAACAAATCGAATGCCCGTTTCGTCGCCGCCTGGCTTTGCTAGCAATGGAGCTTTTTACAAAGAGTCGGCAATTTTTTCAAAACGGATTGCAAATCGATGTTGACGCTTGAGTCGGATTTTTTTTAAGCTACGGCTCGTCGTTGGTCGCAAGGCCGAGAATCAGATCTTTGAAAATCAAACGCAGAAATTGGCAGGCTTTCGCTCGTCGCTCTCAAAGAGGGACTTCGAACTCCAGAAGCAAGGATGTTTCTGGCTCGGAAAATCCTAGACGAACGAAGGTCCACGGAGCAAACAGGGGAAACGGATTTCCCTTGTTTGACTTCAGCCTTTTTCTCGCACCAAGTCATTGCTTATTTCGTATGACCTTTGGCTCCCGGAAGCTCGTAGTCCTCCGTCCCCCCTGGGACTCGTTCACGTCCGGGAGCCTTTTTTTATTTCTTGCTACGGGTTTCGGATCAACTCGCACAGTCTTTCGAGATGCTCCTCGAGCACCTCGGATCCGGAGACAACCTGAAGTTCAATTTCGAGAGCCCAAAGTGGAATCGGTCCGATTCGGTCGCTCGATAGTTTCGCAAGATCCTTGCCGGTGCACAGGATGACTTGCGGGGGCACGCTGCACTGGCTGGCACGTTCGATGATGCCTTGCACATCCATGGGGCTGTAGGGATGATGATCCGGAAAACTAACTTTTTCAATAACCGGTATCCGTAGGTCTACAAGTGTATCGACGAAGGCTCTTGGGTTTCCAATCGCGCACAGAGACATCGCAGGTTTTCCCTCGAAAGCCCCGAGGTCAAGGGATTCCCCTGAAGCATTTTTCCATCGTACCGGGGCATGAATGCTCTGAACCCATGCCGCCTTGGGGTTGACCCTCTGGACTTTGGTCCTGAGATTGGCAAGATCCTGCATGGAGACTTGGTCGCACCTAGTGACGATGACCAAGTCGGCTCGACGTAACCCCTTGAGAGGCTCTCGCAGCAATCCTCGGGGAAGCAAATGACCCCAACCAAAGGGGTTCGTCGCGTCGAGTAGAACGATATCGAGGTCTCGCGCAAGTCTCCGGTGCTGGAATCCGTCGTCCAAAAGCAAGACCTGCATCTCGAGCTCCTCGACGGCAAGACAAGCGTTCGCGACGCGGTCGGAGGCTTGCAAGTGCGGCACATCCGGCAACAGCGACTCGAGTTCCCGGGCCTCGTCGTTGAGCCCGTCTGCAAGCGCTCCGTAACCTCGCGATAGGATCGCAACGCGAATCCCTCGTCTCCGCATCCACTTGGCAATCCAAGCACAAGCGGGCGTTTTTCCTGTACCCCCCGCAGTGAGATTTCCCACCGAAATCACCGGTGCGGCAGCCTTGGCTATCTCGAACCATCCTCGCTGATACGCTTGATTGCGGCATACCACCGCCGCGTGGTAAGGGAACGAAGCTCCCCAAAGAGCACCCCGTACCAGAAGTGACATTAAAGAACTGTCGTTGGTTCGAAGGTATTTCTCGAACGGATGCATGGACCTGCTGTTGGTTGGAAATCTTGACGGCACAGAAACCCGCCGCATCGCCGAATTGTAGAGTTCATGACGACTTGCCAACAGATGGGAACGCAAAGACAGGAACGCAAAGACGGGAAGACAGGAAGAAGGGAACGCAAAGGCGCAAAGACGCAAAGGCGCAAAGAGAAGAAAATAAAAAAAAGGATTGGTATTTAGAAGGAAGGGGTATTTAGAAGGAAGGGGTATCGAGAAGGAAGGGGATGTGTTCTGGTTTTGGTTTTTCCCTTGCGTCTTTGCGCCTTTGCGCCTTTGCGTTTTGTTCTGATCCTCGTTTTATTCTTATACGCGTTCTACAGACCATTGACCACGCGGTGAATCCCGTCTTTGACGAGCCTATCCCCAAAATTGATCACCAACCCGAGTCGCAAGTTCCGTAGACGCAGGTAAGTCAGGGTCTGGATCTCAAATAACTCAAGATAAATCGAAACCGCTTTGCACTCAACGATGACCAAGGAGTTGACCAACAAATCGATTCGAAGCGGAGTCGATAATGTGACCGATTTATACAGGATCGGTGTTTGAACCTGACGCTCGACCCGACAACCAACTTGCCTTAACTCCCACACCAATGCCTCCTCGTATACCGATTCAAGCAAACCCGGACCACCCAACGTGCGATGCACCTCTATCGCCGCACTGACTATCAACTTACTCGTTTCGTTTTCCCCCATCGCGATCTCCTTATCGCTATCGAAGCATTTACCAATAGAAAGACAGGAACGCAGGGAACGCAGGAGGAAGGGAACGCAAAGACGCAAAGACGCAAGGACGCAAAGGGAAGAGAAGAAATCAAACAGGGGAAGGGGTTAGAAAACAGGGGAAGGGGTTAGAGAACAGGGGAAGGGGTTAGAGAAAGGGAAATGGGTGGAGGTGGAAAACAATACTAAGGAAATTTGCTTTGCGTTGCTTTGTTTTGGTTCGTTTTTTATTGCGTTTAATTTTTTTGTTTTTCTGTTTTTTGTTTTCCTTTGCGACTTTGCGACTTTGCGTCTTTGCGTTCCCTTCCTCCGGCTTTCCCGTTTGAGCCTTTGTGTTCGCGTTCGCGTGTAGTTTTTTATGGGCGAATCGCCAGTCCGAGTGTTTCGGTGAAGCGGTCCATGGCGTTGGCTGTCGCAGCGGTATAGATGGCATGAGCCGTTTGTCGATCGCTGAAGACTTCACGCAAACGAGCGATGTCCGCATCGGAGATCTTTGTCGGATCGCAAGTCAGCTTCTTGGCAAACTCGATGGCTTGGACCAATCCAGGCATTGAGTTCTCTACATCGCTGGCGTCCCACGCTTGGATCTGTTGCTCGGTGAGCTTGAGTCGATCGGCGAACGCTTTGGCCATCGCCAGAGAGCTCGGGGCTCGATTGTGTCGCGCCGTGGTCCAACATATCGCGGCTTTGATCTCCGGAGCTAATTCCGTATCGCTCAACATGGCCGTCCAAGCTCGGACCATTTCGGGACCTGCGGCCGGTAGGGTGGCTATGGCACGGTGCCAATCATGGACTTCATCGACTGGGATCTGGAGAATTTCCGCCGCAGAATCTTGGGATACCAACTGAACTCGAGCTCTTCGCGTCGCGGAATGCTGCAATTGCTCTTGGCATTCCTGCCACGTCCAAGCCATGGGGCGAACGATGTCGGATCCTGCTACGACCAACGATTCACCTTGATTCCATTGGGTGGACGTCGGTGTGTCGAACTCGACGCTCTCACCTCGCATTTGGGGGTCTTGGGGCAAGCCCATCGAATCGGTCCATCGGTTCATGGAATTAAACCTCGCGATGCTGTAGACCAACTCTACAATTTCCGCATCGGAGTATTCCGACTTTAAGGTAGCCACGTCCCGATCGCTCAGGGCAAATGGCAGGACCGTCATTTTCCTGGCCAGTTCAACCCCTTTTCGAGTTCGAGGGTCCAAGGAATCCCAGTTGCGATCCAATGCGCCGATCTGATCGTCGCTCAGGCCGGCCAGTTTGAGCTTGTGCTCCTGATGCCCTAAGCAGTAGTGGCAGTTGTTGCCCCGAGAGACGACCCAAAAGCACTGCGTCTTGAGCTCATAGGACACCTTAGATTCGGCTTCATTTCCCCAACGCTCAGCTTGGAGCCAGGACTCCGGTAGGTAGAAACGTCGGGCTCGACCATTGATGACATTCGAACTGGCAGGATTGGTAGCTCCGGGGACCGTCTCGGGAACAGGCAATCTGGGGACTCGATCTTTGAGTTGCCCGAGGACTTCCTTGAGCTCCGAACGGGTCGCCGGGATCGTTTTGGTTTTCGCCGAGGTTGCTTCTTGGGCGAGCGTCGATCCGGAGGCGATGGCTAGAAGTACCAGCGAAGCAATGCAGTGGTTTTTCATCATGTTGAGTCCTGTGAGATTCTCTTCTAGGCTAGGGAGCGATTTCGGAGAGGTTTACAATCTCGCCACCGTTTCGGGTTCAGGGCTCGGTAGATGACCAAGTCGATGTTGGCCGAAAGGCTTTGGGTCGAGCCATCGACCAGGGCCATGTTCACCAAATTGCCGTGTTGGGAGTTTGCCGTCGTCATGATCCGGCCTGGGGGAAACATGCATGAGCGGCCATGGGGTGTGTTGATGTGGTAGTACTCGGTCGTGGAGTGGTAGCCACGTATCCAAGGAGCTCCGATATCGGAGAAACCTTGTCGGCTCAGGTCCTCGACATTTACCGCGTTGCAATCTCGGAGAGCTTCGTCGGCCGTGAGGATATTGGTTCCTGGATTGTAGGTGTCGGTTTTGGGAGTTGATCGGGTGTTTGAAAAATCACCGGTAAGTCGCTCGCAAACCGCGGCCGTATTGCTCAATCCATCGGTGATCGAAGCGAGTTTGAGAAACGAGTCTCGGAAGAACACTCCGTTGCAATCGGGGACTTGAGGAAGCGGGCTGGCGATGGTTCGGTTCCAGAGAGGAATGGTTCCGGAATTGACATAGTAATTGTTGACGCCGCCGGCTGTGCCTGGAATCGTAGAGGCTGGATCCGATGGGCAGCGGAAAGTCGCGACGCTGGTGAGTCTTGCAGCATCGTTGCGAGGGTCATTCCATTCGGCACCAAAGTTCACCAGTGAGTAGATTTGGCTGGCTTCCATGAATGGCAGCAATCTCGCGTGGACCGAGATGCCGCTTGCGGGACCCAAGCGGTCTGCGGTCTGCGAGATCCGAGATGCCGGGAGCCTTTTGTAAGCCGATTCGTAGTTCATGGCCGCAAGGGAGATCTGTCGCATGTTGTTGCTGCACTGCATGCGTCGAGCGGCCTCTCGGGCAGCTTGGACAGCAGGCAAAAGCAATCCGACCAAGATTCCAATGATTGCGATGACGACAAGCAGTTCGACAAGGGTAAAGCCCTTCGGGGATTGCATACGTTCTGCGCGTTTGGAAATTTTAAGCATGATAGGGATGGTATTTCTTGAATAGATGAAAATGGACGGGACCGAACGAGATGGGTGGGTGGCTGAGAATGCAGGTTGGGTTAGCGCAACCGCATCGCTAGGGCATCGATTGTGTTAGAGGCTTTTGTAAGCGTTTGCTTGCAAAAGTTTTCCGTCTCGCAAATCGAATTACTAATTAAGCGCAAAGCACCCGTGGGGGTCTATCCAAAAGCCCGAGAGATGGGCACAGAAAGGTATCGCAAACCGAGGAAATCATCATTCCGAGGAAGGGTGTACGCGACGAGATCGGACTTCCTGGGAACCGGCAAATCGGCAGAGGGGACGAATCGGTCTGGGCTGTTTCGAGGGGAATTCCGGGGTCTTTTTGGTTTTTGCAGCGGCAGGACGAACAAGGCCGATCGCTATCGTCATGGACCATCCCTAAATCCTGCTCAAAAATCGCAGGGATTTTGGGGCTCGCCGTCGCCATAAGATCGGACGGATCCATGCGGATCAATTCTTCATTCGTCGCATTCCGCCAAAGCATCTGTCTGGGGGAAGCTCCACATCGGGCAGAAGCCTCGGAGACCCAACCAAGAAGCAACGCAAGAGCCATCACCCCAAGGGCGATCGATCGAAAGCGATTTCCTGAAATGGATTTTGGCATGTCCGCGGTTCAAAACGTGGGTGCAAGCAAAGCGCAGCTCATGTATGATTCGATCTAATGGCGGAAAAGTCAACCAATAATTCTGAAATTTATCTTCGATAGAGGGAATCCAAGCGTTCGCGACCGTCGCGGTTGAGCATTTCGTATTGCGGGTCGCGATGTTCGTAATCGACGACGAACCACTTACCACGGTCCTGTTCGAGATGGACTCGAACCCAACGCGGAACGGATCCGGCGTTTTGCCCACGCGAGGCACGGACGAACACGTTCATACGGATCGATGCGTTTTTTGGGTTTGTGGATTTCCCGAGATCGATCCCATGGATTTTCTTGATTTGGACCGATTCGAATTCGACGGCTTCGAGTTGGGATTTCAGGGATCGAAGTTCCTCGCTTGCATCGGGATGGACAGACTTTACGACTTCTTGGAAGCGATTGGCTTGTAAATCCGCAGCGATTTTATGAATGAACTCATCGAGGACCTCGCGATCGGTCTTGTAGGTGACGTTGATCACCAGCAGAGCCACCGTCGCTAGAGCGACTCCAAGACTCGATTTCCAGAATAGGTCTCTACCGGATTGCATCCAAGCGTAGATCAAGACGGCCGCGAGGAAGAATCCCAGCAGTCCGATGATCCATGGGGACTCGAGCAGGTACTCTTGCATGGGGATCCGAGAAATCCAGATTAGGACCTCCGGTGTGCAAACGCTTGCACAGCACCTTGGAGGTTTACCCGAATTCTAACGGGCTCGAAACGATTTACAACTTGGCTGGGGCCTCGGAGCCCGTTGGAAAAGGATTGAGTTTTTGGGGTAGCCGCGCGGGCGGCTCGGGGTTTTTCCTGAACGTACGTGACTTACCGGACGGCTTGCGCCGTTCCGCTTGCATTTTTCACCGGACGGCTAAATTCTCACTGCAAAGGCAACAAAAATGGTGGGGATTTCAGGTTCGAAGTCATTGTCGAAACAGATTACCAGCAAGCGTCTGCCGTCGGCCAAATTCGGCCCCCACGCGATTCCTTCGGGTTTTTCCGGCGCGTTGGCTCCCGAAAACCCGTAGGCGGGGTCGAGCAAGTCGATCAGCAAGGTTTTGCGAATCGGTGTGATCTGGGTATCCAATCCCTGACGCATCGATGGGACTTGGCTGATATCGCTCGCACCGGTCGCATCGGCTAAGTAGATCCGCTTGATCTTGGCCTCTTTCCCCGAATTGCTATCGCGTTCGAGGACTAGGTAGCGGTTTGCATCGACGCTCAGCAATTCGCTGATCCCGGTCGATTCATCGTCGAGCCGATAGGCAAGCTGTTTGGTTTTGCTGCTGGTCGTGTCGATAGCGATCCAGCGAGTCCAAAGGCCCAAGCATTTTTTTTTCTCGATTCGGCCATCTTGTACCAAAGGCCCTTGCATCGCGCCGACGAGGATCTTGCCATCAGGGCTCACCGCAACGCCTTCGAGGCCACGATTGCTGTAAGCACCTTGCTCGAAAGGAGGCGAGCGTTTCTCGCTGAGTGCAAACCCCGGTGGGAGAGCGAAGCTTTTGATCAAGTGTCCTTCGTTGGAGAACTGATCCAGGTTCGGACCATATTCATCGCTTATGACGACGCCTGAAGGCCCCAGATAGCGAATGCCTTCTGGATCGTAACTTGGGCAGCGCTCGACTTTGTCCCAATCTTTGAGCACCGATAGGCTCCCGGTCATCGCTTGGCCGCTTGCGTCGCGGAGCATCGTGGTTCCTTCGAGTTGGAACTGGATATTTCGGGTTTTCGGATCGATGTTCAGTACGACGGTATGAAACCGGCAGGGGAACGAAGCGGCTCCGTCGCCTGCACCGCGATCGGAGAGGACTACATAGCGGTTTCCCGATCCTGTGTAGTCGATGGCCGACAATCCACCAAAGGCATCGATGGGGGTGTTGGTCTCGAGTAAACCGGTCAAACCGCTCTTGTCGGTGGTTTTACCTGAGATTTGGGTTGACCCGAGGTATTCGACTTGCGCCGATGCAAGCCGATGGCCCAAGGCCGAGTAGCTTAGCACGCATCCTACCGCAGCCAGAGCCGTCCTTCGGAGCAATGAGGAGCCAAATGGTTCCTTCCTTGATGATTTCATCGATAACGTCTCTCTTCGAATTAGCGAATGTTCGGCTGCCAAAAAAAAGAGCTTACACAGGAAAGTATGTGTAAGCTCATTGTGGTCGTCGGACTATTTCCGGTTCGAAAAACCGACGAACCGGAGGCGGGGATTGATTAATCGCCGAAGTTTCCGATATCCCCTAAATCGCGGGTACAAAGGGCGACGAAAGCCGGTCCAGCGATATTTGCCGAGATGAACTGAACCGATCCGTCTCCGACGACATAATGAGCCCCGCTGCCGTGGAAGGCATAGAATTCCGAATCGTTCGTGCAGTTCATGAAGCAATTTCCGACGATCGTCGTCGCACCTGCACTGGTGGTGTTATTCTGCAATCCTTGGGCGTTGGAACCGTCGACGCTGAATCCACCGTTGATGTCAGCCCATCCCCAACCGTCTGCTGTGACGTTGGTGCCGGCAGCGATGTTCCCCGTGCGTGGGTTGACGACCCTGCGGCCGCTGACATACATCGTTGGACGACCGGCGCCTTCTCCGATAACCAAGGTGTTCGAGAGTCCATCACGGATGGTCGCAAGCTTGACACCCTCAGGTCCCCGGCCCATGGCGCCCATGACTTCGCGAGTCCCGATGCTTGGCAAGCCAGCAGCGACGAAAGCCGAGTTGCGAACTGCATTGATTGAACCGTAATCCGCATGTCCCCACAATGGCGAGTCAGTTCGCAAGTTATTGGAGATCGCGGCGTAGAGGTTCTGCGGTGGAGTATCGCGTGGCGAGGGCGACGAGGGACAAATCATGATCGGAATTTGGGTCGTGGTGACCACATCGTTGGCCGGAGCGTACCAAGGCAAGTTGAAATTGTAGCGAGTGAAATTGGGACCTTGCTCAATCATCGGCAAGATCATCGCGGGCCAAGAGACTTGGAAGACGGGGTTGTTCGTCGAAATGCGGCTCGGCGGCAGTCGCTTGTAGGCGCTCTCGTAGTTCATCAATGCTAGGCCGAGTTGTCGGGCATTGCTGCTGCAACTCATGCGACGTGCTGCTTCGCGAGCGGCTTGAACCGCTGGCAAAAGCAATCCGACCAAAATACCGATGATCGCAATGACCACAAGCAACTCGACCAGTGTGAAACCCGAACGCAGGACCAACTTGTTTCGCTTCATAAATTCGCTTCCTCGTGAATGCTTCAGACGACTCTAGGCCGGTTTTGACCATTGTCTGACCAGGGCTGCTGTCCTTGCGGTCGCGGTGCCAACTTGGCTCGCATCGAAAACCCCGACAAGTCCCTGCTTAACGACAGGCGAATACTTTAAAGACCGAGGCTAGCATTTCCGTGAAGCGGATGTGAGGATTTTGTTAAGAAACGATGAAGTAGCCCCCGTTCTGTTAATTTGAGATGATGCCAAGGTTAAGTTTCCGGAGCGGCTCCGACAAGGAAACCTATTGGCAAAGGGGGAGTGGTCGAGGGCAAATTCTGGAAAAAAACGGGGAAAACCTGGTGGTGGTAGGCCACTACCGGTCGCGATAAACCTGGGTGCTCTCGTCTTTGATGACCGGCACGGCTCGCAGTTGGCTCTGGAGCGATGCTCTTAGGACCTGCGTTCCTTCTCGGGCGTGTTTGACGCTGACCTTGACGACCACCTGTTGCTTGGATGCCAGGCTCGGGATCGGAGCGAAAATCACCTGTCGTCCTGAGACTTGGTATTTCATCGGGCTGCTGACTTGTTCGATGGTGGTTCCCTCGGGTGCTTCGACAGCCAATCGAACTTCCGTATCGGGTCGAGTGCCGATGTTGTTGATTCGAATCGAATAGGTGGTCATGCCAGCGACTTCGATCGGATCGTTGTCATCGTCGATTTCAAAAGTCAGTTCGCTTTGGCCTTCGACGAGTACCTCGCGTTCGGTAGGATCGGCGCGCACACCTTCGGCGTCGGTCGTCATTGCGATCGCGAAGCGACCTTCTTCGACCGGCAGGAGGACGAGCTCGGTTTTGGCCTTGGTGCCGGCGGCAAGTTCCATCAGATTCCAGACGACCGAGTGTTGATCGGGGAGGTAGGTCCCTTCGTTCGAGGCGCTGATAAAGTTCATTCCTCGCGGTAAGCGTGCGGTGATATATAAGTCTTTTGCAACAGCCGTTCCGGAATTTTCGATGACGGCTTCGTAGGGTGCTGGCCGTTCAAGATGGCGCAGCTTCGGGCCGACGATCTGCAATTGGAGTTTGGGTGCTTTGACCTCGATCGGATAGGACGACTCGGCCATGGCGGAATTGGCCGAAGTGGCTCGAACCACGTTCGAGACTTTACCAGCCTCTAAGGCCATGAGTTCAATCTCAAAACGCAAAGATTCGCCAGGAGCTAAATCGCCTACATCGTGTTGCAACGCGCTGGCGCCGCTGACGTGTCGAAACACTTTGGGAACGTCTTCTTCTAGTCTCACATCGCGAGCAACCCCAGTTCCGGTGTTCATCACATCGATGAAGATCGTGGCTGAATCTCCACCGAGCATTTCGGCGACTGCCGTTTGCTTGACCGTCAGTCGCGGTTGGGTGCTGATGGTTCGAACCGATGCTTGGGCGGCGAATTTCACACTCGCGACCGAACCGAGTTCCCCTTCGGTCTCCGGGACAATCTCCATGCTGATGGTCGCTTCCTGCCCGGCAGCCAGCTCACCGAGATTCCACGCCAAGCCATCATTACCGACCCTTTGCGACTCTGGAAATGTACGCACCAATCGGGCCCCTTTGGGAATCGCGTCGGTGACCTGGACATCGAAAGCCGTCGCGTTGCCGACGTTGCGAACCACAGCGGTAAAGGACGTCGGCACGCCGACTTGAACTTCCGCAGGTGCCCGTTTATGAATTTCCAAGCTTGGGTTCTGGGAACCTTCGAATTGACGCGATCCAGGGGTCGAGGTCGACATGGCCCATCCGGGAGCCTGTCGACTGGTCAGAGAGGGAGGATCCATCGAGGGGACCAGCGACTCAGGCACTCGGCTCTGCGAAGTCAGTGGTTGAGAAGTCAGTGGTTGCGAAGTCAGTGGTTGCGAAGTCAGTGGTTGCGAAGTC
>JAJTEK010000158.1 GCA_021299695.1 Pirellula sp. | reverse complement strand
GATAATTTCGAGACCAATCTCAAACCGGCGGACCCAGCGACGACTCTCTCGGCTTGTCAGGACAAGGCTTGGGACGACTGCCTAGCGCTGCTGGCCAAGGAGCTCGTCGGCTCCCCCTCTCGGATACTCATCACTTGCCGCCGGCCACTGGCGGCGCTGGCAGAGGGTCCGGCTCATCCCGTCCAGCTCGGGCCGCTTCCTGGCGCCGAGGCGGCCCTTTACTTGAAGGAGCAGCCCACGCTGGGCCGTATGGTGTTTGGCGGCGATGGCGCGGACAAGGAGCTGGCCATACGCCTGCTGAGTGCCAGCCGCTTTCACCCGCTACTCATGGACCGGCTGGCCAAACTCGCTGCGCATGCCCCACCGCGCACTCAGCTTTTGGCGGCTCTCGAAACAATGGAAAAGACCAAGGACTTTGCGAAGCTGCCAGCACTCTTTGCCGTCCAACCGGGAGATGCCAAGGAACTGGCCTACCTCGACGACGCGCTGGCCACTTCGCTCGATCAACTCATCCGCGACTCCAGCCCCGATGCCCGCCGCCTGCTATGGATCATCGGCGTGGCCAACCAGCCCGAGACGATCGGATTGGTGAAGGGTGTGTGGAGCGGGGAAAGTCACGAGCAAGAGCAACTTCGGCAGATCAAGCAGATGCTTGACATGCTGCCGCTGCTCCCGGCGGAGATTCAGACGGAGATTCACGCCATGCCGCCCGAACTGCTCGCCATCATCGAGGCGCTGCCGCCGGAGGGGCCAGATTTGCTGCTGCCGCTAGCTCAGCTTGTCAGCTTGGGACTGGTCACTGAGGAACGAGACGATGTGGACGATGCCAACCCCAACCTCACCTGCCACGAACTGGTTCGCGAACGCATCCGGGCCTGGATGGAGCAGCATCCGCAGGATCGTGCGGAGCAGACGGAGAACACCATCCGGCTCGCTTACGCCGAGCGACTGGAGGCGGTTTTCAGTGGGCTTCGGCAACAGAACATGACTGCAGCCCTGCAGGCGGGTAGCCGAGCCCTCGTTTATTGCGTGCAGGCCGGCGCGTGGGATAGGCTAGGGGTTTTTGCCAACGGATTGGTCACCAGCACGAAAGATCCGCGCGTGCTAGGTCCGCTGGTCGAACATCTAAAGACCGCAGCCGAGTCCGCTCCTGAGGGCCGGCCGCGCTGGAGTTGTCTCTCAAACCTCGCAGACGCACTCGATATGGCTGGCCGTCCCGATGCCAGTCTGACCTTCTACGAGCAAGCCGCCGCACAGGCCAAGGCGGTTGCCGACGCGGGAGGGGACGACTCCCGAGAGGCTTGGTCGGATCTATCCGTAATCACCTGCAACTGGGCTGCTGCACTTCGTGCCGCTGGCAACCTCGACGAGGCTCGCCAGTGGCGACTCGAAAGTGTCGAGGCGGCGAAGAAAGCAGGACTCCCCGCGATCGAAGTCCTCGGCAGAGAACTCGAAGCCCTGCGCATTGAGATCATGCAGGGGCAGGTCGCAGCGGCGTTGCCGGAGGTCGAGAAGCGGCTGGTGCGGATACAGGCGTGGTGGCATCAGCACCTCTCCGGCAAGCCGGTGCCCGAGGCCCCGGATCCCCAGATCCTCGCCCGTGCACTCATCAGCGCACTCGACGTCGCACGAGAAGGCCACAATGCGCTGGAAGATTGGCCTGCCTGCCTGCGTTGCATGGATGACACCCTGGAGGCGAAACGTGCGCTCGGACGTCCGGTGGAGGAAATTGCCAGGACACGTGTCAACCGCGCCATTGTACTGGTGCAGATGCCGGGCCGCATGGATGAGGCCAAGGCCGAACTGGAAGCCTGCCTGACGCTCTTTGAGAGCGATCCTGCTATGAGTGCTATGGTACTTAGCTCCCTCGCTGACGTTTTAAATAGGCAAGGCGACATTCACCAGGCCATCATCCAGGTGCGCCGCTCCCTTGCCATACGGGAGCAGTTGCCTAATCCGGACCATCGCGCTGTCTCGCACAGCAACCTCGCCATCTACCTCGAACGCAGTGGCACTCCGTCGGCCCTTGCGGAATCCTCCTTCCACCGACTTGCTGACCTGATTTACATTTTGGTCGCGGGGTTGAAAGAGTCGCTCAAGACCACACTGCACAACTACGCCATCGGCTTTCGCCGCGCTCGCGCCGCCGGCACTGTGCTTGCCGTGCCGCGCGTGGAGGAACTGCTCGCCAACCCCGCCTTTGCACCGCTGGCGCAGTGGCTCAGCAACCGCAAGACGCCGGTAGACCAACTGCAGACTGCGGTGGACCAACACCTCGACCTCGCCCGTCAAGCCGGAGAATCGAATTGAACCTAACCCAACTTGTTCAAGAAATCACCGCCGCCGTCGAGCGTGGCGACCGCCAGCGGGCACTGGAACTGGTTCGACAAATCCAGCAGCGGTTGGTCATTGAAACCGCCGAGCGGGCCGCTGTGGAGCGCTAAGTCCGCGCGCTGCTGGCGGAACTCGACGCGACGCAGCATGAGGAATTCCGGATCGAGTCCATTGACCTCGCATCTACCGAGCGTAGTACTGGGGGTGAGGGATCCGACGAGCGGCTGTATCCCGTATGGTTTGGCACGAACCGCCGCCCCAGCGCAGATCGGAAGGGGTTCACCGGCGAGCGTCACTCCAGCATGACCCTTGGCCAAGTGACCGTGCGCGTACCCAACGCGCACCGCTTCGGCGAAACCGGGAGCAGTTTCTGGAGCAGACTCAAGCGTCTGGATTTCCGGGATGATCAACTGCGATTGCACGGATTGAAGATCCAAGCTGACTCCGACTTTTACGCAAGCCTGCAGGCGGCTATGCACGAGGAAGAGACACCGCATGCGCTGATTTTTCTGCACGGGTTCAATGTGAGCTTTGAGGAGGCCGCCATCCGTGCCGCGCAGCTTGGCTGCGATCTGGCGGTGCCGGACTTTGATCTCGATTGGCTCGGCCACGGCTACTTTGCACAAGCGGATGCTTTGCTCCACGACATCTACGATCTGATGCGGCATGACGCCGTTCCCGGTAAGCGGCAGCGAATCGTGGCTGCGAACGAAGACGGCGCGATCTTCTGGAAAATGAGATGATGAATTCCCGATTGGAAAGTCGCTTCCACCGTCTGGCGACAGGTGGCTATTGTCCTGGGCAATGGATACAACCAGACACTCCTCTGCTTCATGCAACTCTTTGTCGTCAGCAATCGCACATCGCCAAGTCGCTCGACTGGAACCATTAGCGGCAAATGTGGAATAGGTTGCGTCAAGGCGTCACTGACGCATCTAGCACATCGCAGACATCATCGATGCCATGCCTTCAATTGATGTGGCCGAAGTCACACTACCGCGGTTTTCGAATCGATTTTGCAAGCAACGCTCTAATTGCTAGAAGCTCAGGACGGTTCAACTTGAGTAAAGTGATTGTAACACGTCCGATAGCCGTCCTGGCCGAAAGGGAGCCATCTTTCAACAGCTCCAAGTGATTGTCCCATGAATCGGTCCTGGGATGAAAGAGCCTTACAATCTCTCCCGTTGTCTCGTCTACTGAAGCAAGGTCGCTCCCTTTGCCGCGATTGCAAACGAAGCAGGTCCAAGCCAAATTTGCCTCGTTCGTTTCGCCGCGATGCTTGACAGCGATGATGTGGTCAGCCTCATATGGCAAGAAGGCATCGTCTTCATGAAGAAGGCAATACTCACATCGATGACCGGCGCGTTCACGAATCAGCCGGCGCAGTTCTGCAGGCACATATTCGCTCATCCCTACCTAGCTTCCTTGCCTCGCATGTATCCGGGCCTTCACCATACGCATCAAAAGTTCAGCTTGCTCGTACTGGTCCAGTTCGTGCTTAACGTCGTCATCCATTTGACCGGTCCGGTTCAGCGACAGAAGCTGCGAGGCTCGTTGGGCGACGTCGGCAGACGGCCGAAAATTCAAAATCTGTTCATCGGTCGGGCCTGAACCAAACAATTGAGCGATCTCTTCAAGTACTTTCGATGCGGCTTCGATTGTCGACATGCTGGACCTTCAATTGAGTGTCTTTGGACTTTATTTCGTGGCAGAACTGCAACCGGCTCGAATGGCTGCTCCACCGTCCTCATTTGCTGCTTGAGTGTTGAACTCTTTCATTCTACCAGCCGTGGCCTAATGATTCGAGCTTAACCGGAGAACAGTTTCCAGGCTGCATGTCGACAGATAGCTCCGATTCCGGCCCTGCTGTTAGCCCTGCGGTCGTCTAGTTGAGTTGTCCGGTTTGGTGAGACGGAAGCAACATTAGGAATTTCTGCTAGCGGTAAGAAAGCGTCACGCAGGGGCCGAAAGACCGAAGATGCCCAAACGTTGGGGATGTGAGTGATTAACGCATCGCCAGAGAAAGCCTCTCAATCCGCGAACTGGCGTGTTGCCTGTAGTTCGCGAGATTGATCGAGTACGCCCGGAAGGATTTGAACCTTCAACCCTCGGTTCCGAAGACCGATGCGCTATCCAATTGCGCCACGGACGCATAACTCCTCGAATTCTAGCTCAGGTCACCTCAAATTTGAAGGGGGGACAGACGCAATTAGGGAAACCGTGAAATTTGTGTTTTTGGAGGGGTTGGGAGGAGTTTGACCCCACTTTCTCCGGGAATTGGGTGGGGCTTTTGCATTTTGGGGTTATTCGGCTCGCAGGAGGATGCTCTCGGAGTGGCTGTTGAACTCCGGTGCGTACATGCACTCGATCGATGCGTATCCCATGGGATATTCGCCGGCCAACTGCACTCTTACTGGGTACTCGAAGACATAGGTTCCCTTGCGCAGGTAATCGATGAAGAAGTGCGTGGCGGTGTCACGGGTGCTTTCGTAGTAAAACAAACCGTCTTGGGATTTGTAGGTGCTCAAGACATTGACCGGTTCGGTTCCGCTCCCTCGGTAATCCCGCAGATGGACGTACTCCATGTCCCGGTCGGTTCGGACCACGACGCGACAGATCAGTTCGTCGCCGATGGACACCGGAGCGACCACGGCCTCGAGGACCGGGCCACTTGCGGTCAGCACCCTCTTGAAGAGCTTTTTCTCGAGCTTCAAAGGGGTTGCCTCGTGTGCGGTGATCTTGTTGATGTCCTCGAGGTACTCCCAGTGGAGTCCACCCCAACTGACCCCTTCGTCGGACTTGGTCAATTTCACCTTGCCCATCTCAGGTCGGATTTCGTTTCCAGCGAATGTTTGCTGGTAGAATCCGGTTCCCCGCTCGACATTCTTTGGTTCAAGTTTGGTTCCGGCGAGTTCGACCGCTACGAGCGCGTCGGATGCAAGCCAATTTTCACCTCGACGCAACAAGGCATAAACTGCATCGGCGGTGGCTTTGGTGGTTTTCCAGTCTTGAGTTTGCTTTTGCTTGAGCAACCACACTTTGCACTCCTCGACGGCTTGGATATCCCCGGCGACTTCGTCGAAGGCTTCGATCATCATGGCTTGGGTCTCGATCGGGGCGTGGTACCACCACCAGGATCGCTCGGTGTCTCTCCAGAACATTCCTAGTTCCTCATCGGTAACGCTTCGCTCTTTGAAGCTCTTGATGATGGACTTGGGAGTTTCGGCATCGCCGAAGCGTTTGAGGGCGACGGCCAAGTGCGCTTGCGATTGGCGTGTTTGTCCGACCCAATGGTCTTTAGCTTGAGCCAGCCAGTACCTCAGCGCTGTCTGATACTCCGGTGCGATGGGCTGATTGTTTAGGAAGAAACTCCTTCCATACAAATACAGCGCGATGGTGGAACCCAAGTGCGATTTCTTGGGATCCTTGTCCTTGATCTCGTTGTACTGTTTGTTCATCCAAGCATCCAGCGCTCCGAGGGCCTTAAGTGCGATGCCTTCATCGACCGCAACGCCGAGATTGCGTAAGCGGCCGAAGCCGGTGACGATGTACAAGGAGAGGTATTCGTTGTCTGGGCCGCCTGGGAACCAGGGCCACAGACCGCTCGGACGCTGCATCTGGGATAGTTTTTGCAACTGCGAGTCGGTTTCGTTCTTTAGGCGGTTGGTATCGAAGAGTATTCCGACATTTCGGCGAGCTTGGGATTCTCGGTTAGCATTTCTGAGCCAAGGAGTTTCTTCGAGGAGGATCGACTGGATGTCTTGGTTTTTGCTCAGCGGCGATTCGAGAGCCTCGGGCTGAAGGGTTCTCCAAGTCTCGAAGACTTTGGCGACTTTCGGGTCGCTTGCAGCGATGTGCCTTGCGAGGCTATTGGCATACAGACGGTTGAAGGTCTGTTCGCTGCATTCGTAGGGGTACTCCATGAGATAGGGGAGTGCCAAGACGGCATACCAAGCGGGTTGCGAGGTCATCTGCAGGGTCAAAGACTGGTTTTGAATCGTGTCGGAGCCGGCCGAGTCGATAAGTTTTTGGAGTGCGAACTCCTTGGTCGATTTGCCTCTTATTGGCAACGGGATCGCTTCGCTGACGAGGACTTTATTCGAAAGGACGGGCAACATGGCTTGTTCGCCATCGCTGAGTTGCTCGGTCGCGGCGATGGTTTTGAAGGTGATCGGGCGTGCATCTTGCGGCACTCGAATGCGCCATCGGTAGGATTTGGACTCGTTGGCCGCGAGTTCGAAGCTCTGTTCGGCTTTGCCGTTTTCGAACTTGGCGTCCACGTTCGACTCATCGATCGCATCGGTCAGATGCAGAGCAACGGTTCCTTGCTGGACTCGGTTCGATTGGTTGGTGACTTTGGTGGTAAACTCAATGAGGTCCCCTTGGCGTAGGAACCGCGGCGGGTTGGGTTGGACCATCAGGTCCTTGGCCGTGACGACCGCATCGAACAAGCTGCCGCTGCGGAGTTGTTTGTCGTGGGCCAAGGCCATGAAACGCCACTTGGTCAGAGCTTCGGGCATCGTAAATTCGATCGAAACCGAGCCATCGTCGTTGGCCAGCAGATGGGGGAAGAAAAAGGCGGTTTCGTTAAGGTTGACCCGCGGAGAAATCGAATCCATGGAGAGCGTTTTAGGGGAACCTGCGTTGGCACCATCTCCACCGGAGTTGGCTTGGATGCCTGCGAATTCGGCTTCGGGGGCCCCTGGGGCGCCACCCATTCCACGCATGCCACCCGCACGTAAGCTTTTTGCCCTCGCCCCGGGAGGAAGGCCGCCGGGTGCAGGGGCAGCGTCTGCCGCCATGGCTAACCCAAATTCGACTCCGCCGGAACCACGGGACAACGTTGCGTAGGCACCGGAGTACATGATGGGAGGCTGCATTTGCAGTTCGCTTGGGAAGCGGCGATAGGATTCCTCGACGCTCTGATAGTTGCTCGGGAGATTCGAATGCAGGACGTTGACCCAAAGGCTCATGTTCTGGAACTGAGACAGGACGCCCCCTTGGGATTCCTCATAGAAATCGCCTAGACGGTTGAGCCATTGGTGGGGTGCGAAGGCATCGAGAGAGGCGTCGTACATCGAGGCGAGCAGTTCGGCGCTTGCACCTTGGGCGTCGGGGCCTTGGATTTTGAGTGACCATTTTTCCTTGGCGCCCGGTTCGAGTTTGTTGCGGAATCGCTCCCATTTGAGGGTCAGTTCTTTGTTCTTCCACGGGACGGAAATCTTTCGTGTTTCCGAGTAGAGACGGTTTTCACGGACGTAGGTAACTCGGACGGTGTCTTCGACGATCGGTAGTTCGATGGTCTGCTGGGTGGAGTTTGGATCGGTCCAATAGGACTTGATCATGGCACCTCGGTGTTGGATTTCGACCAGGGCGCGACCTTTGTCGTACCCGGTCCCCCAGAGGGCCTTCCAGGTTTGGCCCGGTTGGAGCGAATCGCTGGGGCTGGCAAAGACATGGGGCAGTTTGATCCCGAGTTTCGGTTGCTCTGGATTCAGAACACGAAGGTTCAGTTCGGAGCGGATCGGCTTGCCGTAGGAGTCTTTGGACTCGAGCACTGCGCGGTAGAGGCCGGCTGGCAGTTTGACGCTGAGTTTGGTTTTTCCATCGGCATCGGTTTGGTAAGCTTGCTCGCTGACCAGATCGCCGGTTGGCCATTGGCGGTAATCGGTGGGGTCGGGCTTTTGGAGTGGGGTTATTGGCCGTGGGTTTTTCACGCGGGTTTGGCCCGGTGCACGCCGCATGGGTCTGGGGCGCGGCGCGATGGCTTCGCCGAGGATATCGGCGCGAGGGACTTCGTTTGGTTCGAGGATCTTCAAGAACTTGAGCTGGCCTGCCGAGGCGATTTCTTGACCGTCGAGATTCGAGGTTTTGACTTCGATTTCGACAGGTTCCGATTCGGTTTGCCAATCGTTTGCCGAAAGGTTGGCTTGGGCAGTGACGAACCCAACCGAGACGCTTTGGGTTCCCGTGCGAGTTTCGCCATTCGAGTCGGTGACATCTGCGGTGATATCGTATCGGAAGATTGGCGAATCGATTTCGGGGATCGAGCGGTCTGGTTTGGCGATAAATTCGATTTGGAAGCTTCCGTCGGCGTTGGTTTTGGCCCAGCCCTGGGCGATCTCTTGCGAGCGTCCTTGGTAGGGAGCGATTCGCCAAGCGAAGCAGGAGAGGAACCACTCGGGCCATCGCACGGCGCGGACGACACGGTAGCGAATTTTCGCATCTTGGATGGCCGTACCGGTGTAGCTCATCGCTTTGCCGTTGAGGGAGACTTTGTCATCGAGTTTGACTTGGTCTTTGATTCGATCGAGGGTCACCTGGAATTTAGGTCGTTTGTATTCTTCGACGTTGATCGCGGTGGAAAACGGGCGGTCTTTGATCGAGAGAATCATGGTGCCCGTGCCGCGATTTCGCGGTGCGGTCATCGAGCCACTGAACGAGCCAAAGTCATTGCTCGATAGGTCGAGGGTTTCGACGATTTGGCCGTTGGGGTCCTGCAATTGGACGGTGAATTTCGTACTGGGGACGACTTCGTAGCGGTTGGTTTTGCGATCGTTGCTCGTCGCGATCCCTTTGAAGTGGATTGTCTGCCCGGGTCGGTAGATTGCACGGTCGGTAAATAGGGCCACGTTCAGTGGGTTTACCGGGGGGGCTTGGTGGTCAAAAACGTAGGCTTCGGATTGGCTGGCGAGTCGGTCTGCTTGGTGTTCGACGAGGATGAATGCGGCGTTTTGGATTCTTGGGATACGAAATAGGCCGGTCGCGTCGGTTTGAACTCGGCTCGTCGGTGTGTTTGGCAGTTGGTTGCTGTTGTTGTTTCGGGCGAAGCACAGGACATTGGCGCCGGCGACAGGTTCACCGGATTGGTTATCGACGACGAGGCCTTCGATGCCGCGAAATCCATCTTCGAGTTCAGGGATGCCGAAGTGGTTTCGGGGGCGTAGGATGAGTCCGAGTTTGGAGACCCAAAGTTCGCAGGCTCCGAGTTGGTTGTTCTCTGGGGTGAATTGGCCGTTCAGGCTATAGAGCAGGAAATAGTATCCGGGCTTGAGGTCCACGGGGGCTAGTTCGTCGTGGGTGACCTCTTGGTAGTCGGTGGTTGGATCGAGGTTGGATGTCCAGGCTTTGATTGGGATTTTTTTGAAAAGCTCTTGTCGGTCGACTTCGTTGAATTGGTCGGGGCGCCAGCGATCTTGGCCTGTGAGTCGTTGGATCCAATCGGCATCGACGATGCGAAAGTGGATGGTCGAGATATTTTTGTATCGGACACGGATGTTGGGGGCAGGAGCATTCCAGACCCGTTCGGTCGAAACGTTGACTGCTTTTGCGGTGATCGATTCGATCAGGTTGTGGCACAGTTTGCCTCCGATGCTATCGGGGAACGCGTTCTTTCCTTGGAGTGCTGCATCGTAGGCGGCCTCTAGGTCGTTTTCGTTTACGTGAATCTCGGCCAAGCGAGCCCTGGCTACTGAGGAGAGCGGATGCTTGGGGTTCTTTTGGGCAAACGAGTCCAGGAGTCCTAAAGTGCGGGCTACTTTTTCGTCACCGTTGGCGTTGTTGGTGACGAAGCGGATGCGTTCGAGGTCGCAATGGAGTCGTGCGTCGGGGGACTCGTCTGCGGCATGGAAAGCCAGGAGAGCTTGGTAGAGCTGGATCGCTTTGAGCTTTGGAGAATCGGCATCGATGGTTTTTGGATTCCAAGAGAGGAACTCGTCGGTCGGTCCCAGGGCTGCTGAAGCCGCATCGATTTCGAAAGCGTCTTGGCGGACCACACCGGCTTGTTCTCCCGATGCGTAGAACTCGATGGCTTGGTGGGCCAGAAAGTCGTAGAGGGTGGGTCGATAGGAGTCGGGGTAGGTGCCCGGATCTAGGAGGGGGTCGAAGGTTTGAATCGGGTAGGCTTTGAGGGACTCGTTATCGGCAAGCGACAGAGAGTATTGGCGATCGATCTCTCGAAAGATCCGTTTGAGGTCCCAAGTTTTGATATCCTCGGAGGTCTCATCGGCAAGTTCCGAACGGCTTTGGAATTGCCAGCGGTTGGATTGGAAGTACGACCAGTACCAATGGCCGAGAATCGCATGCAAAGCGGGTTTTATCGTGTCCGGTGCGGACTGTACTTTGCTCAGGCCCAAGATGGCTTCGGCCGGATCACCCCCTTGGATGTCGCTTTGGAGACGGATTTTTCGGGCCAGGGCCAAAGCGGCTTCAGGGTAGGCTTTTTGGTCGAGAGCTTGCTGGCCGATGGCTTCGAGTTTCTCGATTGCGGTTTTGGGCAGGCCCTTTTGGATCGCTTCTTCACGGGGGGCTGGACGGGGGGTTGGACAGCAACGATTGTGTTTTGGGTAAACAAAAGGCTCACTGCGGTGAGCAAAAATCTTGTGAACATAGGGAGGTCCATGAAATTTCGGAGAGGATTGCACAGTGGGTCCGCCGTGGTTTCGGTGCTGCCCAAGTTCAACGGGAATCGGCGAAGTTTATTAGGAGCTTGATCCAAGATTTGGCAAGCCTAGGTATTCTCGGACCACAGGGCGACTTAGTAAACGGGGGTTGACGTGAGGACGGCAGGCCAGCAGGTGGGCTTGGGCTTGTTCTGGGCTCATTCCCTTGTATTTGACCAGCCAGCAGATCACGATGGTCGCAGAGCGCGCTCGGCCGGCTTTGCAGTGGACATAGACACGTTGGGACTTTGAGGTTTTTTGGTGGAGGAACTCGACACCACGGCCGACCGAGTCGATAGACGGTGGGTTGAAGTCGACGGTTGGCAGCCAGAGTTGTTCGATTTGATATTTTTGGTACGCGGTGGTGGGTCCCGCATACTCTTGGCACATGTTGATCACGCCGCGAACATCAAGTTTGGCCAGTTTGGGAACGTCCCTTTTGAGTGGGAGTGCGCCGAGGAGGACATATGGATCTACCTCGTCCCACCAGTCGCGCCGGTGCAGGACTCTGCCCAGGAGGTAGTTCCAGGCGAAGGTGGGTGCGAAAAGTGCGCGGGCGAGGAAGGGCCGCATGGGGGTTTAGAGAGCCTCGTTGATAAGCGGGTCGGTATCTCCGCTTCGATCGCCGTCGATGGTGGTTATTATGTGGGTCGACAGATCGATATGGGTGCCATAATTGCGAATGGGTGAGGGCATTTCCTCGATGATTCTAGGTGCGCTCGGAGGGATAGCCGATACCCGCATGGTCGTATCTTGTTTGGCCAAGGTCCATTGCGAGGCGATGACAGTGATGTTGTCGGTGCCTCCACCTTTTTTGGCCAATTCGATCAGCACTTCGCAAATCGATTGCATGGTGCCCCCTTGGGCTAAAACGCGTTCGATGGTTTCATCGTCGACGTGTTTGTTGAGCCCATCGCTGCACATCATGACGATATCGTCGGGTTCGAGCGGGTAGCTTGTTAGATCACCTTGGACTCCTTCGGCGCCGGCACCTAGTGCGTTGACCAGGACGTTGGCCCAGGGGGATCGTTCGTTGTTGTTGGGATTGAGTTTGCCGTTTCGCATCATCTCGTTGGCGACGGTATGATCGCGAGTCAGGAGGGACAATCGACCTTTGCTAAAGACATAGCATCGGGTGTCACCGGCGTGGACGACCACGATACGGGGCCAGACAACGTAGGCCATGGTGAAGGTCGTGCCCATACCGCTAAGGCTTTCGGAGGCTTCCGAGCGGCGTCGGATCTCGCGGTGTGCTTCACTGAGCATTTCGCGAAGATCGTCCAAGAGATGGTCTTGCTGACCGTCTGCAAGAAGGCTGTTCCACTGCAAGCGATTGAGGATCGCGGTCATGAAGTAGCGGATTGCAAGCCCGCTGGCTTCGGCCCCGGCGCGGTGGCCTCCCATTCCATCGGCGACCATAAGGATCTGTCCGATGGGATCTCCTGTGAGCGTTGTTTCCGGAGCGATGCCCAAGGAGACCGAGTGGATCTTTACGCTGCGGGCGAGTTCACCGACGAAGAATTGGTCTTGGTTTTCGGCTCGAACCAATCCAGGGTCGGTCAATCCGCCGGTATCTACTTTGATGAAGGTCATTTTTCTAATTCTGTTTTGGGCTCAACGACTGCAAAGCGTTCGAGTCTTCGTTGTCTGAAGGGTGTTGTCTAAAGGGTACAGATCCCCAACTTCGGTAGGTATCAGTAGGTATCGGAACAGGCCCTTGGAGGTTTGCGGTGGACTCGACCATCGCGATTCGCTACCTTTCGAAATTTTCGCTCGGTTTTGAAATTCTTCCTAGACGAAATTCTTCCTGGGCAAAACCCTTATAATGGTACCGGATTCTGCCTTTGAGTGTCGAGAAAAGCTTGAGTTATGCAAGAAAACCTACCTGAATACCCCATCCGAGTCTATAACACGTTGACGAAGGCCAAGGAGCCGTTTCGGACGATCGAGCCCGGAAAAGTGGGCATGTATTTGTGCGGCCCGACCGTCTATGCCGAGGCCCACATCGGACACATGGTTGGACCTGTGATCTTCGATACGGTCAAACGCTATTTGACCCATTGCGGCTATGAGGTGACTTGGGTCGTCAACATTACCGATGTGGATGATAAGTTGATCGTAAGGTCCCGTGAAAAGGGGATCTCGATGTTTCAGTTGGCTACGCAGATGACAGCCGATTACGTGTCGAATCTGCAAGCCTTGGGAGTCGACCAGATCGACCGAATGCCTCGTGCGACAGACAACATCGACGAGATCATCACCTTTGTCGAAGAACTCATAGCCAAGGGGTTCGCCTATTCGACCGATGGAGATGTTTTTTTCGACGTGACGAAGGATCCGCAGTACGGTTGTTTGAGCAATCGTTCGGCTGACGAGCAGCAGGGCGAAGGTGGGGGGGCAGCTAGTCGCAAACGCTCCTCGGGCGACTTTGCGCTCTGGAAGTCGGCCAAGCCCGGTGAACCGAGCTGGCCGAGCCCGTGGGGCCAAGGGCGTCCGGGTTGGCACATTGAGTGCTCGGCGATGAGTCGAGGGATCCTCGGCCAGACCTTCGATATCCATGGCGGTGGCCTAGATCTTGTTTTTCCACACCATGAAAACGAACTAGCCCAAAGCCGTTGCTGCCATGACAAACCCATGGTGACTTATTGGATGCACAACGGCTTGATGCGAGCTTCGAATGAAGGTGGCAAAGTCGGAGGGAAATCCGATCGAACCTCGGGCGATTCCTCGAAGGATGCCGGCTCGCAGGTTGCTGCCTCGGAGGCTCCCGATGCGGGTGTATCGGGAAAGATTTCTCGGAGCAAAGGAGCTGGCGGTCTTGCTGGTCTGATCTCGAAGCACACCGGAGAGCGGATTCGATTCTTTTTGCTTCGCACGCATTACCGTTCGACGAGTGTCTTTGGCGACGAGCCTTTGGCTGAGGCAGGTGCGGCTCTGGAGACTTTTTACCGACTCTTCGAAAGGGCCGGTAAGATTCTCGGTTGCTCGGTTTACCAGATCCCTCATGCGATGCGAAGGAGTGCGTTCGAGGCTCCAGCGAACCCCCCTGCTCTGCTTGCCGAGCTGATCCAGTTGCGGAGCTCTTTTTTGGCCAAGATGGACGACGATTTCAATACAGGGGGTGCTACGGCCGACCTGTTCGAAATGGCCAGGGCCTTGAATCGGTTCATCGACCAATCTCAACTCGACGAGTCGCCAAGCGAAGCGAATCGAGAAGCCTTGCGCAGCGGACTTTCTATCCTGCGGGAGATGGCTTCGCTCCTAGGGATCTTCCGCAAACCGGTCTCTCCGTCCTCCGATTCATCGGAAGCGGCTCGGCTGGTTCAAGGGCTCATGGAACTTGTGATTCACCTGAGGGCCGAAGCAAGAACCAAGCGAGATTTTGCAACCTCGGATGCGATCCGCGATGGTCTTAAGTCGATCGGTGTTTCGATTCAAGACGGCAAGCAAGGGACGACCTGGGAAGCCAAAACGACTTGATGCTTTTATGCCTCAAGGGAGTTTGGAGCCAACCCTCGCACACTTCCGAGCAGATGCCGGTACTTGGTACTCAGGTGATTGAGCCAGAGCCCGAAATAAACGTTCAGGATGAACGAGAGCACCAAGAAGAAAGGAACCAGTGAACCACGCGGCGAGTTGTTTGCCAGTGCCTGGTCTCGCTCGGAATTGAAGTTTGGCAAGGTGTGCGAGGTGAGTGTCGGTGGCGCCGTAGTCGATGGCAGTGGTCGCGAAGCGACCTGTGGGATCGGTAGAACCGGATTGGTGATTCCTTGGCCTCCATAGGTGTTTTGTGCATACTGAGTTGCCGGATAACCTTGGTTTCCATAAGCCCCTTGGCTGTACCCATTTTGGGGCTGTTGTGGATAGCCCGCATAACTGTCGTTGGGCAAGACGTATCCACCGTTCGGCGGATTTGGATTGGTGGCCAAGTGCGGGACAGAGCTGTTGTAGGTGACGTTTCCCTGGCTTGTGGTGGTCGTATTTGCAAGCCCGCTTTTGCCAAACGGGTTGAGTGTCGATGGTACGGAGCGAGGCATCGGAGCAAAGCCATCTGTGGCGTAGTTATTGCTCGATGGGGGTTGCGAGGTAAAGCTAGACGAGGGCTGCGAAGCATAGCTCGATGGAGGCTGCGCGGTATAGCTGGACGAGGGCTGCGCGGGATAGCTTGATGGAGGCGGCGCGGTATAGCTGGACGAGGGCTGCGCGGTATAGCTTGATGGAGGCGGCGCTGTAAAGCTTGACGGGGGCTGCGCCGGAACGTTCGACGGGGGCAAGACCGGGCTGGGTGTCGATGGGAGTGTCAATCCGGGGACCACGGGTAGTTGGGTTCCTGACGTCGCGATGATCTCTGGCGAGGAGCGCTCGGCCGATTTCGGAAAATCGATGTTCACAGGAGAACGCATGTCCAGATTCGAGATTAAAGGACCGCTGGCCGAACCGCTTGGGGTCGTGCTGGCGTTCAGGGGTGGTAGGCGATCGAGTTCGGATTCCGGGGGGCTTTGCTCGACGGGGCCATTTCCGACCCGGATGATGACTTTGTGGATGCGTCCTCGGAGAGCCGGTGGGATAAGGCTTTCGAGCTCCATGGAGTTGCCCCCCGCAGCGAATTGAGCGATTGAGGAAGGGGCGAGTTGGATCACTAGGTACATCGAGCGATCTGCGGAGTCGGTTCCCCATCCGATTTTGCACTCCGGCGCGGTGCCAAGAGGTAGCTGGGGTTCCATGTTGCTCGAAACCATCAGCGGTTTTGGAAGAGATTCGTTTTTGGGAGCTGGGAGAAGCTCATCGGGCTGCAGGAAACTCAGCAATAGGATCATCCATAATCCGCTCATGACCGTCACCTTGGACCATCGTCCGGCCAGTAATTAAACAAGGGGGAACCGTCCGATGGCTCACCGTTTGGGAGATGATAGAGAATTGAGGAGGCTGGAGTAAAGACGGAACACCGGGAAGTTTAGGAAAAGGAGGGGCGAGAGGGCATAAAAAAACCGGGCTTGGATGACCAAGCCCGGTTTTAGGATTTAAGATATTTCGCCGATGCGACTACTCGATGCTAGCAGCATCCCATAGGTCGCCAGCGTCTCTGGTTCCCATCGCACCCCAAGCACCGTAAGGGCTTGGA
>JAJTEK010000157.1 GCA_021299695.1 Pirellula sp. | reverse complement strand
TAGCATATGCATATGATCTGGCATCAAACAGAAGATAGGACACGCAAAGGCATAACGAAAAGCAGCATGGGTAAGTATCTCACGAAACTTGTAGTAAAAGATCGGAACAAGCCATCCCGTCTTGCGATCCTGAATGGTCATCACCCAATGAACGTAGGCTTGACCCCGATAAAAACCTGGCTCAAGCCTTGGCAGGGAGTTATGTGGCTCGTCTCTCATAATCAGGACTCGCAGTAGGGTTGTATTCCGTTCGTTGGAAAGAAATGTACAAGCCGACCGTTCGGCGACAATCGCCGATATTATATCCTTCGTCGCGAGGTCTGTAGCTATTATTGTAGGATGGTAGCGCATCCGTAGCCACCTGTCGCCGTAGCCACCTGTCGCCAGACGGTGGAGGCCTTCCTCACGCGCCACCACCGCTTGGCAGCGGATGGCTACGAAGAGTCGTAGCCACCTGTCGCCAGACGGTGGAGGCCTTCCTCACGCGCCACCACCGCTTGGCAGCGGATGGCTACGGCAGCTTATGGCCCATCTTGTCCCGCTTGGTCGCTAAGTACTGAGCATTGTGCTCGTTGGGCGGGCTGATGATAGGGACTTGATCGACCACCGTGCTGTCGAAACCGCGCAGATTGAACGCTTCGGTTTTCTTCGGGTTGTTCGTCAGCAATCGAACCTTCTTCAAACCGAGGTCCTTGAGGATCTGAAGCCCAACGCCATAATCGCGCATGTCGGATTTGAAACCCAAGCGGTGGTTGGCTTCGACCGTATCGAGACCCTCGTCTTGAAGCGCATAGGCCTTGATTTTCTGAGCCAGTCCGATGCCACGCCCCTCCTGAGGTAAATAGACCAGCACCCCTCGCTGCTCCTTGGAAATCGCCTCGAGTGCCAAATGCAATTGATCCCCGCAATCGCACCGAAGCGACGAGATCAGATCGCCGGTAAAACAGCTGCTATGCATCCGCACAAGCGGCGGTTTATCTAAGTCGGCTTCTAAATCTCCAAAGGCCAACGCGATGGGCTCTTGGCTCTCGTACTGTACCCCATAGACCACAACTCGGAATTCGCCAAACCGAGTCGGTAGCCTGCACTGTGCCGATCGCGTCACAAGCTTTTCGTTCACGCGGCGATGGGCGATCAACTGCTCGACAGTGATAATCTCGAGTGAATGCTGCCGCGCGATCTCAAGTAGCTCGTCTCGCGTAGCTCGGTCCCCCGTCGAGTTGAGAATCTCACAGAGCACCCCGGCCGGAGTCAATCCCGCCATCCGCGCAAGATCCATCGATGCCTCGGTGTGTCCGGCCCGTCGCAAGACTCCACCTTCCATCGCCAAGAGCGGAAACACATGTCCCGGCTTGACGAAATCCTTCGACAAGGTCGTCTCACTGGCCAACCGGCGGATCGTCTCGGATCTTTCCGCCGCGGTGATCCCGGTCTTGCAACCAGCAAAATCCACCGGGGTCAAAAAAGCCGTCGATAGAGGCGAGGTATTCGTCTCGACCATCGGACGCAAATCCAAACGCTGGGCAGCCGAGGGTAGTATCGAACAGCATAGCTGACCATGGCCGGCAAGCATGAAGTTGACGAGTTCAGGCGTGATTCGATCCGCAGCACAAACAAAGTCACCCTCGTTTTCGCGGTCTTCGTCATCGAGCACAATCACGACTTTGCCAGCTGCAATCGCTTCGACTGCCGCTTGGATAGTGCTAAATCGATCCGTCATACCTGATCTCTCCTGGACAATTCTTCTGGACAATTCTTCGTCACTTCGGTTCATCGAACCCAAGGAATCACGACTCGGAGGGCTCATCCCCTTCGAGGTTATAGTCTTTCATCTTCTTATGAAGCGTGTTGCGGTTGATGCCAAGCCTCAGCGCCGTCCTGGTCTGCACCTGACTGCACGTTTGAAGAACTTGAACGATCAGCTCCCGCTCGACCTTATCGACAACCCTCGAGTGCAAATCATTGCTGTCGTTGGGTGCCAACCGCAATCCCTCAGCTACGAGCAACTTGGCCAAACTTTCGAAGTCCGGAGGAAGGGCCGACCTTGAAACCGAAAAATCATCAGACTGTTGACTGCCGGTGATCACTCCGGGTAGAAGGTCGATCGTCAGTTCATCGGTATCAGACATCACCACAGCCCGCTCGACGTAGTTCTGTAATTCACGAACGTTGCCAGGCCAATGGTAATCCTGCATCGCCGCCATCGCTTCGCGTTGGATGTGCACGACGTAGCGTTCGTTCTGCTCGTTGTAGTGTTTGAGAAAAAACGAAACCAGCAGCGGAATGTCCTCTCTGCGTTTCCTCAGAGGAGGAAGCTCAATCGGCACGACATTCAATCGCCAATACAAGTCCTCTCGAAATCGCTCGGTGCGTATCTCCTCGGCCAAGTTTCTGTTGCTCGCGGCAATCAAGCGAGTGTCGACCGTAACGGTTTCGGTATCCCCTACTCTCTCAAATTGCTTTTGTTGCAATACCCGCAGCAACTTGACCTGCAAATGCATCGAGGTGCTGTTGATCTCATCGAGAAAAATCGTCCCGGTATGGGCCGCTTCAAACCGCCCAGCACGATTCCCGACCGCGCCGGTAAACGCTCCGCGAACGTGGCCGAACAATTCGCTCTCGAGCAAGCTTTCGCTCAACGCCCCGCAATTTACCTTCACGAAAGGTCCCGATACCCGATGACTCAATTGGTGGATCGCGTTGGCGATGACCTCCTTGCCCGTCCCGGTCTCTCCTAGCAAAAGGACCGATGCGTTGGTCCTGGCAACCCGTTTGGTAATGTGCGCGACTTGCTGCATCGCCGGAGAGGACCCGATCACTCCAGGCAAATGCTCCCCTAACGATTTGGCTGGCCTTCCGTTCTCTCGAACGTCTCCTGACATCGACTCATCCGGTTTCATGGTTCGAGCCGGTCGGACCAGGGGAAGTCTTAAGGCAGGGGGTCCGCCGCTGACCGCCCATAGACCTCATCGATGGCGTCCAAAATTTGGCCCATCACCAAGCGGGTGACCGGCTCGGTTTCCCCGCGACTGTTATAAACATCGTACTGCCCATTGAGCGTATCGGAAGAGATCAAAAGTCCAAATCGGCGAATCGACTGCACAAAAATTTGGCTAGCCTGCTCTCGCTGGCGTGGCGTCTGGCTGGCGTCTGCTGCGACCCGCAGAAGGTTGTTTTGCTCCTCTTGGGTATCGGCCAATCGGATCGAGGCGCCGGAATTGAGCAAGCTCGGGTTTTGAGGATAGGCAGCCCTTAAGTAGTTCACAGCATTGTCTTTCCATAGGATCCGATCCTCGGGAGTGGCTCTAGGATAAGCCAGCATCTGGTTCATGCGGGAAAGAATATCCCCCAAGCCCTCGATCGAAGGGGGAACACTCCCCACTACCACCCCATGGTCGGCTGCCGCTACGAGATGCTCACCGCTGCTGAGATTCTCAGCAAGCAAGGCGATCGGAACCGTCGACGTCGATGGATTGGACCTTACACGCTGTATAAGCTGCCCTAAATCTAGGTCTCGCAAGTGGTCGACAATCAGGATGCCTTCGATCGGTACAGAATTTCTCAATCCATTGAATACGTCATCGACCGAGGAAGCCTCCCAATAACGCAGACCCATGGCGCTGAGCAATCCATGGGAATGCGATCGCAGGGAGGGACTTGCTCCGATGATCATGACCATGGGGTCGGCCATGAGTTGCTGCATTTCCCTGGCGTTGATATCGACTCGGCTGGCACCTTGGAAACCACCTTCGATATACCCGCGTTGTTCGAATCCGCGTCGTTCAGATCCCAAGTAGGCATCGGACGGGGGGACTAAGTCGACCGCCGGGGTTGAATCGCCGGTCGTCGCTGAGCGATCGGCAAAGCGTTGAGTTGCGGTAGCTTGCGAGATTTTAGCGGAGTTAGCGACGGAAACCTCGTCGGGCTCCCGGGAGGAAGGAATGAGTCCTTTTTGGTCCAGGAGCGAATTCATCAGAGCGATGGTCGCAGGGTATCGAACGCTTGGGTGCCCGGATTTCGAGGCCTTGGCCAACCGGTCACGAACGGGATTTGGCATCAGAGCACCCTGCCAGCGGGCAAGATTCCCTACAGCCAGGGCTTGTGCACCCGGCAAGCGTTCCTCTGTTGCTGCATCCCAGATCAAGCAACCGAATTCGTGGCTCTCGCGGAGCGATTCCGGCAGGAGAGATTGAAACACAGGGGAATTGGCAAGATCGGTCGAGCCATTCCTCGAGAGTTCTTCGAGGTAGGTCGCAAAGGCTCGGGCCGAAACCTTATCCCCCGCAGGCGCGGTTCGAAGTGCCTGCAGGGCGGCTTGTGATGCTCGTGCCAAGGATTGGTCGGCAGCATTTCCTGGACGGGTCGAGACCCCACGACCGTCTTGGTTCAATACCCATACATTACGGGCATCGATGTCATTGAGGGCCGAAAGTTGACGGAACTGATCGAGCGACTTATCGAGTGTTGCGATATTGTACTCGAAAGCCTGCTGAGGCTCCGGAGCCGTCTTACCCCGTTCGGCAAGCGAGCGAAGAATGCCTGTTTTGGTGCTATCCAGGAGGGTTGGATCGTGGATGGCGGTTAGAAGTTCTGGACCCATCGAAGGTTTGGGAGCCCGATGGACCAATTGGATTAAACGGTCGCGAACTTCATTGTGTGGCGAGGTCATCGCGGTTTGCCAAGCGGCCGTGGCATTGGGGCCCATGAGCGAGAACGCTTCGATCATCGATGGATTTGGATTCAGACCGTTGGTCCGCATGACCGCATCGAGCAGAGCGGTAATACCCGAATCCCCAGCCGCTCGAAGGGCGTCGAAGCCGGCGAGTCGATCGGCCTGGTTGGGGCTCGTCAGGCGATTGACTTGAACAGCCAGATTTGCAGGGGAATGGACCTCGTCATCGGCGAGCTTTCGCAGTTTATCGATCAACTGCAACTGTTCGGTTTTGAAAGAACCCGCGTTGGCTTCGATCGCGGCCCAGGTCCTAGGACCGGCGCCTCGGAGTACCGCAAGGGCCGTAGGACCGTCGAGTTCCAATCGCCCGATGCGATCGAGCCATCGGGACGCTTCGTCCCAACGGCGAATTCGCGTCATCAAGCCGACGGCTTGTGCCAATTCGCTCGGAGTTGTCGGCGGATTGGACCTTAACGAGCGGACCACAGCGCTGGTTTCGTTGGTATCGATCCCCAGATCTGCGGATTGATTGGTATTTGTTGTCGCCCGAGCGGGCTGATTTCCCAGCTCCTCGAACGGGTCTTGGGCATCGGCAGGCGAGCTGACCGTGGCGAGGATTAGAATCACTGCGAACTTGAGCAAGCGGAACTTGACCAAGCCCGTGCGATGAAAATCTCCAGCGATACGGGTGCCAGAATCGTGTCGTAGAGGGACCCAGAAATGGGCGGGAAAATGCTCAGGTGTGCAATGAGGCTGGGGGCAGTTCATGGGAACCATTTGGCTAGGCAGTTGCGTCATGATGAGGGACGGCCCTTGGAGGCCTCCGAAAATTTTACCATGGTCCGCACAGGTCCCCCAACTGTCCAAGTCGGTTTATCCGGGAAAGTTTTCCGCGGCCGCGTCGGCTTGTCCTGGGTCGAAACGGGGATTTACCGCACGAAAACAGTGGCTTGCCCGGCAGCTTGCTGTTGCTTGCGTCCGAATCCGTTAAACTACGACACAGTGTGCCGCAGGTCCACCTAGTTCTATTTTCGCCTTTCAACGCTTGGCTCATGACTGTATCCGAAAGTGCGCTGGATTTATCGGCAGCTTTAGCCAAGTTCGGCCTGCAGACTTTTCGGCGTGGGCAAAAGGAAGTGATTGAGCACATCATTTCCGGCAAAGATTGCCTATGCGTCATGCCCACCGGTGGCGGAAAAAGCCTTTGCTATCAGCTTCCGAGTTTGGTCCGTCCGGGGATGACGATCGTCGTATCGCCCCTGATCGCCTTGATGAAAGACCAGGTCGACGGGCTCGAACGTCGAGGCATCTCGGCAACCTTGATCAACAGCTCTCTTTCGCTCCAAGAGCAATCCGAAAGGCTCGATCAGGTTGCATCGGGAAGGTTCTCGATGGTGTATGTCGCTCCGGAGCGGCTGAGGAACCCTCGGTTTTTGGACGCCATCCGAGCCACGCCAGTTCAGCTTTTGGCGATTGACGAAGCCCACTGCATCAGCGAATGGGGGCACGATTTCCGACCTGACTACCATCGGCTTGGGAAATTCCGCGAAGCGCTTGGAAATGTTCAGACCATCGCATTGACGGCTACGGCCACGCCACGGGTCCGGACCGACATCCTCGATAGTCTGAAGCTCAAAACCGCCAGGACCTTCATCACTGGATTCGCTCGCGACAACATCTACTTTGGCTCTGCCTTTTGCATGAGCGACCGGGACAAAGACAAGCATCTTTCGGATTTCCTTACAGGTAGAGATGAGTCGGGGATCATCTACGTCGCAACTCGCAAACGCTGCGAGGCGTTGGTCGAACAGCTCGGCAAGGAGCTCAAGCTCGCCGTGGGAGCCTACCATGCCGGGTTGCTTCCCGAGCAACGAAAGCTAGTCCAAGAGAAGTTCATGGCCGGGGAGCTCAAGGCGATCGTCGCGACGAATGCCTTCGGAATGGGGATCGACAAATCGGACCTACGGTACGTTATCCACTACAACATGCCAGGAACGCTCGAAGCCTACTACCAAGAGGCAGGTCGGGCGGGCCGAGATGGACTCTTATCACAATGCGTCCTGCTGTTTAGCCCCCAAGATCGATACATCCAAGAATTCTTCATCGAGAACGCCAACCCGTCGAAAGAATTGCTCCGTGGTGTCTACAACTTTCTGGCCTCCTGTCCAGAGGATCCCATCGAGCTGACCGCCGAGGAAATCAAAGAGCAAATCCCCCAATCGGCGACCTCCGAAGCGGTCAACTCAGCCTTGCAAATCCTCAGTCGTACCGGGGTCCTTGAGCGACTTGAAGTCGCCAGCGGGCTTGCCATGTTCCGCCTAACGAACCGCATGAACACCTTCGTCGATCTTCTGCCTCGCGATGCCACACAGCGCAGGCACGTGCTTCGAACGGTCGAAAAAGCGATCGGCGATCGGCGAGACGAAGCCGTCTACATCCATCCAAGATGGCTCAGCGAACAGCTTGGGATGGACCGCGATCAAATGGTGCGTCACCTGAGGGAATTGTGCAAGCTCGAGGATTTCGAGTACGTCCCCCCGTTCCGTGGCCGCGCGATCCACTTCCGCCGAAAAGACGTCCATTTCGACGATCTGAAGATCGATCACGCAACGCTCGATGCACGCCGCAAAGCCGACTACGAAAAACTCGACCAAATGGTCGGCTATGCCCGAACGAAAGCGTGTCGGCAAAAGACCATTCTTTTGTATTTTGGAGATACCACCGCTTCGGATTGCAAAATCTGCGACCGATGCCAAGGGCGTTCAGGCTGGCCGAAACTGCCCAAGCAACCGGCCGGAGCACCCGCCCTCAAATTACCTAGCCCAGAAATGACCACATCGGTGCTAGTTGCATCGGGAATACCGGCTCTCGAAACCAGGCGATCCCGAAAATCGCGGCCAGCACCAAACCGAAAGCCGCCAAGCAGAAGGCCGAATCATCAAAAACAGCTCCATCGGCAGCGAATAAGCCCCTAGCCAAGAAAGTGGCCTCAGCCCCCACCCAAGAAATCATCCGCAAAAGCATCCAGTCTCTTCAGATGCTCTTGGCGGCCATCGCAAGAACCCATGGATACCTGAGTAAGACTGTCCTAACGCAGCATTTCGCCGGCACAGCGAGCAAGGCCGTCGTCGGGCTAAGGCTCGAACGGCTCGCCGAGTTCGGGATGCTCAAGTCGTGGAAGAAGGCCCACACTTCGCAGCTCATCGAAAGCTTGATCGAGCATCAGCTCGTAACCCACCTGGAACTCAAGCTTGGCAAGCAGACGATCGCCATTACCGAGTTAGGAAAAGCATGCATTGAGACAGCCGACTCGATTCCACGACCGGTGCTCGATTTTACCGCTGCGGCTTGGACCGCGAGTACCGAGCCAGATGCGGAGTTCGACACAGCTCCCTTGACAGGCAAGCAGCGCGACGCGGTCTGGACGGAAAAGCCAGCCCCGGCAAGCACCCCGGCAAAGACGCCGGCAAACACACCGGCAAGCCAGCAAGCACACCTCGATCCAATCGAGGATCCAATCGATGCGGTACGATCCGCCGAAGCGTTACCTGCCGAGGAGTCCAGTGATGCGAGTGTCCATTCGACGAACCAATCGATCCTGTCGGATTGGCAATGGACACTCCGACTCGTCCGGCACGGCTACCGACTGGGCGAATGCGCATTGATCCGAGGCAAAACACCCGATGGAATCCTTGCAGACCTGACGATCGCGCTGCAGATGGATCAAATCGTACCCCTGGAACACTTGTTCGATACCCGCACCTTGCTTACGATCCAGGAACTGGCTCGGCAGGATAGTCTTCCGGATCGGCCACCGACGATGCTGTTGGTTTTTTCTGGATTGTGGGATTTCGTCCAGGAATGGTTGACTATCGAACGCAAGAAGCATTGACCAGAACCTATCGAAGGCTTTCATGACCGAGTTACCGATCCCAACCGATGAGCCCAGCACCGATTCGGCGAAACAGCCCGAGCGAGTGCACTTGCTCGATTGGACCACCGAGGAGCTTGCAAACTGGCTAGTCGGAAGAGGGATACCTAAATTTCGCGCAGCGCAGATCCAGCGATGGGTCTATCAGCGGCGAGCCAAGCGGTTCGACGAGATGACCGATTTGCCCAAGGATCTACGGCTGTTGCTCGATGGGCATTTCGACCTGTTTCGCACTGCGACAGTCGCCAGCCAACAGGCAGCCGACGGAACCGAAAAGCTGCTGCTACAGTTA
>JAJTEK010000036.1 GCA_021299695.1 Pirellula sp. | reverse complement strand
CGGCTGCAGCGTCTACGAAGTCCGGCCTAAGCAATGCCGGACCTGGCCCTTCTGGCAGTCCAATTTGGAAAGCCCAAGCAAGTGGGGGCAGGCGGCCAAATCATGTCCAGGCTGCAATAAAGGCAAGCTCTATACGCTTGAACAGATCGATCGGATCCAAGAGCACGGAACAAGTCCCCCAAAGAGCTAGATTTAGGGGGGCAGGGGATGATTCAACGAAAAAACCCCCTTGCGGGGGTCCATTCGTTCAAATCAATCCTACAACCGGAAGGTTCGAAATCGATTAAGGGGGAGAAAGTGCTCGAAAACCCTTTGAGCGTGACGACGTTTAGCCACTTTCACCAGGCTCTACTCCTGGCGGGTACGCTTCTTTCTCCCTCGTAACCGACATTCAAGTATGCACCTTGCAAACCGAGAGACAAGAAAAACGAGCGAATTTTCCGGACCGACTCCGCTACAAAGCGCCGCAAAATCCAGATGGGTCGAATCTAGCTTCTAGGTTATCTTTGACATCCTTCCAAGAGCGATCAAACTAGAGTTCAAGTCAACAAAACCGTAACCCATCCAAGACACCTACCCCATGAATACCCCTTTTGTACTCCGTTTTGCTTGCTCGATCGCCCTTGCTTGGTTGATAAGCCAACCGACGCTGGGCCAACCTTTCCCAAACCGCAAATACGGACAAGAAGACAAATTCCGCCAACTCGAGGAAATCCTCCCAACCCCAAATTCTTACCGAGCCGCCAATGGCGAACCAGGACCAGACTATTGGCAGCAGCGTGTCGATTACTCCATCGATGTGCGGCTCGATGAGTCTCAGAACCAAATCCGCGGGTCTGAAACAATCCGTTATCGAAACCAATCTCCCCACGCCCTGCGGTACCTCTGGATCCAACTCGATCCGAATCTCTTTGCCTCCGACTCGGATGCGAACCGATTGAGGTCAGGGCGAATCGGATTCGGGAACCGAGCCACGATGTCCGAGATCGATGGGATCCTCGAACGCCAATCCTTCGACGGCCGATGCGTCATCGAAAGTGTCACAGATGCTCAGGCAAACCGGCTCGAGACATTCACCGTCGATACGATGATGCGCATCGATTTACCCGAGCCACTCCTGAGCGGCCAGGAATTCTCGATGAAAATCAAGTGGTCTTATCGGATCAACAATTCGAAGTACATCGGCGGGCGAACCGGCTACGAGATGTTTGAAAAAGATGGCAATGCCATCTACGAAATCGCCCAATGGTTCCCCCGCCTGGCGGCTTTTACGGACGTAACAGGTTGGCAGCACAAACAGTATTTAGGACAAGGTGAATTCACGCTCGAATTTGGGGACTACTTGGTGCGGATCACGGCACCTGCCGACCATATCGTGGCTGCAACAGGCGAATTGCAAAATCCCAACGAAGTGCTCACCGACGTGCAACGGAAACGACTTGAACAAGCTCGCACGGCCGATAAGCCGGTTTGGATCGTCACCCCGGAGGAGGCCAAAGAAAACGAAAAGGAAAAAACCGAACAGACCAAAACCTGGATTTTCCGAGCCGAAGCGGTCCGCGATTTCGCGTTCGCGACAAGTAGGAAGTTTATTTGGGATGCCCAAGGCCATCGTGTCAATGACAACGAAGTGATCGCCATGAGCTATTACCCCAACGAAGGTGAGCCGCTTTGGAGCAAGTACTCGACACATGCGATCATCCACACGTTGAATGTCTACAGTCGCTACACATTCGATTACCCCTATCCCGTTGCGATCAGCGTCAATGGACCTGTCGGGGGTATGGAGTATCCGATGATCTGTTTCAACGGTCCAAGACCTCGCGAAGATGGGACTTATTCCTCTGCGACCAAATACGACCTGATTACGGTCATCATCCACGAAGTAGGTCACAACTATTTTCCGATGATCGTCAATAGCGACGAGCGGCAATGGTCATGGATGGATGAGGGTCTCAATACGTTCTTGCAGTACCTTGCCGAACAGGAATGGGAGCAAGATTACCCATCCCAACGAGGGGAGCCGGAATTGATCGTCCCGTATATGCAAAGCACGAATCAAGTCCCGATCATGACCAACAGCGAATCGATCATGCAGTTTGGACCCAACGCGTACAGCAAGCCTGCAACGGCTTTGAATATCTTGAGGGAAACGATTCTTGGGCGAGAGCTTTTCGATTTTGCGTTCAAGGAGTACGCGCGTCGATGGAAGTTCAAGCGTCCGATGCCGGCGGATTTCTTCCGGACGATGGAAGACGCCACGGCCAGGGATCTTGATTGGTTCTGGCGAGGTTGGTTCTATACTACAGACCACTGCGATATCGCGTTAGACAAGATCGACGTCTACATGGTCGATCGCCGCACGCCGGATGAAATCGCAGCCGATGAGAAGAACAAGAAAGAGGCACAGTTGCCGACGCTCTCGAAGAAGCGAAACAAGGAGCTGGTCAAACGAGCCGATCAGTTCCCTGAGCTCAAGGATTTCTACAACCAGTACGATCCCCGAGCTGTGACCGACGAGCAACGGGCTGCTTATCAAAAATCGCTCGAACAGATGACCGAGCATGAAAAAGAGCTTTTGGCCAACACCGATCGATTTTACCGACTTCAATTTCGAAATATCGGGGGCTTGGTGATGCCTATCATCGTTTTGCTGACCCACGAGGACGGATCGACCAAAGAGATACGGATTCCAGCCGAAGCTTGGCGAGTCGATGCAACGGTGTGCGACACGCTGGTGATCACCGCCCAGCCGATCGTCAAATTCGAGCTCGATCCATACCGCGAGACCGCAGACATCAATCGGGACAACAATCACTTCCCACCGGTGCTTGAGCCGACCCGATTCCAACTGTTCAAATCGCAGCGCAGGGGATCGGAGGACAATCCGATGTCCCGAGCCAAACGGGCACAAGAGGCCAAGGAGGCACAGCAAGCTAAGGAAGCACAGCAAGCTAAGGAAGCTAAGGAGGCCAAGGAGCCATCTAAGGAGGTCACGGACAAGCAGCCGCAAGCACCAGACCAGGGTGGTCTTGGAGCGAAGAAGAAGCAAGAGAAGAAAAAGAAAAAACGCCAGCTTAGCCCGGGAGTTTAACGAACGCGTAGCGACGAAAGCTCAGAGATCATGAGAATAGCGAATCGAATCGGTTTTTTTGGAGGCTTGCTTTGGATCGCGTTGGGATGGGTCGGTGCACAGGCTAGTCATCCGTTCCACGTTTGCATCGGCCAGATGCGACACAACGCGCAGAGTGGCACTTGGGAGGTTTCCCTGCGGATGCACCCGCGTGATTTGGAATTGGCGTTATCGGAATTGCACAAGGAGAGTGTTGCAAGGGAGTCCGAGAACTTTTCCAAGGTGGCCGTTGATTTCTTGCAAAACCAATTCTTTTTGATCCATCTTTCCGACGCGTTGAGTACAAAAGAGATCGCCGAGCAGATATCGGGATTGGAGCCGATGAGATCTTTGGAGCGGGAATCCAACAGTTCCAGCGATACCGATGGGAAGAGGAAGCTTCCACGAGAGAGCAGATCGACGTTGCAGTGGGTAGGTATGGAGAGCGAGCGGGGTTGGTTATGGATCCATATGGAGCTTGTCCCTCCTGAGTCTGCACCGTCGGATGGGAAATTGTATTTGGTGCATCGTATATTTCTCGACCGGATCGAGATGCAAGAGAACAGCGTCGCGATCTTGCATGCACCTGGGAGTCGAGGTTCCTTGCAATTCAAAAAGGGGGAATCGATCAAGCCGTTGGCAGTACCGCTTGAGGTTGCGCCTAATTAGCAGTCCATCTGGGTCCATCCGCGTGCATCACATTGCATTCTGCCTCTCACTGTATTTCCTCACTGTTTTTCCTCTGTCTGTCTTTCCCTCTGTGTGCTTTGAGTCTCTGTGTTTCAACTCTGCATTTAAAAGACGTTTGCACGACATGGGTGCAAAATAGCAACTTCCTCGCCGTTGGCTGCGGGTTAAACGATTGTTCGTGCAACGCATCGGATTTCGTCGTACTCGTACTCAGCGAAGCGGTACTCAGTGAAACGGTACTCGTACTCGATGGCTGTTTGAACTGCGACGATGCCGATCGTCGATCGAGGCGGTTCGAATGAACTTGCGGACCAATGGGTCGGATTGATTTATCGGATCGATTCGATTAGGAGCACGAGGCACTCGTAGCCAACACTGCAATGAGCCCCCGGGGGGAGGCGGGCCGAGCTCTTTCCAATGGCCAACTCGCTGGATTGAAATCGAGGATAACTCGATGAATGGCATAGGGGAATCCGCCATTATTCCGCGCATCTGACCTTAGATTCTTGTTTCCTTTAACCCCCAGACTTACACTCGATTTATCAGAATCCCTGGTCCAAATTCGTGGATGTAGGTGCTGTGGGCCCAAGGAACCCGCTTCTGAGGAGCATACGTTGCTTGCGATCGAAACCGGATCCTCTCCATGATTCGGTGTTTTGATTTTTTTGTTCTCCCTGCTTTGTTCTCGCTGTTTGCGGTCCCTTAGGATCATCGCCAACTCTCAAAGTTTTCCTTAATCTGCACCAATGGTTTTTGCGGTTCGGACACTCCGATCGGAGACCCTGAGGACCCCGTGCGCCAATTTTCCACACCATTTGAAGAAACAAACCAAAGATGAAATCAATCATGCGCAAATTGAATATGCAACGCTGGAGCTGTTGCACGATGATCTGCTTGTCAATCATCGGTATTGACGCGAAAGCGAACGCCGGAGTAATCACCCTTGTGGATCAAAACCTTGCCGATGCGATGAGTATCACAGGACAGACCGGCATGACTAGCGGAGTCACCGTAACGGAGACGTACGCTGAATCGACGCTCATTCCCTACAACTCCTTAGTTCCGATCCAACCTGATGCTGGTCACTATGCAGTCGTAACGCCCGGCCATACCTATTTCGACAAAGTCGTCACTTTCAGCGGGTTTGCCTCGAATGAGATCGGTTTGATGACGTTCGAGATCACCAACTCGACACCCTACGATTGGAGTGATTACCACTTTGAAATTTGGGACACAAGCTTCACAGTACGGGAGCAAGCACCTTGGGCCTTCCCGAATCCCCCAGCCTTTACATCGCCCCTTGTTTCGGATCAGTTCACCGGTTTGTCGATCCATCCAAACGTTGGCTCTTTGTATAGCTTTCCAGGCTCTGGCGAGCGGCATGAAGTGGGGGTTACTGGAATCTACACCCTGAGGATGGAGCTTTTTTCGTTCGCAAGTAGCTCTTCAGGACAGTTCGGACTTCGACAAGTAGCCACGGTAACTCCTGAGCCGGCCTCGATGGCTATTTTCGGGATCGGAGGCAGCATGCTGATGTACGCTCGTCGACGTCGAGACCGCTCGGCTTCCAAGGGTAATGGACCTATCTAGGTTTCCAGTTTTGTCGAAAGATAACGATCTTTTCGGAGTCGGTCGCAAGGCAAATTCTCACTCGGGCTGGCTTCAAAATTACCGGAGTTTTGGGGCTGGCCTGTGTGGTTTTTCATTTCCAAGGATCGGTTGCAATGGTGTCAAGGATCGAGGTTGGCATCAAGTCGCAACCGCAAGCGAGCTTGGTCTTGGAATTCTAAGCTCATATCTAGGCATTTAACGAGTCCAAGAATTAACATCAACGTATCGAACTCCCGTTTGGCCTCGACGCGTGTTGTGCCTTTTTCGACCATGTTCTGCGCGATGATCGGATTGCTGTTGATCTGCAACGCTTTCTGAATCGATGCTCCATCGGCCTCTAGCCGAGTCTGCACTTGTGCGGTTTGCGAACCGGCATCCACCGGGTTTTGCCCAAGGATCGATTTGGCGCAATCGACCGAACTGCATAGCACAACCCTGTCGTCGAGGAACGCTAAGGTGGGCTGGAAATTGAACTGGATCGGAAGTCCATCGGGGTACTTGCGATCCTCCTCGACGACAAATTGCGAAGTGTAAATCGACACCCCATTTTGCTCAATCGTGTCCTGTTCCAATTGGGGCTGTCCTTCCTGAGCTCCAGCCACGTTCAGGAACCCGATGAAACTCTGGAAGGTTCTCTTCAACTCCCGTTGCAATTTCGCTGGTTCCTTCAACCGTGCTACCATGCCAAAACTAGGTAGCTGAATGGTGGGTTTCAAAGCAGATTGGTCGAAACTTCGCTCGGCCGCAAAAATCTGCAACTCTGGCTCAATCGCACTGAGGATATCGCTTCCGAAATCCTTGCCCGCGAAAATGGTCGTCAATGTATTGTCGGCCTGTGCCAATTGGTCGTTGACGTCCTGATTGAACAAATCGCCGGCTCTGAGCCACATTTGGGCCAAGTCTCGGTAGGTAGACAGTGTGGCAAGTGCACCTGGGACCTTCGGCCAATTCGGCGCAAGTCCTTTCGCATCAGGCCCCACGTAATGCTGCCTTGCTTGGCCGTACCAAGCAGGATCGGAGGGACTTTGAACCTCTAACGCGATCCCGTGCTCATCCATCGTCATCGACGCATGCATCACCTGCGCGTTTGCAAGCACACTCAGGACACCTCCGAGGATCAACTCAGCACCGAAGTCGTTGGCTTGTCCACGGAACAGGTCGTTGTCTTTCATCTGCTCTCGGATACGGGCAAGATCGATCCATAACTCGGCCATCGATCCTGTTGCCTGTAGTTTCTTGCTGGCTTCTTGATACCAGGGAGCCTGCGATAGTCCTTTTCGATGGTCGAGTTTGTGATCGACGACGGCTTTAGCAAAATCTCCTTGGTTGGTCACGAGGACCCAAGGTCCAAGTTTCGCAAAGATTCCGTTTTGGATTTTATAGGCTTGCACTCCGCGATATTCGGTCGACTTGATCGGGTCTGGATTGCCCTTGGACTTGGCGTCCTTTCGCAAATAATCGAGCGCTTTATCGATGTAGTCATCGAGCCATTGCTCGCTGCGTGTGTGCAGCATCAGTGCCACGGCTTGGGTCTGCGAATCGATGGCCACGTAGGCACCGCCGTCGCTTAGGTCTTTCGCTAGTTGATCGAGTTTGAGGCCGAGGGCGATTTCGGCGATGGTGATTCCACTGCGGGCCTGTAGAGCTTGAGGGCTGCGCCAGAGTCTTTTGAAACTCTCGGTTTCGACCCAACTTGTTCTCAAAGGGTGTTCGAGCCATTGCTCAACTGGGGCGATTTTCCCAAACAGAACCGTGGTTTCAGGGAGCCAATCGGCAATTAGGTTTTCCGAATCGCTTTGAACCGTAGGGCTAGCACCTTTCGGATCGTTATCCTGAGCGCCAAGAACCCCGGATAGGCTTCCGCCGAGGTTCGCCACAAGGACACTTGTTGGCAGGAACAGCCACCACCCTAGGCACGCAAGTAGGTGGGATTTGATCTTAAGATCTACATGGAGCATTAGAATACCGGACTGCAATCGAGAACTATTGCTGCGGTGCGGTATCGACAGGTTTGTTGGTCAGGTGCACCAAGGTTTCCCGCAATTCACGAACCTTCAGCGGCATCGGGATCATTACATGTCGATCCGAAGTGTTTGCACCTCGAACGATGTGCTGTTGCTTTGGATCTACCAGAAGTATAGCCGGAATCTGCTTGGTGTGCTCATCGGATACGAAGCGATTGAAAGCATCGAGGGCGTTATTGCCCAGGTTCGTGGCGCTGAGGATCAGGCAATTGGCGGGGTTGGATTCGTCGGGAGAGAATTTCGCTAAAGCTCGCTCCGGATCGCTGTAAACGAGCACACGGTAGCCTCGTTTTTTGAGTTTCTCGCGCAGCAGATCCTGGAGCTCTGCTCGATTCTCAACGACCAAAACCGTCTTTCCTTGACCTTCGAGGATATCCTCGGGCTCCAACACATCGGCGGGTTCGACTGAGCCTACCTGTGTCGGTGCTGTCTTGCCATCGGTTTGCCCGGGATTGTCTATTTCACGCTGAAGCTTCTTAAGTGCCGTGTCGACATCAGCAAGGATCTGTCCTGGGTTTTGATACCGTTTCTCGGGATTAAACTCCATGGCCTTGTGGCAGATAGCATAAATGGTGTCTGGAAGTCCTGGAGCAACATCGTGGAGCGATGGGATCTCGACGAATCGGGTGATGTTCAATCGCATCAGACGGTCTCGAGTCTCGACCAGCGGAGCTCGCCCAGAAACGATGTGATAAAACATGCAACCGACGAAGTAGATGTCGCTTCGATGATCCCCTTTGCGTACCGCGGTGCCTCGCTCGAGGGCTGCATAGTCGATTGCCCGAGCACTCGGGCAATCGGCAATCGCCTCGGGTGACGATGTGTCGGCCAGTGCCGCCAATCCAAAGTCCACCAATTTGCAACGACCACTGGAGTGAACCAGGACGTTGGATAGTTTCAAGTCTCGGTGGGTGATCCCTTTTTGGAAGGCAAAATCCAAACCCGAACAAATATCATGCATGATCTTCAAACCATGAATAGCCTCGAACTTCCCTCGGATCTTAAGGATCTCTCGAAGGGTCTCACCCTCGACGAATTCCATGACTAGGTAAGGGGCACGCGGATCATTGACGATGTCATAGATGGTAACGATGTTCGGATGACGCAGTTCCAAGCCCATGCGTCCTTCTCGCAGGAACTGCTCGATCTGGACGACTTGGTCGCGGTGTCTGCGGCGCAGGACCTTGACGGCAACGACTTTGCCAGACTCGCGATGCACAGCCCGGAAGACTCGGGCAAACGTTCCAGCACCGATCATGTAAAGGACCTTGTAGGGTCCGTAAAAGTACCCGAGTCGCTCTCCGGTGAGCATCCGCTCCAACTGAAAGTTGGTGATGGTCCCTTTGCGAAGCAGATGCGATTTGACCTCTTCAAGGGTGACTTGCTCGGTACGCAACTCCCCCCACAAGCGATCGATTTGAGCGGGTGTAGCGAGCTCAAGATCGATGCAGCGTTGGGTCAGGGAACGGGGAGTGAACTCCATGGGTCGATCGGGTCGTTGTAAGGGGGATGGCGGATTGCAATTAGAGTAAGCAGAATCGATGCGTCGGGCAAACGCTAAGCTCGACTGCGGCTGCAAATCCCCTGGAAAATTTCGGCATTCTCCGCCTCGAAGCTCCCAGGAAGCTTAGGAGGCATCCGGGCCGAATTCCTCATCGGAGAAATCGCTGGCCTGGCGTTGCAAATCGTCTCGTTCCCGCCGGGTCGCTTCCAAATCAAACACGAGGTACTTCATATCCAACCGCAGTTGACCGATCGATTCCTGGACCATCTGAAGGATTTTTCGTCGACGATTCGTGCTTTCGAGAACCCGTTGAAACAGAGGTTGCAGGAGGAGTTTCGTCTCGGTCGAAAGTCCGTCGATCGCCTCTTGCATCTCCATGAGTTCCGCAGGGAGTTCCAGGTTGGGAAGTTCGGAAATAGTCGATTTCGTGTTCATTTGAATGCTTTCAATACTATCAACGGGAGGAGGGCAAAGTTCGTCTGGTGGCACGTGGGCCTAAGCATGTGGGCCAAAACGGTCAGGTCTGTAACAGTGATGTCTGTAACGGTCAGGGGCAGCACTTAAAAAATCCTCAAGTTGTCTGGTGGGTCTGCCGAAGGCTGATCGTCGACGGTCTAGAATGCTTCGTAAACCCTTACTAGTCAAGAATTTATACAATCGGACCAGCCGTTACATCCGGCACCATCGACACCCCTTGGACAGGACGAACGGCCGCCAGATTCGACTAGAGAATTTCCCCAAGTCTTGATAGAAGCAATAGTTGCGTCAACGGAATCCCCCCTGAGAGCCTGCGCTTATGCTTCTTGAGCCGGTCCATGATTTTTCTGTCACAAAGTTCCAGCCGAGTCCGATTAGTTCGGCTGGCTTGAGGTGGATCGTTCCATGGACTTTTCTGATCCGGGCAGCCTTCCTGGTCCTTTGGATTCTTCAGTTGGCCGAGCCTATTTTGGCACAGCATTTCGATACGTTCGACCAAGGTTCGGCTCGATTCGTTCTTTGGCGAGATGATGCTCGCACCGTGATGCGGACACCGGATCGAATCGAGCCGGGAGTCGAGACGATCGAGTATACCCATGGTAACGGATCCTTCGTTTACCTGATTACCCCTATTGAGCCCTGCGCGATCATCCCTGAGCTCAAGGCGGCGATTCGCATTCGAAGCGCGCAGGCCGGCATTCGTATCGGTATGCGGGTGGTGTTCCCTCGCGCCAGGCACCCAGCGACGCATTCGGCCCTGACCGAAGTGGTTTTTGGATCCCCGCACGATGGAGCCGGACGCTGGTCGACCTCGTCGATCAGCGATGTGTGGAATCTTGTCGAGGATCGTCAGCGCTTTCTCAGACGCTTGTTCGGCCCGGATATCGATCTTCGCGAACCCTATGTCGACGCGATCCTCTTGAGTGTTTACGGATACCCTGGCACTTCGAAAATTCAAGTCGACGAGTTGAGTATCGATGGGATGATCGCTCCAGGGACGCTCAGCGATGAAGATCTTGCTGGTCCTGCGGCGATTGCGATGGAGCCGCCAGGTGAGCGGCTTCGGCGTATCCAACAGAGCGTACCTCGCTGGATCCAGCATCAAGGCGAGAGTCTTGCCTACCTCCAAACCTTGGGCTTCAACGGCGTGATCTCTCGCAATCCAAACGACCCACTTGTAGCACAGCAATCGATCGAGTCGGGGATGGGAGTCATCGCACCACCTCCCTCGATCGTCCCGACCGAGGAGCAATCGGAGCGCTACGCGCATGTGAGCGCATGGCTGCTGGGTTTGGCATTGAATCAAAGCCAGATGGATTCGTCTTTGGAACGCGTCGCGATGATGAGTCGCTATCCACAGTCCTTATCGAGGCCCATGGTCGCAGAAGCCTGGGAACTACACGGATCCTATAGCCAATTGAGCGATTGGCTCGCGGCTCCCATGCCGCTTGCTACCTCGGTGCGGTCGGCCAAAGAAGCTTCGACGATCCTCAAAACCGAATTGCGTCCAATTGCTGGTCGGAATGTCCCGATGACATCGCTTTGGACTCAGCTCTCAAACGAGTGGCTGGCGCAGAGAGTCTTGGCCTCAGAGTCCCTCGGTCGATCTCCATGGCCGATTGCCGACCACGATCGTCTCCAAGCTCGATTGCAATGGATACGAAGTGTGATGCAGGGGTCGAGGGGATGGATTTTCCGATCTCCATTTTCATTGGACTCAGGCGACCAGACTGCATCGATCCGTGCAGAGTCCTACGCGAGCATCAATCAGGAAATTGAGCTCTTTATGCCATGGATCCAGGCTGGCGAATCGGATTGGGCCAACGTGGCGGTCAATTCCTCGGAACATACCGCAGCGATCCTACAGACCCCGTCGAGCCAGTTGGTTTTTGTCATCGCATCGGGAGATTACGACCAGCTATGCAGTCCAGCCCCGGCCTCTGAACGCATCGAGGTCACCATCCCTGTGACGGGCCAACCTCGCCAAATCTATCGCATCACGCGTGGTGTGTTGGAACGGGTACCTATCAAAAACATCCCTGGTGCGATGGTCGTGACGATCGACCGTCCTGCGATCGTCGAGCAATTGGTGACCATGGTCGACAACGGACCGTGGAGTTACCTCCAGGCTGCCTTGACCCGCTTGGGCCCTAGTCTGATCGAAAGTCGCATCGACACCGCAACGCAGTTGATCACCTTGGCCCAAATGACCTTGGTCTCTCGCCAGTTGCCAGCATCGGATGCCGGTTGGGAAGCGGTCCGCGAAGCCCAATCAGCCCAGCGAGCATCCCTTCAGTATTTAGCGAATTCCGAATTGGCCAAGGCTGCTGAGTATGCCGATACGGCGACTCTTTTGGCTCAGCGAACCCTACGCAGTAGTTGGCAAGTAGCCAAGGAGCAGTTCCCTAGCGTCAACAGCAGCGCCTTGGTCGTCTCTCCCCTGTCGTTGCCTTTGCATTTCGAGCTCGATCGGGTCTTACAAGGCCGTCGTTGGCAACCTGCACCGCTGGCAGGTACACCCTTTGTGGATCTCTCGGAATGGAAGCAATCTGGTTGGACCAGCAACCACCGTTTGGTCGAGCAGATCGACAGTTCCATTCAGATCGCAACCGGAGCAGGTCCTAGTGGTGAATCCGCGATTGTCTTACAAGCCACGAGCAGGACCGGACAACCGATCCCGAGCGGTTATGCTGGTACGAGCATGCGAGTGACATCACCGAAGGTTTCATTGCCTGTCGGATCGCTCGTGCACATCGAAGCCTTGGTTCGGGTCGAATCGTCCCCGTCGGAGTCGCAAACCGGACTGTTGTTTAGCGACAACATGGGGGGCGAAGCGTTAGGCCAGTTGGTATCCACATACGATTCGAGTCAGGCTTCCTGGCGACGCGTCAGTTTGTTTCGGATGATTACGCTCGAGGAGGGCTTGGAACTGTACTTGGAAACCCGAGGTACCGTTCGAGCGTCCGTCGCGAGCATCAGTTTGGAATGGATCATGCCCACGCAGAACCGGAACTTACCCATCAGCACGAGCACCGAGTCGACGCTTTTGGTCCCGGGTGCTAGTTTACCGGGTGGAGAAGCATCAGGCTTAGACGGACCTTAGAGTACATCAGCAATCCATGGCTGTTGTGTGAGCCTACCGTCGAGCTTGCCCGGCGAAGGCGTAACTTGCAGCTATACATGCATGTCATTTTTGGGAGCAAAGTTGGCTTGACGTGCAATCGGGATAGATTCGAGCTGCTTCCAGGAAGCATTCTTTGGCAACGCTGATTCTTTGCATAAACCAATAGCTTTGGCCTAGCATGACGCAAGCTCGGTAGCAATCGCGATCGATCGAAAGGACCTGTCTACAATCTTCGATCGCTCCTGCGAGTTGTGAGGTGCACATTCGGACCGATATCCTGAGCAACCAAGTCTGCGGATGCTCTGCATGGGTCGCGACGAGCTTATCGACCATCCGGTTGGCGGACGTCCAATGCGAATCGGCCATGGAGTCTTCGATTTGCTCGGCGAATTGTCTATGCCAGAGACTTCGAACCCGGAGCAAAATCTGTTCTCTTGCCCGGTCGGCTTCGAACCGTATCGCCGCGTCGGGGTCTCTGAGCAAAGGACCTAAAAAGCGGCATTCGGAATGTTGGCCGATCCAGCCTAGGCCCCAAACCGCGGCGCGTCGGATTTGCGTATCGCGGGAAAAAATCAACCGTTGGAGCGTGCAAACCGAGTAGTCTTCTGAAATGGCCTTAGAAATGAACTTGGACTCATCGCGACAGCGATCATCGCGGCGCGCAGGGCCGGACTGTTCGTTGTAAAATGAAATCAGGTTTGTCAGTCGCGTGTTCATAGGATTGGATCTGTTGTCCGTCTTGGGTTAGATTCCAGGATAGTCAACCTGGGGCCAATCTCAACGCGATTCGATGATTCTGCTTAAAGTAACCAAAGATCGATCGCTCCTCTTGACTTTCATCGAGGCTCGAACTCCAACGGATCCTTCCTCCAGTTCCAAACTCCTTGCGGTTGCCTTCCTTTATGCATCCTGAAAAACATCGAGCACTTTGTCATCGAACACTTTGGTTCCTTGGCCTCTTGGTTTGTTGGTTTTCACACGGGGTCGTGCAAGCTCAGTCGGTCCATCCGTTTCGTACTCCCCAAGCCATCGGATTGACCAGTCAACTCCGGGCTGTGTCCGGAGTTGCTGGTAGCAAGTTGCAATTGCCTTTAGGGGATTGGGTCCAAACCACACTCGTCCTTGATCAGATCCCCGTTTGGCTCGATCGCCGCATACCGAAGGATCATGGATTGAGCATCGAGATTCCCAAGGGACAGAGCAACAAAGAAGTCCTCGAGAGGGTTGCCAAAGAGCTCGATGCAGAGGTTGCGATGGTGGATCGGTACATCGCGATCGTCCCGAAGGGTAAGGCAGGTGCCATCGAGTGGGCTTACTGGAATTTGGTCAGCGAGCCGAGCGATCCGAGATTGCGCGTCGCTCGAAAGGACCGCTTCGAGTGGTCCGATGGAAGCGACACGCGAAGCATTTGGAAGTCGTTTCTCGATCAGTATCGGCTCGGTCCAATCGCCGAATCCCAGGTGCTCGCTGCGACCATCGACCGGTGGCCAGCCGGACGACTCGAGTCGACGAATATCGCTGCGATGGCAACTCTTCTGCTCTCGGGCTTCGACCATCGCATCGACTGGCCAGCGGCTCAACCTCCGAGTCTTGCGCCGCTCCTGGAGGGCGGTCCTGTGCGATTTCGCTATACATCGGAGATCCCGAAGGTCGGCAAAGTCGCTTGGCAGGCTTGGCGTTCTCGTTGGCCTCAGGCGACTGTTGAGCAGGTCGGATCGGTCGCGACGGCTTCATCTCAAACGGCCGCTTGGGATATTCTCGCACCGGTCGCAGCGCATGGTGAGCTCGTCGAGCCCTTGGCTCCTGCGGCAAAGCCTAAACCGGTCTCACCTGGAGGTCAGGCCAAGCGCTATACCGGTCGATACCGAGGAGAGATATTGAAGATCCTAACGAGTCTTAGCCAACAGCTTTCGCTCGAGCTTCTGGCCGACGAGCTCACGACCGAGCTTTCAAGGCGTGAGGTCGATGTAAGCTTTAGCGAAGTTTCGCTCGAAGTGTTATTGGCTAAGCTCGGCCAAGCATCCGGATTGAAGCTCACGGTCGAGGGCCCTGCGATGAAGGTCCGAGCATCCGACCCGTAAGTGAACTGGCATAACTCCCTCGCCGTTGGCTGCGGGTTAAACGATTGTGCGGGCGTCCTAACAGGCGTTAGAGGATCCCGAATTTTTCAAAAGCTCCAACGGCGGTCATGCCTCCACGGATCGCGTCTCTGACTTTGTTTTCACCGTGAACTTTTGCCAGCGCCAATCGCAATACCTCCAGTTCGACCTTGCGAGGAACGACGACCACTCCGTCGGAATCGGCAAAGACCAAATCACCTGGAGCGAAACCGACGCCGTCGATTTCCACAGGCACATCCAAATCGATCACGCGTTGGCGATGGAGGCTATCGTAGAGGCAACGGCCTTTGGCGAAGAGAGGAAATGCGGTGGTCTGGATTTTATCGACATCGCGGACCGCACCGTCGATGATCGCACCGATGCAGCCACGATTTTTTGCTGCGGTTGTGAGCAACTCGCCCCATATTCCCGATCGCATCGATCCGCCGGCAGCAGCGATCAATACGTCATCGGGCTGGCAATCGTCGACCGCCTTGAGTTCTAGTTCGTAGGGATTCGGATCGGTATGAAACATATCGGCCCAGAGGGTGGTTTTGCACCGACCGACCAACAGTCCGCTACCGGAGTGCCTCGGGAGTGAAATCCGTGGAGATTGATGGTGCAATCCGACTTGATCGAGCGCATCGCAGACGACCGCACAGTAGAGCTCTTGGCGCATTTGGTCCAATGAAATCAGCATCCCTAAACCTCTCGGATTCGAAACTTCGCAACGGCAGTGGTTCCATTTAGATGGAAGCAATTTGGCATACAATACTCGAAATGCAATCGGATTCCCACCTTACATCCTCGACGAGTCGACTTATGCATCGCATCGGAATTTTAGCACTGCTTCACGAGTCGAACACGTTCATCGAGTCTCCGACGACTCTCGAGCGGTTTGTTCAAGACGTCGCGGTTTTTGGGCAAGACCTACTCGATAAGTTTCGCGCGAGCCATCACGAAATCGGAGGATTTATCCAAGGCTTAGGCGATGCGCAGATCGTTCCAATCGGGGCCTACCGAGCTACCCCGGCCGGGGCGATTACCCGCGAAACATGGGAAACGATCGTCGAGGATTTGCTCGCAAGGACCGGCCGAGCCATGCCGCTCGACGGTCTATTGGTCGCAGCCCATGGGGCGGCAGTTGCAGAACATGCTCGGGATGCCGATGGGGATTTTCTATCCCGGCTTCGGGAACTCGTGGGTCCTAAAATCCCGATCGTTGCAACTCTCGATCCGCATGCGAATCTCTCGTCCAAGATGGTTGGAGCCTGCGATGCTCTGACCGCTTATCGAACCAACCCCCATCTGGATCAACATGCCCGAGGGCTCGAAGCTGCAAGCATGCTACTAGGGATCCTCAGAGGTTCGATACGACCGGCGATCCATGCGGAGTTCCTGCCCATGATCATCAATATCGAGCGTCAAAGTACGGACGAACCCCATCTGAAACCCATCTATGATCTTGCCGATGCCCAACTCAAAGACCCACGCGTCCTGAGCAACAGCATCCTCTTGGGGTTCCCTTATGCCGACGTGCAGGAGATGGGGTCCGCCATTGTCGTGATCACCGACGACGATCCAGCCTTGGCTCGGCGGCTGGCCAAAGAGCTCTACGATGCGCTGTGGCAAGCCCGTGAGTCGATGGAAGGGGTATTGATTTCGGTCGAGCAGGCGCTGGACCATGTCGAGCAACATCCGGCAAAACGATTCTGCTTGCTCGACATGGGAGACAACGTCGGAGGGGGATCGGCTGCCGACGGAACGATCCTTGCGCGAGCCCTTGCCGATCGCAGGATCGGTCCGAGTTTCGTATGCATTTATGATCCCCCAAGCGTCGAGCTTTGCCAGCGCGAGGGAATCGGGCAATCGATCGAGCTTAGCCTAGGAGGAAAAACCGATGCGAAGCATGGCGAGCCTTGGAGATGCAAGGCGACGATTGCAAGCTTCCACGAGGGGAAATTCACCGAGGACCGGCCCCGGCACGGAGGCATCAGCCAATTCGATCAAGGAGCTACGGTGGTCCTCCAAGTCGACGGATGTCCGATGACCGTCCTTGTGACCTCGCGCCGCATGGTGCCTTTTAGTTTGAACCAATTGAGCTCCTGCGGGATCGACCCAAAGTCCTTTCGCGTTTTGGTCGCTAAAGGAGTCCACGCGCCGCTGGCCGCCTACTGCGAGGTATGCGATGGATTCCTACGGGTCAATACACCTGGTTCCACCTGCGCGGATCTCTTTGAGTTAGACTATCGCAATCGTCGCAAGCCGCTTTACCCTTTGGAAAAGCTAACCTAGCGAGAGCCTTCGTACCTTGGTCACAAAACACCATTCTCTTTAAAATACGAAATCCTCCCATGACCCAACCCTACCGGACCTTTCTGCGTTCCCTTGTTTTGCCACGGATCATCGGTTCTGTTTTGCTCTTGGGCGTGGGCATGGGCATGGGACTGGGGATCGGCTCGGCCGAGGCACAAGAGCCGATCAAGCATTCGTATTTGGTGATGGGAGCCAAAACGGCGATCCTAGGAGAGGACGGCAGTGCGACTTGGGAATACTCGGGGGGATCCCGCGACGGATTTGTACTTCCCAACGGCAATGTGTTATTGGCTTTCTCGGATCGGGTTGAGGAAGTAACTCCCGACAAGCAGATTGTGTTTCGGTACCGACTCAGTCCAGAGAATAAAGAGATCGGGACCGCAGAGCGCCTTTACAACGGCAACACACTCGTGACGGAATTGGGGCCCAAGCCAAGGCTCTTGGAGGTCGACACTCAGGGTTCCATCGCGACACAAATACCCTTGGAGCCCGAGACCGACAACGCCCACATGCAAACGCGTATGGCAAGGCAATTGCGAAGCGGAAATTACTTGGTCCCTCATCTCTTGGCCTTTGCGATCAAGGAATACACGCCCGAGGGGCGCGTCGTAGGGACATTGAGAACCGATTTGGAATCTTTGGGTGGGCGTCCGGCTGAGAACTGGCCATTTACGGCCATTCGACTCGACAATGGACATACCGTCGTGTCGTTGACCCATGGCAACAAGGTCGTCGAAATGGACACCAAGGGAGAGGTGGTTTGGAAGGTGACCAACGAGGACGTCGGCGGATTGTTCAAAGACCCTTGTGGTGCGCAAAGGCTAGCCAATGGGAATACCGTGGTCGGATCGCACGGAGCCAACACGGGGATTTCCATGGTGGAGCTTACCCGTGAAAACAAGATTGTATGGACCAGCGATCATCCACTTGCAGCCGGGGTCCACCATTTCCAGATCCTGACGACCAATGGAAAACGGGAACCTAGCAGACCTATGAGATAACTTCGAAGATGGCTTCGACCTCGACGGCCGAGCCGGTTGGGATTTGGGCAAAGCCCAGAGCGCTTCGGGCGTGGAAGCCATCGGTATTTTTGCCGTAGATTTCGTGAAGTAGATCGCTGCAACCGTTGATCACGAGGTGTTGTTCGTGGAATTCGAGGGTCGAGTTGACGCAACCTAGGAGTTTCAGGACACGCAGGCCGTTGAGCGAGCCGTGAAAGTTCCAGACGGAGTTTAGAATTTTCTCTGCGCATTGCCGGGCGGCGATCTTTCCTTGATCGACACTGGTCCCGGCCCCGAGTTTGCCTTTGATATCGCTGACGTGTCCGGAAGTGATCAGGAGGTTTCCAGTGCGGACGACCATGGCCAGGTAGCCTGGTTCTTGTTTGGAGAATTGGACGCCGAGGGATTCAGCTTTTTCTTGTGGGGTCATCGGGGATGTCCTAGCCGGAGGTGGTTGACAAACAGGGGATCGATCGAGTGGTTTCCAGTATATCGTCCGTGCATGGGGCCGCAAAGTTGCTGTCGGTCATAGGCCCGGCTCTGGTGAATTGGTGGAGGGGCCCCGGGGGAGTTGGAGGATCGATTACTTTTTGCCTAATTTGCGTTTGCGGTCGAAGAATTCCGTTAGGATCCTGCCGCATTCGTTGGCCAGGACACCGCTGATGGTTTCGCAGCGGTGATTGAGACGTGGGTCATTGAGAAGTTGAAACAGGGATACGACGGCCCCGGCTTTGGGGTCGAGCGCGCCGTAGACGATGCGAGGAATCCGGCTTTGCAGGATGGCCCCTGCGCACATAGGGCACGGTTCGAGGGTCACGAACAGTGAGCACTCGAGCAATCGCCAGGAGTTTAGGTGGGAGGCGGCTTGGGTAATGGCGATCATTTCGGCATGGGCCGTCGGATCGGCGAGTTGCTCGCGTTGGTTGAAGGCGCTTGCGATGATTTTGTTTTCGTGGACGATGACCGCACCGACAGGTACCTCGTCTTGCTCGGCAGCTTGTTGGGCGAGTTTAAGTGCCTGTCGCATCCAGTGTTCATCGCTAGGTACATCGCTGAGCGATTCGAGTTCTTGGCCCAGAAACCAGGGCTCGTCGTCGAATTCCATCGGGTCGATTTGGTTCATTGGGGTCGTTGTTTCCAAGCTTCCAGGCGTGCGGCGCGGACGTCATCGGAGCCAGTTTTCAAGGCGATTGAGCTAGGGATAAAGCCCCAGAGGGCTGAATTGCGGACAGTCGGGAAATGCAATCGGTAGTCCATTCCAGCGATTTGCATGCAGGCAAGCAGCGCCGCATCGCGAAGTTCGACCGTAGCCAAGGGGCGATCCGGTGCACCGGGGATGGGTTGCCGAGGGACCATCAGGCCCGGTGGATTGAGCGAGGAGATCTCTTCGCACACATCGGTGTTGTCGAGCCATTTTTCGAGTAGCGGAAGGTCTTCGGCTTTTCCGAATTTGAAGAAGACCTGGAAGGCTCTGGCGATGTCTCGTGGCTCTATCGGGTCGACTGGCTCGTTCGGGACGCTCGGATCTTTGGCGGTTGGATTTTTGTTGGATTCGTAGGACAGGAGCATGCGTTTGGCCAAGCTTCTGACGGGCGATAGGTTGGCTTCGACCATGATTTGCAGGGCGGTGGTCTGTTCGTAGCTTCCGTCGATTGTTCCAGCCCATTGTTCCATCATGGTTTCGATCGGGCGTTTGGACTGCGGGTCTCGAAGGCATTGGTTGTAGGGCGCGCGCAGGAGGATCCGCAGGGCCATGGCGGCGATTTTGGAATCTTCGTCCCCTTGGGACGCACAGGCGCAGTAGAGCAGGGCCAGTCCATCGGACTTGTCCCCTTCGGTCCGTCGTATCTCCGAGTCTTGGATGCGGCTGAGAACCTTACGCCCCCGTTCGGTAGCGAGTTTGGGGTCCTCGAGCGCCTCTTCGACGAGTTCTGCGTGGCGTTCGTAGAGTTGCAGGAACAAGCGTTTCGAGCTGCGGCTCGGGCCGGCGACACGCGCGAAGCTCGACCAGCCGTGGAGTCCGTGGTCGTTGAGGATATCGGGGTCCCGAAGAAAACCGCTGACGATTTGCTGTTGTCGTTCGGCTTTGAGCTTTGCGACGACGCTTGAGAGTCGAACGGTGATTTCCGGATCCGTCGATCCTTTGAGGAGCTCCTGGAGGTGGTCCAATTGGTCGGTCGAAAGCTTGCTGAGTTTCCCGGAGGCACGATCGCGGACTTCGAAGCGGCTGTCGCCGAGTTCTTCGACCCATTGCCTGAGGGTGTTCGCGTCGGGGTTGAGCCTTGGCTCGGGGTCTTGGCCCAGCGCCGACAGAGAGCTAATCCAGAGCAAGCAGGCGCTGCGCAGCAGACAGCCGATCCAGGCTGCAGAGCCAATCCTAGAGGGGAGTTGGCTCTGCGGGGCCGGTGTGCTGGGCACGGGTTTCCTTAGCACGGGGATCGCAAGCATAGGGTTGGGTTGCTCGTCAGGGGCAGGCGATTGGGGATAGGGTGCAGGGGCATTTTATCCGAATTCTATCCGGCGGTCTTGCAAGAAGAGGAGACCGGAGGGGGGTTCTTGGTCCTGGAGGGAATCGAAAGGAGGGATTTTTGGAAAAAAGGGGCCCTGAGGCTGAACCTTTGTTTTTTTTGATTGTCTAAAAGACAGGGTCGATGTCGAAACATCGACTGATTGAACTTTGGTTGTTTTTTTCGTTTTGATCAGCTACTATTCGACTGGCTCTACGGTATTTAATCGTCCGATGAGCCTGTGGTGGCTCATCGGAGAGCAACCGACTTTTTTTGTCCCATCTCATGCTGTGCCTAACAGGTGCAGGAGGATGTCATGCGTCTTGAAACCACTGCCAAACGATGGAATCACGTTTTTGCCAAAGAGCAAAATACGACGATCGTTCAAGCATGGAACGTCATGAACACCCTCTTGTCCTATCTTGAGTCGCAGGAGGGAAGGATGGCGTTTTTGAACAGGCCTCTGGGGTGTACGCGCCCCTCGCTGGTCGGTTCATCGGGGGCAAGGTCCGTCATGCATAGGAGTCCGGTGGGTACAAAACCGACCGGAATATGCAGACGGCAAGATCGCTTCGCGATCGGCTCTTGGTAAATGCGTTTCATCCTTTTGATTTCAAAAATTCGAATTTCCTGAGCATCCCAATCGGGTCTTGGATTCGAAAAAAATCCCTCAGTCACTTGGCACTCGATCTTTTCGCTGGCGATTTTGAGCATCGGTCGATCCGATCCGAATCATCGCTGTGTGAAATCCGATCGCTTCGTTTCTCAAAGAACACGAAGAATGCTTTGCATCATGGAGCAAAAAACATGGCCGATTTCATTCGAATCGACTACAGCATCCTGAGCGTCGCTGAATTAGTCACCGCTTCCTTGGCCGGTGATCGTGACGCTTTTGGCGAATTATTTCAAAGGCACGAACGGCAGGTCTTCGCGATCGCTTATCGGCGACTGAGCGATCGGGACGAAGCCGACGAGATGGTCCAGGACGTATTCATTCAAGCTTGGCGCAAGTTACCGCAACTGAGTCAAGCCGAAGCGTTTTCTGGGTGGTTGCGGCAGATTACCGTTCGCATGTCGATCAATCGAGGAACGCGTCGGGCGAAGCTGGCGTTTATCGATCAGGAGATTTTGGAAGCTACGGCCGAGCCTGGGCAAGACGCTCAGGCCGAGTTGGTTCGCGAAGAGACTCGCAAGCGATTGCATGAGCAGTTGGCCCAGTTGAAGGAGCTCGACCGAGCCACGTTGGTCGCTTACTACATCGAGGAGCAGAGCATGCTCCAGATGGCAGAGCACTTCGGAGCACCGGTCGGGACCATCAAACGCCGTTTGCATACTGCAAGGCAGCGATTGGCCGTGGCCTGCCAAGACTTGGCCGCTTGCTAGTGGACTCGATGTCCTGGTTTGGCTCCGGAGTCGACCCCCAACAGGAAGACTTCGGAGCCGCCGGCTCCGGCGGCCGTGACCATCCCCTCGCTGAGTCCGAACTTCATTTGCCGGGGTTGTAGGTTTGCCACGATGACGACCAAGCGGTCTTGGAGTTGTTCGAGCGAGTAAGCGGCTTTGATCCCTGCAAAAACCGTGCGAGTCTCATCGCCTCCTAGGCTGACGGTCAACTTGACCAACTTCTTGGCCTCAGGGACTTCCTCGGCCTTGATCACTCGGGCGACCCGCAGATCGACCTTAGCGAAATCTTCGATGGTGCAGGTCGCAGCCAGCGGTTCGGCGACTAGGGGTTCGGCGACTAGGGGTTCGATTCCTGGGGCTTGGCCAGGGTTGCTTGTGCTCACTGCGGTCGGAGCGGTCGGTGCTGCGGCCGACGTCGCTGGGGTTGCAACTAGGGTTTGAGACTTGGATGCTTCTTTGCTTTCGTCGATCATTTGCTGGACTTTCTTGGGGTCTACGCGTTGCATGAGATGTTCGAACTTCGAGATCTGCGTCCCGACGAGTGGCTGTTGGCTATCGTTCCAAGCGACAATTTCCCGATTCATCAATTTACCGCACTGGGCCGATAATTGCGGCAAGACTGGGGTAAGGTAGACGCACAATTGCCTGAATAGGTTCAGGACGATGGTGCAGACTTCCTGCAAACGGACGTGTTGCCCGGGATCTTTTTTCAGGGTCCATGGAGCGGTATTTTCGACAAAGGCGTTGGCCGCGTCGGCCAGTTCCATGATCAATCGCATCGCTCGCGAGTAATCTCCTTGCTCGTAGGCTTCGGCGATTTTTTCACCGGCTAGGGCACCGGCTGCGAACAGGCCGCCATCGTGGGGGTACTCGACACTAAGGCCGTTGGCTTCGACAAACCTCGCGGTACGGCTGGCCAAATTGACGACTTTGCCGACGAGGTCTGAGTCGACTTTGGCGATGAATTCTTGGAGGTTCAAGTCGATATCTTCGGGTCGCGATCCGAGTTTGCTGGCATAGTAGTAGCGCAAGTAAGACGGATCGAGCAGTTCGAGGTACTTGCTGGCTCGGATCATTGTGCCTTTGCTCTTGGCCATCTTCTCTTTGTCGACGGTTAAGAATCCGTGGATATGGACAAACGAGGGCAAGGAGTAGCCGGCGGACTTGAGGACTCCGGGCCAAAACAGCGTGTGGAAGTAGGTGATGTCTTTGCCGATGAAATGGTGGATTTCGGTTTGATCGCTTTTCCACCAATCGTCCAAGTTCTCTTGATGCAGTTTGCACCACTGCCAGGTCGAGGCGATGTATCCGATGGGTGCATCGAACCAAACGTACCAGTAATTCCCGGGGCTATCGGGAATAGCGAATCCGAAATAGGGTTCGGGGCGTGAAACGTCCCAATCGCGAAGGGGTTTGCCCAGGAAGTGACCCTTGAGGTAGTTCGCGATTTCGGGTTGGAGGTGTTGGCCCGATTGGGTCCATTCGGTCAGGAACCCACGGAGGGCGTCGAGTTGGACGAACAAGTGCTTGGCGGTTTTCTTGATCGGTGTTGCGCCCGAGAGGGTGCTGACCGGATCGATCAGATCGCTGGGCGAATACGTTGCGCTGCACTTGCTGCAGTTGTCTCCATATTCGTCCGGGGACTTGCAGACCGGACAAGTCCCTTTGACGAAACGGTCGGCCAGGAAGGTACCGGCTTGCGGATCGAACAACTGCTCGACATCGGCTTGGCGTATCAATCCCTCGGATTGGAGTTTTGCCCAGATCTGGCAGCACAACTGATAATTCTCGTCGGAGTTGGTCGAGCTGTAGTGATCGAATTGGATGCCGAATCCGGCGAAGTCCTTTTCGTGGGCGGCTTGCATCTGTGCGATGAGTTCGAGTTCCGATCGACCTTCTTGTCTAGCCCGGATCATGATCGCCGTTCCATGGGTATCATCGGCGCAGATGAAGATGCAGCGTCGACCGGTTAGCCTTTGGAAACGGACCCAGATGTCGGTTTGGATGTACTCGACCAAATGGCCGATATGGATGTGGCCGTTGGCATAGGGCAAGGCGGCGGTGACCAGGAGTTTCTTGCCACTGTTTTTTGGATCGCTCATGAAGGTCTGCTCTGGAGTTGCCTGTGCCTTGGCCCACTTGCGAGAACTCCTCTAGGAGCACTCTTGGGCTTCGGGGGGCAGGGTGTAAGGGCAAGGAGGGTTTTCGGATAAGTTTATTCCCTCGGCGTTTTCCGGGTAGTCCAATGCTCGGTCGGATCCGTACTTGGCCGCATGCCGGTGGTAGATTCCTTTTGGGAAGGGACAATTCGTCGTGCTTCGGGTTCGCGATTTGAGTATGATGAACTCCGGTCTTTAGGATAGGTCAAACCTGAGAGTCCCCTTCGCCAACCCCCCCGATGTTTCGATCATGAATCCTTGGCAAATCCATCAAGCCCGAGTCACGCGTAGGCAACTTTTTGGGAAAAGTGCAACGGGCATTGGCGCTGCTGCGTTGGCCTCTCTTTTGGGGCGTCAGACGCTCCTCGGGGCGACCCAAAGCGGCTCGAGTCGAGCAGAGGGCCAAGCCCCCTTGCCGGGACTACCGCATCATGCACCGACGGCCAAAAGGGTGGTGGTGCTTTGGCAAGGCGGGGGGCCATCGCACGTCGATCTGTTCGATGAAAAACCCGCGATGGTCGACTTTGCAGGCAAGGACATTCCTGAGAGCGTGCGAGGAACCACGCGGCTCTCGACGATGTCCAGCGGATATGCCAAGTGGCCTTGTTTGCCGGCCATTAAGCCCTTTGAGACCTATGGCAAGTGCGGCATGCGACTGAGCAGTATGTTGCCGAAGATCGGTGGAATCGCCGACGATATCACCTTGATTCGCTCGATGTACACCGAAGCGGTCAACCACGCTCCAGGGGTGACCTACTTCATGACCGGCGCCCAAGTGCCAGGAAGACCCAGCATGGGAGCTTGGCTCTCCTACGGACTCGGGAGCGAAACGGATAACCTGCCGACATTCGTCGTGATGACCTCGAGCGACCGGGGCAAGACCTGCGGTCAGTTGTTCTTCGACTACTACTGGGGAAGTGGATTCCTGCCGAGCCGCTATCAGGGGGTCCGGTTCCGAAACACCGGCGACCCGGTCCCTTACCTGACGAATCCCTCGGGTCTTTCTCGCGAAGCTCGCCGCGCGATGCTCGATGATCTCTCGGAATTAAACGCGATGCATCTAGAGGATTACGGCGATCCGGAAATCGATACCCGAATCGCGCAGTACGAAATGGCCTACAGGATGCAATCGAGCGTGCCAGAACTCTTGGACTTTTCCAACGAATCGGCCGCGACGATCGAACGCTACGGATCCGATGCGTTGAGCAAGGGAACTTTTGCGAACAACTGCTTGATCGCCCGCAGGCTTCTAGAGCGAGGGACCCGGTTCGTTCAGCTCATGCATGCAGGTTGGGATCAACACAACAATCTCTACACGCAATTGGCCGATCAGTGCAAGGATACCGAGGGACCCGCAGCGGCTCTGGTGCAAGACCTCAAGGAGCGAGGTCTGCTCGACGATACGCTGGTGGTCTGGGCTGCGGAATTTGGACGAACGCCGTTTGGTCAAGGCGATCCTAACAAGCCCAATGGCCGAGACCATTTCGGAAAAGCGTTCACTTGGTGGATGGCCGGCGGCGGAGTGCGCGGTGGCCATGTCGTCGGTTCGACCGACGATTTCGGTTGGAACATCACCGACAAGCCAGTGCATGTGCACGACATCCAAGCGACCATCATGCATCTTTGCGGGATCGATCACGAGCGATTGACGTACCGATATCAGGGGCGCCAGTTCCGTTTGACCGATGTGCACGGGAATGTCGTACGCGAGGTCCTCAAGGACGCATGATCGTGCTTCGCATCGGATTTCGTCGTACTCGTACTCAGCGAAGCGGTACTCAGTGCAACGGTACTCGTACTCGCTTGCTGTTTGAACATCGGCGATGCCGATCGTTGATCGAGGTGGTTTGGGGGAACATGCAGACCTATGAGCCGGATCGCTAGATTAGATCGGATCGATTACGAGCACGAGCACGAGCACGAGCACAATGTTCCAACTCCATGCTAGATCGTTTGCGATCCGCTAAGCCGAGGAGTTGACTCTGGCGCAAGTCAAAGACGAACGATCGAGGCCTTCGTCTGCAATGCTCGGTTCTGGCTGTTCGTCGTGCTCGTGCTCAGCGAAGCGGTACTCAGTGCAACGGTACTCGTACTCGCTTGCTGTTTGAACATCGGCGATGCCGATCGTTGATCGAGGCGGTTTGGGGGAACATGCAGACCTATGAGCCGAATTGCTAGATTAGATCGGATCGAGTACGAGTACGAGTACCGCGATGCTGAGTACGAGTACGGGAAGAAGCACGAACAAAGCATTGGACCGAAAGTCTCGATCGAGTGTTTTTGACTTGTGTAGAGTCTCCTCCTCGCACTCGGTCGATGCGATCAGTAGCCCCGGCGTTCCAAGAGAGGTGGGGGGGCAAATCTAGGGGTGGTATTCCAGGCACCGCTGCTGGGTGGATTGCTGTAAGTTGGTGTGCTGTAGGTTGGAGAGTTGTAGGGAACGTTGCGACTGGTGGTGCTCGGGAGTTGGCCACCGGAACTTATGGGTACTCGGTGGGTAGTCATTCGCGAGGATGCCGGAATCGCCGATCGCGATGGACTGCTGTTGTAGGGGCCTGTGATAGGAACGACATCGACGGTTTGCATGGCCGTGATGACATACTCGCTGACCCCTTCTTGGCTCAGTCGGATCACTTCGTTGACATCGGGTCGTGTCACGACTCCGTTGGTTTGGAGTTGGGCGACGATGACATTCTCGCTCACGCCGCTGCGGACCATGTGGACGACTTCGTCGGTGCTTACGGGGCGACGCACCGGAGCGAGGCGTTGAGGGACACCGCGTGGCACGACCGCCGGGGTTCCGACGATCACGGTCGGTTGGCCGACGTATCCGTAGGGTTGGGCGTAGGTCTGTTGCTGATAGAACTGTTGGCGTTGTCGTTCGTAAGCTTGACGTTGTCGTTCGTAGGCCTCACGTTGTCGCTCATAACGATCGCGTTGGTTTCCTACCAATCCGCCGGCGACGGCACCGACGGCACCGCCGATCAAGGCTCCTTCGGCGGTCTGGTCTTTATGATTGTGTCCGACGACGCCCCCGACGACCGCTCCGGCGAGTCCGCCTAGGACGGCACCGTTTCGGGTGTTTTGCTGTCCGAAAACGACCGAGCCGTGGATTGGACAAGCCAATGCTAGCCAAAGGGTCAGTTTAGAGAAATTTTTGTATCGAGGTCCAAAGGTGGTTTGATCTGTATTCATGAAGTTGGATCCTTGGCTTTCGCATCGCCCTGTTTTCGGGAATCTTTGGACTTAGGTAGATTATCGACTTTTCTGTGGCAAGACTGAAACTTTGTCCCCCCGGGCGTGTTGGTTCTTGGTACGGACATAAGAAACCTCAGGAACCTAAACGGCATGAATCCCTCATCGACGATCGACTCCAAGAGCCTTGCCAATACGATTCAGGAAGTTCGCCGACGCAGGCGACTAGGGTGGCTTATCTTCTCGCTGGTTGTTTTGGGTGTGGGGCTATTGGGGATGTTATTCCAAGTTTCGGGCGTGGGTGCTCGGAATGCAGGAGGGTCCATTCGCCCCGAATTGACCACAGCTTCCATGGAGGTTGCTACAGCTTCTGGGCCCGAGCAGCGCGATGCTACGGCGAGTCCCAACGCGGATGCCGAGGTCGATTGGATCGAGCCCGACGCGTTAGCTTGGCCCCGTTTCCGAGGTCCCAATGGCTCGGGCGTTAGCTCCGATGCGACCATTCCGACGGCTTGGTCCGAAGCGCAGAACCTTAAATGGTCGACGAGCCTTCCGGGACCTGGTTCCTCGAGTCCGGTCTTGACGGATGAATATATTTTTGTGACGTGTTATGTCGGCATCGAGCCCGAGTCGCGTCAGGTCGATGCGAGCAAGCTCAAGCGGCTTTTGGTGTGCGTCAATCGCAAGGACGGGAGCATCGTTTGGAAGCACACCGAAGACGGGGTTCAACCCGAGGATCGCTATCAAGGAATGGGAGTACCCGAGCACGGCTATGCGACGAATACTCCGGTGACGGATGGAAAACGGGTCTTTGCCTTTCTTGGCAAGTCCGGAGTATTCGGCTTCGACCTCGAGGGGAACAAGCTTTGGCACACGAGCGTCGGGACCGAATCGGGGAATCGAGGATGGGGAACAGCTTCGAGCTTGATCCTTTATAAGGACCTTGTGATCGTCAACGCATCGGAGGAGAGCCAGAGCATCCGAGCGCTCAGAGCGTCCGATGGCCAGGAAGTATGGAAGGCTACCGGATCGGCCCTTGAGCTGGCTTACGGGACTCCGATTTTGGCACAGGTCGACCAGCAGCGGACCGATTTGGTCATCGCGGTACCTGGTGAGATTTGGGGCTTGAGCCCAACGACCGGCAAACTCCTATGGTTTGCAGAGACATCCTTGACGGGGAATCTCTCTCCGAGTTTGTTGCTCGATGGCGATACGGTCATCGCTTTTGGTGGTTATCGATCCAGTGGGTCGATGGCCGTGCGGGTTGGGGGTACGGGAGATGTGACCAAAACGCATACGGTCTGGACGAGCCGAAATTCGTCTTATGTCTCCACGCCGGTATTGGTCGAGGGTACCCTTTACTGGATCGACGATAAGGGGACTTTTTATGCGAGTTCTGCCAAGAGTGGCGAATTGATTCAGCGCAGCCGGGTCTCGAACATCACCTCACGAGACCGACCCGTGTACGCATCGGCCGTATCGATCGGTGATCATTTGTATTTTCAGACACGTTTTGACGGTTTGATCGTCGCAACGCAAAACGCCGAGTTGGCTGTCGTCAGTCAGAATCGATTTGAGAGTGACAAGAGCATGTTCAATGCGACCCCGGCAGTCGATCGGGGCGAGTTGTACCTTAGGTCCGACTCGAAACTCTATTGTGTCCGTTCCGAAAAATAACGCTCAGGTTGATAACTTCTCTTTTCTAAGGAAAAACCGCATCATGAGAAAATTTTTGATGGTAGCTGCCCTCTTCGGCGCAGCGACTGGTTCGGGGCTTGCGCAGCCTCCCGACAGGCCGGGTCCTCAAGAGGGTCCAAGACCGGGTCAACCCCCTGAGCGGGGTCCTGGGTTTGGTGGCGGGAATCGTCCAAGTCCCGAGGACTTTGTGAACATGGTGATGCGTTTTGATAAGGATTCCGATGGCAAGCTCGATCGCCAGGAGTTGATGGCGTGCCTGAGGGAGGCCCGCCGGAGGGCCCACGCGCTGAAGGCCCAGGCAGGGAAGGTCCTGGCAGAGAAGGCCCACGGGGCGAAGGGCGCAGGCCTGAGGGAGGCCCGCCGGACGGCCCACCGGACGGCCCACGCGCTGAAGGCCCTGGCAGAGAAGGTCCTGGCAGGGAAGGCCCTGGCAGAGAAGGACCACGGGGCGAAGGGCGCAGACCTGAGGGTGGCCCGCCGGACGGCCCACCGGACCGCCCACGAGCTGAAGGACCAGGCAGGGAAGGCCCTGGCAGAGAAGGTCCACGGGGCGAAGGGCGTAGGCCTGAGGGTGGCCCGCCGGACGGCCCACGAGCTGAAGGCCCAGGCAGACAGGGCCCAGGCAGAGAGGGAATGAGGGGTCCGAATCCCGAACGACTCGTCGAGCGGGCCATGGAGTTCGATCGTGATGGCGATGGCAAGCTCAATCGCGACGAGCTGATGGAATTTGCTCGAAGCATGCCAGGCCCTGGCGGCCCTGGTTTCGGTGGCCCCGGCGGCCCTGGTTTCGGTGGACCTGGTTTCGGCGGACCTGGTTTCGGTGGTCGTGGTGGCGGTGGTCCTGGT
>JAJTEK010000035.1 GCA_021299695.1 Pirellula sp. | reverse complement strand
CTTTGGCCTTTTGTTTCGATCGGATCATGTCGAGCCGAATCTTGGCCGACGTGTAGTCGTAGTCATCGATCCCCTGGGCCATTGCAGCTTGAACAGCATTCAGGTCGACATACAAGCAGCAACCGAGCAGATACTCCAGGTCTTCGATCACTGTCGCATGAAATCGGCCTTTCCAAAACGGACCCTTGGAACCTCCATCTTCCCGATTGGCCCTTTGTGCGACTTTTTGGCAGCAAAGTCGCATAAACCAACTGATGCTGCTTAACTGAGCTCGGATTTTCTTGATCCTCTTTTTGTTCTTCGCCAGGGTATCAATCTGCTCATCCTTGGGTGGGATCGGCACATACTGAACCGTGTCGTCGACCTTCTGACGTTTTTTCGATTTTGGACAAAGGGTCAACCAACACCACATCTGGCCTGGATCTTAGGACTTGGTGAACGTGGTTGTCCATCACGCAGAAATCGAGCAGGTCGATCGCCATGAGTGAGCTTTGGAATTCCAGGATATCGACGATCCAAGCTTTGCGATGAGAGTTGTGGGTCCTGGTTGCGAAATCCTCGCCCAGTAGAAACAGATTCCTGGCCGTCTTTGCTACGGCATGAACAATCGTGACTTCATTGGGGTTTATCAAACTGCCACGGGTTTTACGAGCCATAGCGGTAGCCCTCCTGACTGATAAACAGATGCATCAACACAAAAAACACGGGTAACAAACAACCGCGGTATCCATCCGCAACTGCGGGGCGAGGCGCAAGTCCTTGCACGCAGTCCCGCCGCTCGCAACATGCCCTTTGTTGTGGAAAAAGCATGGTTTGAAACGTACTTATCTAGGCGAATCGTTCGGCCTAGCGACCGAGGGCTTATTGTGCAGAAACAAGGGGGGGAGGTGGTGAATTTGGTACAAAAAACTTTTCTTGATTTCATGACTGACATCGATGAATCTCACTCGTAAAGCAGTCGAGCGAGCTTGGCTTGCGACCTGCTGCTCACCGCAACCAGCAAGGAAATCGCTAGGAAAACACGCATAGTAACTCGGGGACTGTCCCCAACTAACACGCATAAAAACTCGGGGACTGTCCCCGAGTTTTTATGCGATTGCTGAATAAACCGCGCAGGGATTTGTTTCCGTGTGTTCCATTTGTTCCGTGGTTGAAAAAGGGATGGCGACTCAGGCCCAAGATCACTTACCAGACCGGGTTGGATCAAAAGACAAACACATTCGGATCCACGGCTCTCCAGAGAGCTACAATCTGCCGTGACTCGATGATACGATTGAGGATTATGACAACAGATCCGCTTGCGTTTTTTCCACTACATAAATCCGACATCGCCAATACTCGTGCTCTCCTTGCACTTGGCTACCCAGCGTTGGGGCCACATCTAAAGCAGTTGCTCGAGTGGTTACAGGACGGTAACTGGCCTATCTCACGACCCATTGGAGAATTTCTCCTAACCGTTCCTGAAGCTATTGCTCCGCTGATTCAAGAGGTGCTTGCGGGCGAAGACCATCAATGGAAGTATTGGTGCATCGTTCGACTGATCGGCGAAATGAATCCAAAGGTCGCCGAGCCGTTTCGTTTCGAGTTGTTGCGCCTTGCTGAGTGTCCGACCCTTGCTGAAGCTCAAAGCGATTTGGACCAGGTCTCCAAGGACGCTTTGCAGGAACTTTGGCCCGCTGACTACCATTTCTCATCACCTCCACTATCAAATAATCGACAGGAAGAAAAATTGGATTCTCAACAGAACCCGTCCGTTTTGCTTGCCTTTGTAAGGCGAGAAGAGGATGGACAAAACAAGATTTACCTTTATGGGACTCCTGATGGTCTTAGAAAACTCGCGTCCGCGTTGGTCAAGCAGTCGGAGTCCAACCAGGATCATCTTGCCGATTACGACACAGACCACACTCACTACCGAGCCACCCATCAGAATGCGATTCTGGCCCCAAGCTCCGATGAAGTGGTTTTAGGGAGACTGGATCTGCGCAACGGTGAATTGGCATCCTGGGCACAAGATCGAATCGACAACGAACAACTTGGAAATGGTTCCAAGCCACCCTCAGGGGGAAGTATGGCGTTTCCAGAGGTGCTTTCGGATCTCGAATCTCGACCTGGCATGTTTCTACGAAAAGTCACGTACGATTCCGTCGCTTCCTGTATCCAAGGATTCGATTTGGGGACTGGTTTCGAGTTTCTTAAGGGCTTCAAAGAATGGCTTTGCTTGCGCGCAACGTTTGGGCACAACATGAGCTGGCCCGTCCTGGTGTTGTACATCGCATTTCCCGAATCCAAAACGCCATGGCGAATGTTGGATAATCCCGATTCCGAGCAACAGGCAATTGCGACCTTGTTCCAATGTCTCCGGGACTTCTGTTCCGAAAGGTAGGACATCGGCAAGAGACCGGGGACAGTCCCCGCGCGGTGGGGTGCGCGCGCGGTGGGGTGAGTCCACGACTAGAATTGACAAGTGGCTACGGCAATTGCCGAGCAAGCTCTCGATCGCGGGAGTGGAGTGACAGCCACACTATCGATTCGACTTGGTCTGCGATCGTATCGACGGAACCGTCCAACCTCAAGATATTCACAAGTCCTGGGTGTTGACTGCGAGCGGTCGCGGCAAAGTTGCTTTGGATCGGGGAAAGGATGCACGGCATCCCCATTCTTTTCAGTTTCGATTCGCTGATCGTGAGGGTCAACATTCCACACGCCGTAATGCCATCGCCGACATCGTGGGAATTGGGCCCGCCCGGGTGCGCGGCAGTGATGCTGGACCCTGCCATCCCAAGTCCCCAAACCCCTCGGGAATCGATCGGCGAGATGCCGGCGCGGATTTCGTCGATCGCAACGATGTTCGAAAGCCCGCTCGGAAACGCACTCAGTCGAAACGAGACATTGAACCCCCCGATACCGCTCCCCCATACCTTGCTCGCGGTACGTTGCAAATCGCTGGTGTCGGCTTCGAAACCAAGCGGGCAATTGCCCGCTGTACTGATACAAGACCGATTGACTCCCATATTCAAGCCGTAGTTTCCGCGAGCGTAGGTATGTCCGTTCGTCCCAGATAAAGCCGCGCGTTCGAAGGGAACGTCGTTGAACCCGTCGCTTGGACATTTCAGCGTGGAGATCGCCACGGTACGGAAGGGTTTGTTGACCACGTGGTCGATCGTGTGATCCTGGCGAAAGGAGTTGTACAGACTCTGCTGTTCAAGATACGGCAACAACGCAATCGCCCAGTTCACTTTCAATCGATCCAAAGACGGATCTGTTCCGAGCGCCACATGATCGACGGTGCCGATCGGCAGAATCCCTCCTCCTTGCGACTCACCTTTGCCGTCCCAAATCATGCTCGGCGGCAACCACTTGTGCGCAGACTCATACGCATGCAACGCCAAACCGATTTGCCTCAGATTGTTTTGGCACTGCATCCGCCTCGCCGCCTCGCGCGCCGACTGAACGGCTGGAAGCAGGAGTCCAACAAGAACGCCAAGAATCGCCATGACGACCAGCAATTCAACGATCGTGAAACCAACTTTGCAAGTAGACCTCATACGACTTCTCCTTCACTCCAACGCTTCATGACTACCGAATGCACCCAATCGCATCTCAAAATCAGTCGGTTCGCAAAACTCCTTGCACGGGACCTAATCGCTTGACGATTTTACCGCGAGGATCGATCACCGCAGAACCTGCTCTCCAGTCGAATTCAAAGTTCATCGCGCTCGCCGCATGGTGAGCCAGCAACCAGTCGCAAGAAATAGGATCCCGACAATCAACCACCAACCCCATTTCTCGAAAAAACTGCGCTCGAATTGAGGCTCTGGAAATCCGTAATAAGGCAGGAAAAACTCTTCCTCAGGGACTTCTGCTCGCTTCAATTCGACGGTCCAAGTTTCCTTGTCGACAAACTTGATGTCAAGGTCTTCGTATTTCGAAATTACTTTGGTTGCTATTGGTAAATCGAAAGCCATGCCTTCGAAATCGCGTTGCACGGTTAGTCGCCCTTTGTAACCTCTTGTAAGGCTTTCATAAATCCAACTTGATGCCGTTACCACCCATTTATTCGCTGGATCCAAGATCAACTCACCCTCTGTTAGCTTGTAATCCTCCTTGTGGAGTACATCATGCCCTAGATATTCGAATTCAAGAGCCACAAGAAGCTTGCCATTTGCTTCGCGTCGGGATATCTTCTTTATTGAAAAATCTTTGCTTCTTACGAGTTCCGCGAGAACCTTTCCTGCGGTCATGTAGCCGCAAGTATTAGATAACGCCGCACCAAATTCTCTCTGCTCGGACTCCTCAAGCACACGATTGTCGACGGCTGTGTCCACTCCAAGCCTCTCCAAGTATTGCAAGCTTGCTGTTTCTCCTGTTCGTGAAACGGCAAACGCATATTGACCGTTTACGCATTTCAACAAACTTTTCGGCCTGTCTTTTTTCTCGTCAATATTTCGTAGCACGAAAAGCAATTGGCCACGTTTTGCAATCTCAAATTCTCGCAACGTTCCCTTTTGATCCGGCCCTGAGACACCCTCTCCACTCCTTTCTCTAACAACCGAGCATCGAATATTCAAATCTAGACTCTCAAGTCTAGACTGCATTCCCGCAACTTGCTTAAGAAATTCCGTCATTAATTCTGCGTCATCCTCTGATGCATAAGCACAATTGTGGCCCGTAATCGCGATAGCGATAAGGCAAATTGCGTCTCGCATGGCGGACAGCAAAACCACGCACAGACCCCTCCATGGGTTTTTAAGGCTTCCTACAGGATCAAGTAACACATCTGCACCTAGGCGTGTCGCCGCTTCCGAGCTTAACCCTCAGACAAGTATGGTCTTTTGAAGTCCACTAGATGTTATCCGTTAAAAACTCAGTTGCAAGAAAATTTTTCGGAAAGAAACCGGGGACAGTCCCCGCGCGGTGAGTCCCCGCGCGGTGGGGTGGCGTTACGCGAGAAGTCCACGTCGTGGCCAGCGTGGATGTGCTAGGTTCTGATGGCGCTGTCGAGACCATCACCGGGACTACCATTCACCCAGTCTGGTCCGTCGATCGCCAGGAATGGGTGCCGCTCGCTGAGCTAGCCCAAGGCGAGAGGCTCCAAGGTCTCGGTGGACTTGCGGTCGTTTTGTCCGTTACGCTTTCGCGAGTCTCCTAGCCGGTCTACAATATCGAAGTCCACGGCGAGCACGTCTACCAAGTCGGCGAGCTGGGCGTGGTGGTGCATAATTTGGGTCCTCAGCTTAATGGAATGACGCACTCGCACCGTACATGGCCAAAGTATCTCGGCGGGCCCTCGAAACAAGTCCTGGTTAGATTATCCAAATCTGTTTATGATGCATATCACAGCGGACGAGACAAGATTCTCAGTCGACAATGGGGCAAGAATTGATACGACAATCTTAGCGGTGCAGCGAGGGAACTGATGAAACGCGATCTTGCGGACTATGCGAAGGCATTCCACGCGAAGTACGGTACGAATCTCTGGCAATCGATGGTAGGCAACGGCTTTCCGGGACTATTAAAATGACCAAACAAAGTATCGAATACATTACAACGGGCGAAATCAGGGATACGCCCGTTTGGCGTTATGCAAGCAAGACTCGAAGCGATGAGACTGAGTTAATACCGGTTCGAAAACTACCATGTGAAAATTTAAACGGTCGTTTGGTCGGAACACAAGTCTTGCTAGCGGACGGATCATTGTTGTGGAGCTTCCTCGGAAACATTGATACTTCAAATCCGGGTCTGACGAAGCATTTTATAACTATCTCGATCGAGAAAAACGGGAAATGGTTCCATTTGGCGAGATACCACGATTATGGTTTTTCGGATCGCAGTCCGGCTCACCTCGCTGCGTTTCTTGGAAAGGATATCGATGCAGTCTTTCCAATCCGTTACGACATTCAGTCGTTATCCGAAGGGGAGCCCGCTGCGTTGAAAGGAATCTTTGAAAAGGAACCTAAAGTACGACTCACTCGAGCAGAAATTATCGCAATGGCCGTGCCATAATCTACTGATTCGACCTGATCGTTCCTACGTCGCTGCAGGACATTCCTGAAAAATGCGTTCGCAAACCCGGCGAACGGCTTCGCGGCTAGAAAGTAGATTTCAGAGAGTTGAGAGTAGAGGGCGTTGAGCTTTCTGCCATGCCAGTCCTGATGCCTGCCAAACCAGATGAGAATCCATTAGCGTACATCAGCGCCCATAAGCGGTCCGTTTTTTGTACCACTGATCGATACTAAGATTCTCTGATTACAGAGACTGACCAAGCCACTTGGGCCAAGCTGTCGATCACCGTCGAACGCATTGATGGTGGCAGCGTCGATGCCGAGAGATCATCCGGCCACGATTCAATGCCGCACGGGTCGGAGCCCCATGCTACGGTTCTGTGGTCGGTAAGACCGGAGCCCATGACTCGCTGAATCGATAGACATTTGCTAGCAAACACGAATCTCGAGCTCTTCGGGAAATTTGCTCAAGTCCCCTGCTTTCTGCTTGGAAGTGCACCTAGACTCGGCTAAACTAGCCAAGCAGTATCGGTCTCCAGAAGCTCCTGTTGGGACCTTGTCGTTTTGAACTTGCACTGTCTTTGATCTTACACGGAGGTAATTGATATGACGCGTATTCCCATCAGCCAAGCCGACGAAAAAGCTCGACAACTCCAGGCAAACCTCGACCTTAGCACCGCAGAAATCGGACTCCAAGTCCGGACTACCAACTGCCTCGAAGAAAAAGGGATCTTCACCGTTCGCCAGTTGCTGCAAGCTAGCCCGGAGACCCTGCTGAGTATCGCCAACTTCGGTGACAAAACCCTTGAAGAAGTCTACGCAGCTCTTGAACAATACGGTTACTATCGCCCCTGGCGCAAGCCTCGATAAGGCTCCAGTGACTTTTTTGCGCAGCGTGCGACTTTTCTTGCTTGCATGTGGTTCCTTGCTCTTGGGAACCACGGCCTACGGTCAGTTCGACACTGGCCGCATCGACGCTCTTCTGAACAAACTCCGATCGAGTGAGTCGGGCACGGCAAGCTCTGCGAAAGCCCCTGGGGCTGCTGCAAACCAGGATTCTTCTCTGGTCGACACCCCGTCGCCTAGCCGTTTGGCCGAGCTTATCGAGTTGGTCCTCCGTCCTTGCCCCAATAGCCGCAAGAGATTCTTCATCGCCGACAATTCGCCGCGTGGCAAGCTTCGTCGCGAGCGTTTGCGGGAATCGCTCCGAGCGGCCGATCTGCTCGATGAAATCACCGCATTGGCCGAGTCTCAAGCAACGCAAGCGACGCGCAACGACTCCGATGGGATCCTCGAAGCCTCGCAAGCGATCCAAAGCATGCTTTTCGAGCCAACCGAGCGCGATCGCTCAATCAATACGATCCAGGTCAAACGATCCAGCGCGAACTTCGAGCTCCTAGGCTGGGGGCCTGGAACTTATCAGTCGGCTCGCAGCGAGCATTTCGCGATTGCCTCCCAAGCTGGCGAAAAGCCGACGGCCGAGGTCGCACTGGCTTGCGAAGTGATCTACTGCGTTTGGCAAGAACTCTTCGCCGAGAAGTTCCCCTTTCCAAATGCTCAAACGCAAGCCTTCCGCGTTGTGCTTCTTCGGAATCGCGAAGCCTATATCCGCGCCTTGAAAACGATCGAACCGCGTATTTCCATCTCCACCGGATACTATAGCCCCGAACATCGGATCGCTTTTTTCTACTGGGAATCCAACAAGTCGTTTCCGACCCTGGTCCATGAACTGACCCACCAGTTTTTTGATGCCACCTGCTTGGACGATAACCGATTCGACGCCGATCAAGATCCCGGGGCTTGGGCCCTCGAAGCCATCGCGCTGTACATGGAATCATGGTCCGAGGAATCCATCGGTGGTATCCGTGTGGTCGATATCGGAGGATGGGATGCCCCACGACTCCAAGCCGGTCGGTTTCGACGCCTCCGCGACCAATACTGGATCCCCTGGGAGGAGTTCTCCATGGCCGACGGAAAACGCCTACGCGCCGATCCCGATGTGGCCGCTTGGTACTCCCAAGCCTGTGGGCTAGCTCACTTCTGGCTCGATCGTGACGAAGCCTCCCGCGATATGTTTCTCGATTACCTTGCAGAGGTATACAAGGGGCAGGGAAATGCGGCCTCGAGTCGGCTCACAAGCGACGATCCCTTAAGAATCGCTTACGATCAATTCCTGCTGAATCCTGCTGAAAACCGGCCCGCGATGCTTCGACGCAACGAAATCGTCCTGACGCGTTGCCCTGTCGATAGCCAAACCCTTTTGAACTGGCCACTGAGTCTTCGCAAAACCGCTTGGCTCGATCTTGGGTTTACTCAAGTCGACGATCGGGTGTTCACGCAATCGGGCCAAGTCCCCTGGGACATCACGCGACTGAATTTGGAATCCACCCAAATCACCGACGCTTCGATGGCGGCCATCGCCTCGATGAAGAACCTGACCGAACTGGACTTGAGCGGATGCAAAGTGACCGATGCGGGGCTTGAAGCGTTGGCAAACCACCCGAGTCTCAAGCAACTGTGGCTTACCAATTCCACCGTCACGGATCGTTCGATCGAAGTCCTCTCGTCGATCCCCCGGCTCGAACGTCTCGAGGCCAGTGGTTCGCTTTCGGCCGAAGGCTACCAACAACTGCTCAAGAAAAAGCCTCGGATGAAACGTCCTTAACGGCTTCGCCGCTTCGAGCGCATTGGGGTCTAATCGGGAGCTATGATTTCGATGGTTTCATGCATTGTGCGATCTCCAGGGCGATCGCATGGAGCGCCTCAGGATTTTTCGGGGCGGTTCCAAAGGCGTGCGCGTCGTAAGCCTCTTCCGCACTGCGAATCGGGGTGGAATTGACCGTCGACCAAGCCATATCGTAGACCGAGTAGGAAACCGTCAATCCCTTGGCCACCGCATTGACCTCGCGTTGCAAGTCGTAGGCGGTAAAAGCCGCATTGACGAAACACGACGCATTGATGAGCAAATCCTTGTATTGCTTATTCTTCGATACCTTCGGCCCATGCACCTCCTGGAGTGCTTCGGCCGCAGAGCGGACGCTGACCATAATCCGATCGATGATGGTCCGAACAGGATGGCTAAAGGCCACCTCAGCAAAACTCGATGGAGACAGATACACTTTGACCGCCGCTCCGACGGCCCCACAGTGGGTATGCCCCAGGACGATGATACTTTGCAAGGACTCCCTGAGGGCCGTGGCCGCATAGTCGATACTCCCGATGCACTCTAAGCCCAGGACGTTACCAGCCACCCGAACGACGAACAAATCGTTCGACGAGCAGTCGAAAATGTGCTCGATTGGAACACGGGCATCGGCACACCCTAGAACGGCCGCAAAAGGAGAATGCATCTGCTCGAGTCCACCGACGACTGGAATCCCCAATTGCACCGGTGAGATCGGAACGACCATCGAATCGACCTTCTTGCCGTCCTGGACGTTCTGAAGATGGTTGACCATCGAATAGAAGCGGCAGTTTCCTTGATGCAGTGTCTTCAAGGCCTCTCTGTTGTTCTTCGGTCGCTTGAGGTCCAGCGGGGCATAAGGGTCAAAACGGTAAATGATATCCATGGTGCTTATCCTTGATCTTCCTCTGAGGGCTCGCTTAGCTCCCTACGGTTTCTATAAAAAATCTCTTCGACCGAATTGGCAATCGTCGCCGACATGCCTTCCAAATCCAAATCGTCCTCATCAAACCCAAACGGTTCCTCGACATGTTCGGCGACAATCTCCATGCCGACCATAAAATAGGAGACCACGATCGTCAATGGCAGCGTCCAGGCCATGAAGTCTTGGACCAAACCCCACGGCAGTGTAAAGAGAAATAAAAAGATACATTGCCTTGCGAATATTCGATAAGAGCGAACCATCGGGGTCTTGGCGATCCTCTCGCAAGCACCGCAAATGTCCATCAACTTGGCCGTCTCGCAATCGAGAATCCGCAATAGATCCCGATCGAAGGCTTTGTTGGAAAGCCGGTTGCTGATCCATCGGTAAATATCTTGGGAAATCGCCAGCGGAACATGCGTCGGGGTGGCGCCTCGAAAAATCGGACCGTCGTAGGGGACTTTGCGCAAATGGCAGGTCAAGGCTCGTGGAAACTCCGACAAATGCCGCGAGAGGAAACGCCGTTCTTCTTGCGACAAATCAGGGAAGAACTCCTGGATCTTGATCGCCAAATTCCGGCTGCAGTTGATCAAACTACCCCATAGCGTGCGAGCCTCCCACCAGCGAGCGTAAGCAGCATTGGTCCGGAAAACCAGGAGCCATCCGAGAACCAACGACAAAGCCGCATGCAGGTCCGAGGGTGTGTCGCCAATGTCTTTGTAGCTGCTATACTCTTTGAGTAGCGGCAGCAGCGCATAGACACCCATCGCAAGTGCGATGCTTGCTATTGAAAAAAGTGTCCGTGACTTGATCAACGGGTAAATAGTGTCGCGAATCGGCATGGCTAGCAAGATAGTCGACCGCACCGAAGAATCCACCCCCAACTGGCATGGTTGACCTAGTCCTGGCCCAAATCCTCAATTCCCAATTTTCATTTTTCAATTATCCGAGCCATTTCCATGCGATTTGCACAACGTGTCGTCGTCATCACCGGTGGTGCCAAAGGAATCGGCGCCGGTTGTTCGAAAGTCTTCGCCCAAGAAGGTGGGCTCGTGGCCATTCTCGATCGCGATCTCGACGCCGCCCGAGCCACCGCACAAAGACTCGGCGATCAACACCTCGCGGTGCGCTGTGATGTCGCTTGCGAAAAACAAATCGCTGCGGGCATTGCAGAGGTGGTCGAACGCTTTGGCCAAATCGATTGCCTGATCAATAACGCCGGTATACATCCCCCCGATACACCGTTGCTGAAAATGCCACCAGAGCAAGCCATGGAGGTACTCCGGATCAATTTTCTGAGCACCTATTCGATGTGCTATTACGCTTTGGAGCATCTCAAAAAGACGAGGGGTACCATCATCAACGTCAGCTCCATGACCGCAGCTCTAGGCCAGCGAAACTCGACGGCTTACGCGGCCAGCAAGGGTGCTCAGTTGTCGTTTACCAAGTCGCTTGCCCTCGAATGCGCGGACTTTGGTATCCGGGTCAATGCCATCCTTCCGAGCAACGTCGACACTCCGCTCATGCGATCCTGGGCCGCAAGTCTCCAGGACCCACAAGCCGCCTTGGAACGCATCGCCGCCTTGCAACCGATCGGACGGATGGCCGATGTCGATGAAATGGGACGCGTTTGCCTTTTTCTGGCCACCGAAGATAGCAGCTTCATCACCGGACAAGGCCTTCATGTCGACGGCGGCGCGAGCCTTGATTACTAGCGCCACGGTCGTGCCTCGCATCGGATTTCGTCGTACTCGTACTCAGCGAAGCGGTACTCAGTGCAACGGTACTCGTACTCGATGGCTGTTCGAACTGCTGCGATGCCGATCGTTGATCGAGGCGGATCGCGGTAACTTGCGGACCAATCGGTCAGATTGCTATCCTGGACCGATTCGAGTACGAGGCACTCGGTCAATGCGCCACGGGCAAGTCGAATGTCTGAGCTAACTCCAAGCCCCTCCGAGCGATCCTACGACTACATCATCATCGGATCGGGGCCGGCAGGCGCAACGCTGGCAACTGAGTTGTCCCACTCCCATGCATCGGCTAATCCCCACCGCCGAAGCGTCCTGGTGATCGAAGCCGGCTCGCCCCATCGCGGCCCCTTCTCGAGTACACCCGCCTTTTACCCCCGGAGCTTTGGCTCCCGTATCGACTGGAACTACTTGACGACGCCGCAAACGCACCTGGCCAAGCGATCCCTCAAGTGGCCTGCTGGTAAAGTCCTCGGAGGTTCGTCGGCGATCAACGCCATGATCCGAATCGAACCCTCCGACGTGTGCCTACAAGCCTTGTACTCGGCTTGTGGTCCGACTTGGTCGGTCGAATCCTCCAAGTCGATATTCGATCGATTGCGAAATGAGCCAGTGAGCTCTTTGGGACCACCGAGCCCATGGATAACACTCCACCCGAACACCGATCAGCTCCATCGCCGCGCCATCGAATACGGCTTCGGATCGCTCAACCCGTGGGTTCAAGCAACCCCGACGATCTGGCCATCGATCGCACCCTACCTGCGTTTCGCGACCCAAGGTCGTCGCCGACGCATCCTGCCAGAGAGCCGTTCGCAGCCGATTCCTATCCTCTCGAATGCGATGGCCAAACGACTGATCATCGATTCGGATCGAGTCGTCGGTGTTATTGTCCAATCCCAAGGCGATGAATTCGAAGTGTTTGCCGCCAAAGAAGTCATCCTCTGTTGCGGAGCGATCGAAACCCCCCGCCTTTTGTTTCATAGCGGCATCGGCCCTCGAACGGAACTTGCACAAGCCGGACTCGAATGCCGATACCCCCATGATCGCATCGGGTCGGGGCTGCAGGATCATCTGGTCTATCCGCTGGTCTTCCAATTACGAAAAGGGGTTCCCTTTGCATGGCCCTTTGATCGAGTCGACCGCCGCCGGTACATCGAGGATCAAGGGGGTCCGAAGTCCTCGAATCTCGCCGAACTCGGCGCATGGATCGATCCGCTCGGAACCCCTTCCGAGCAGTTCCAATGGCATATCACACCGACACACTATTTGGCTTACCCCAAAATCCCCAACGCACAGCCTTGCGTCAGTATCGGAGTCACGCAGTCCCATCCCCGAAGTGTAGGGAGCGTTCTTCCCGACCCATCGAACCGATCCCTGGTGCGTATCGATCCGAACTACCTATCGGAGCCCGAGGATAGGGCTGCGGTTTTGAGAGCGATTCAATGGACCAGAGAATTTTTTCACCGAGCCCCTTGGCAAGACCTATTCGAAGAGGAGTTGATGCCCGGTCCAAAACGCATAAGCCAGGAAGCAGTGTTCGCTCATATCGAAAGATTCGCTACAACGCTATACCACTACACCGGAACGTGCGCGATGGGACTCGATCCGCGGGCTCCTGTCGATCCTGAGTTTCGGTTGCGAGGAATCGAGCGATTGCGTGTTTGTGACGCCTCGGTCTTTCCCGCGATCCCCGGCTCGAACCCACAGATGACCATCATGATGATGGCGATGCGTCTTGCCGCTTTGCTGCTCGAAAAATAGCGATTGATCTTTTTTAGGTTCAGCATCAAATCATTCAGCGAGCGACTGCCCCTGAGCTCGCGGATCGTGCGCTGCGGTCAATCGGTCCCCTTGCCGATGGATGGCTTGGCAAATGGCCAAGGATCCAGAGGCTTTCAAAGGATGACCGAGTCGAGAAAGGTTTGCTTGAATTCCAGGGGAGATCTCCCAAGGAGTGCCGACACCGAATTGGTCCTCAAAGAGCAGAACGTCCGGCTGCCATTGGTGGTGCACGCGAGGGCAGGCCACTGCTTCGGAAACCGAGCATCCGCCATCGAGAACTCGGAGCAGAACCTGAAGTGTCGCATTGATGATGCGCGGGCCACCTGCAGCACCGGCCGTCAAGACAGGTTCGCCTGTGGCATCCAAAACCATCGTCGGGCTCATGCTCGACAAGGGCCGTTTGCCCGGACCAACCGCGTTGGCTTGCGAGCCGACCAATCCAAAAGCATTCGGTGTTCCAGGTGAGATACTGAAATCATCCATTTGATTGTTGAGCATGACCCCGGTCCCCGGCACGGTGACTTTGCATCCCCAGGAGGTGTTGACCGTGCAAGTCATCGCTACCCAATTTCCCTCGTCGTCGGCTGTCGTCAGGTGCGTGGTGTGTTTGAGATCTTCAGCCGAACTCGGTGCGCCGAGGGCTCCGTTTCGACCCATCGAGTCGCCAGGAGTCCCATGCTCGATCTGCATCGATGATTGGGAGTCGACAAAATTCGCCATCCGGTTGCGGGAATACTCTCGATCCAAAAGTCCTTGGGGCACATCGACAAAGTCGCTATCGCCGAGCCAATAGGCTCGGTCGGCAAAGGCCCGCTTCATCACCTCGCACAGCAGGTGATAATACGCCTCGGGACGCGACCGCATCCAAGCGCCGATCGGATAAGGCTCGAGCATCATCAACATCTGCGCGATGTGGATGCCACCAGAACTAGGGGGTGGAAACCCGATCACTTCATGGTCCCGGTACTTGGTACGAATCGCCGTGCGTTCTTTGGATCGATACGCAAGGAAATCTTCTCGGGTGAGTATCCCGCCGATCGACTTGAGGTATCCGGCGCACTTGCTTGCAAATGGACCTTCATAGAACCACTCAGAGCCCTGCAAGGCGATGCTCTCAAGAGTGCTGGCCAAGTCCTTTTGTACAAGTGGCTCTCCTTCGCGAATCGCAGTACCATCGGTATGGAAGTAGATCGCACTCGAAGCAGGGTACTTGCGCAGCTCATCGGCTTCTGAGGCGATCGTTCGCGCTACGGATTTCGATGCCGCGACGCCATTAAAGGCAGCCTTCTGAGCATCGGTGAAAAGATCCTTCCAAGCCATCCTGCCGGCCAACGTATGCATCTGCTTGATCGCTGCGATTTGACTCGGTACCCCACAGGCCAAAGGCCCGTTTTGACTCAGGGACGCATCGGCTTTTCCACCCCGAAGAAACATCCCTTCGCTTGCCGCGAGCCCAGCCATCTCACGTCCATCGATCGCGTGAATCTGCCCGTTGGATCGTCGGATCAGGACCAAGCAACCTCCGCCGATCCCTGAATTGTGCCCATCGACGACCCCTAGCACCAACGCAGCCGAAATCGCAGCGTCGATCGCATTGCCCCCGCTCCGAAGGATCCGAGCCGCACTCTGCGTGGCGAGCGGATGGACCGTTGCGGCACCGCGGTTGACCGTCAGCTTGTCAAAACCACTCGATCGACGGGATTTTGCGCTCAGGAGCAACCCGCAGAGGGCGGCCGATTGGAGAAAAAATCTGCGTGTGCTCATCCGGATTTTCCTGCTGTCGCCAAGTTCTCTTCGACACCTATAATCTTCGATGGTAATCTTACTCGAAGTCCCCCAAGAACCCAACCAATTGCCCATCGAGGAACGCCATCATCGAAATCATGGGAAACCTGTCGGTCGGTCAACGCGTTTCCTGGGCGATTCTGCATGAGGCCTCGTCGATCAAGGCTGGAAACGTACACCCCCATGCTTCCTTTTCCGAGATGCGATTCGAGCACTTTGTCCTGGCATCCCAAGCCATCGGCAAAGCGTTCGATGATCGGCTCTCTACCCGATCGATCGGACAGATCGTCCACAGCAGCGTCCAAGCGATGGTCCAAGCCGTCGAGGTCAACACGAGCCTAGGAACCATCCTGCTGCTTGCACCTATCGCGCTGTGGTCGCTCCATTCAACTGGCTCGCACAATTCCAACGGCTGGAACGCCCAAGCCTTCCAAGAAGACATCGCGGCAGTCCTGCATGATTCGACGCCTGAGGATTGCCGTCTGATCTACCAAGCCATTCGAATCGCGAAACCCGGGGGCCTGGGACAAGTCGCCAGCCAAGATGTGCAATCTACCCCTCCGGAGTCGATCCTCGAAGCCATGCGTATCGCATCGGATTGGGATGATGTCGCCTTGCAATACGCCAATGGTTTCCGCCAAGTCAGCCAATGGACCGACCGATTGCTTGCGATTCTGGAGTCCTCATCGGATCTGCTCGGTGCGGTTCGCCAATTGCAAATCGAGATCCTCGCCTCACGGCCCGATAGCCTGATCGCTCGCAAGCATGGCAAACAGGTCGCTGGCCTAGTCCAGTCTCAAGCGGCCGACGTTTTGGCAAGTGGAGCTTATGCAAGTCCCGCATTCGAGAAGGCATGGAGCCGTTTCGATGTCTATCTTCGCGAAAGCGGGCATCGCAAGAACCCGGGGACCACCGCCGATTTACTCGCCGCCGTGATTTATCTAGCTCGTTGGGCTCGGGATCGATTCGATGGATGATACGCTCTCGAAACAGATCCGCGCCGCAAGGCCACCGAAGCCCATTCGTCAGGCAGGTCAGTCCATGGGTTGGGTTCGGGAGATGGAACCCGACGGCCAGGGTGGATTGATCCCTGCGAGAACCTATTTCCTCGTCGGATCCGAATGCCGCTTTAGCTGTTCGATGTGCGATCTGTGGAAGTACACCCTAACTCAAGACCGCACACCTATCGGCTCCTTGGCTTCTCAGATCGCCGATTTGAACCGACAGGTGGATGCCTTGCCCCCTCAGGCTCGACCCCGCGAATGGCTCAAACTTTACAATGCTGCGAATTTTTTCGATCCGGCCAGCGTCGATCCTGGTGAGTATCCAGCGATCTTGAAGCAATGCGAGGGCTTTGAGCGTCTGGTGGTCGAAAATCATGCGTCCTTGTTGAGTTCCTCGAAAACCCAACAGCTGGTTCGACGCTTTCGCGATGGGTTCGACGGCGAGCTTGAACTCGCGCTCGGGCTCGAATCGATCGAACCCAACGCGATGCGTTGGCTCAATAAATCGATGTCCCTCGATCAGTTTCAAGCCGCCCTGGAGTTCCTTCGTAGCGAGCAGATCTTCGTTCGGGTCTTTGTTTTGCTACAGCCGATGGGGACACCGATCGACGAGTCGGTCGATTGGGCGGTTGCCAGTTGCCAAGCCGCTGCGCGGTGGGGTGCTCAACGGATCAGCTTGATTCCGACCCGCGCTGGCAATGGCTTCATGGAAGACCTCGCATCCCGTGGCCTATGGCAAGCCCCGAGGGCATCTCAACTCGAATCCGCATTGGAACAATTGCTCGGTCATTCCCAGGGTTCATCGATCTACACGGCTGACCTTTGGGACTGGGATTCGATCTGCGGGATCTGCTCGCACTGCGGCCCATCCCGACTGGAGCGTTTGCAGCGGATGAACAACACGCAGCGAATGGAAGCATCCGAAGTCAAGCAACACTGCGCATGCGAGCGAGTACCGTTTCACTGAGTAGCTGCAAGTTACGCCTCCGCCGGGCAAGCCCGACGGTAGGCTTACTCAGTGGCCATCGAGCTCTCCTTGGCCTCCGTCGGCTTTATGCCGGCGGGGCCAAGACTTACAGCTACAGGGTCTGTATTGCGGGTCTGTTTTTCTCTTCCTCCGCAAAGCGGCAGAAGAGAAGAAAGAGCTAGGGCGAATCGCACAAACTCTCTGGTAACTCATCATCGGACCGTCTTTGCTAAAGGACCGGTCCTAGCATTGCGATGGCGTTGTTAAAAAAGCGACGCGATGGAGGCCACGCGGCGACCTGTTCGCGGGTGATCTCGTGCGATTGCCACTGGTAAGACAACTGCCGCTCGCGAATTTTTTTCGTTAAAGCTTCATCGAGGAACAGAATATTGTTTTCGTAATTGAGTTCGAAGCTTCTGCGATCCATGTTTGCAGAGCCGATAAGTCCCATCTGTTCGTCGATGGTAAGGGACTTGGTGTGGAGCAAACCCCCTTCGTATTCAAAGATACGGACTCCCGCTTCGAGCAGTGCGGCGTAGTAACTATGGCTTGCGGCTGCCACGAACCACGAGTCGTTCTTGGCAGGTACGATCAGGGTCGTTTCGACCCCTCGGCGACCACTGGCGCACAGGGCCGCTTGCATGGGCTCATCGGGAACATAGTAAGGGGTCGTGATGATCAGTTCGTGTCTAGCGGTGTACATGAGCGATTCGAACATCTCAGGCATCGCCGAATAGCGGATCGTCGGCCCGGTTCCAACCACCTGAGCGATCAGGCCCGCGCGATGCTCGGTCCAAGGTTCGAGGATTAGATCTTTGAGATCTTCGTGCACGTGGGCCATCCAGTCGGATGCGAACAGAATTTGGTTTTGCCTGGCGATCGGTCCTTCAAACCGGACCATCGCGTCGACCCAAGGAGCATATTTCGGCTTGGGACGGAATTCAGGATCCGCAAAATTCTGGCTCCCGCAGTAAGTGATACGATTGTCAACGATCAGGATCTTGCGGTGATTGCGGAGATCCACACGCGTCCATAGGGGAGCCAAGGGTGTGCGACCTATCGGCAGAGCGACTGCGGTTTTGACTCCGGAGTCCTGCATGGTGCGCCAAAGCGTCGAACGAATGATATCCCGCGAACCGAGCCCATCGGCCATCACCCGGCAAACGACCCCGCGTCTGGCCGCTCGGCAAAGGGCTTCGACCATTTTCGTGCCGCTGTTGTCGGCAAGCCAAATATAGAAATTCAAATGCACATGTTTTTTCGCCCCATCGATGTCACGGACCATCGTGTCGATCGCGACGCAGGAGTCGGCCATCAAGTCGGCGCTGTTTCCGCCGATGGGCTCAAACCCATTGATGGAGAATCCGACTCGAAACACATGGTCAAAGCGGGTGTTGCCCAGGGGCTGAATCTCCCGAACGGACATTCCTGGAATATCCTTCGGATGCGGAAGTCCTTCAAGGACTTTTGCAACACGTTCGATGCGAGATCGACCGATGCTCACGGAGCCTAGAAGGATGTAGGCGACAATACCAACGACGGGTGTCGTCACGAGTACCACGATCCAAGCGACCCGCGAGGATGGGTCCCGGTGGGGTCGCAGAATAGCTTGGATAATGAGCGATATCTGGAGTGTCAGGTGGAGAACCACTCCGGCGATCACCATCCATTGCGGTTCCATAGCGATACTTTTATGAACGAACGATCGGAGCCAAATCCAACACCGGGGGCATCGGGCAGCCTAGCGCGTCGGAGACGACCCGAAGCAATTCGACTTCATTGATCGTCGATCGTTGGTCGTGAACGATGCAAGTACAAAACGAGTCTAAGACGCGTCGTTTGAATTTGACATCGATTCGGGCGAGTAAATCGAGGGAAACATCGAATTTCTTCAAAGTGCATTCGTCCCGATCCACGAGGTTAGCAGACTTGCCTTTTCCGAATAACTTCGGTCCAACGACTTGCCAGCCCGCTTGAAACGATGACTCCGCATGGGTGTTGCCACCTACGTTGGCCAACGTCGAGAGGACTTGGATATACGCATTTTCCAGTTGGTCATTGGACATCACCGGGACCAAGGAGTCGTCGGTTCGCAGAACGATTCGGCGCGTGATGAATCGTTGCAAGGCGTATTCGAAAATGGTCCAGCGGCGATCTGCGTCGATCAAACGCCGGACCATGGTTCGGAACCCACCGGTTTGGGAATTCGAAAGTTGGTCCAAGGCAGGCAGGGCCATGCAGGCCAGGGGCAAGCGTTGCTCGGACAGCAGAGCATCGATTTTCGGCAGCAGTTTGCTCGTATGGGCTGCGATTCCTTTGGGTGCCGATCGGCTCAAGAGTTCAATCTGTGCGTTCCGAACAGTGTCGGACTGCGGCGCGCACAGGAGCGCAAAGACGATAGCCATGGCACCGAAGGGCTCGTGGACCTCGTCGATGAGTTCCTTGTCGATTTCTTCCATCAACCGATTGGCTTGCTCGATGTGCTGATCCTCTGGGTTTCCGATGTGATCGACCGCGTCCTGCGGATTGGCTTCGAAATGCACTACACCCGCCTCAGCGGCCACGTGAGCCGATGTGCTGAGCGATTTGCGTTGGAACCCGAGAGTGCGGGGATCGACGATATCGCTTTCGGAATGCTGCTGGATGTGCGTCGCCTCGAATTTGCCATTGAAAGTCGGCTCGATCCGTTGAATCCGAATCTCCAGGGGTGGGTGGGTCGCGAAGGATTGGGATGCGAGTCCCTTGCTGAAGAACAAGTGCGAGGCTTCTTTGGCATACGTCGCTTGAACGAACGATTTCTTTTGCCAACCGCCGATGCGTTTCAATGCTCCGGTGATGCCGAGCGGATTGCGGGTGAATTGGACTGCTGAGGCATCGGCGAGAAACTCGCGCTGTCGAGAGACCGCCGCTTGGATCAACCCCGCAAAGAAAACACCGGCATAGCCGATCCCCAAGAGCAACGTCCCAAAAATGAAAATCGCCGCGACGATGCCGATGGCACCTTTGCTATCGTCGTTGTTTCTGCCTGAGGACCGCATAGGCATGTGCGCGGCGATTCGGAACAGACTGTATCCGAGCATCGCGATCAAAAGGATCCCGTGCAACATGCCCAAGATCCTCACGTTGAGCCTCATGTCTCCATTGAGAATGTGGCTAAATTCATGGGCGATGACTCCTTGAAGCTCGTCGCGCGTGAGGGTTTCTATGCAACCTCGAGTGACACCCACGACTGCGTTTTGAGGGGTCGTTCCGGCCGCAAATGCATTGATTCCTTGTTCGTTCTCCAAGAGGTAGACAGGTGGAACGGGTGTGCCCGAGGCCAATGCCATCTCTTCGACGACATTGAGCAAAATACGCTCGCTCAGATTCCGAGTGTTGGGCTGAACTTTGATACCACCGAGCTGTATCGCAACGGATGACCCATCGCCCGAGAGGAGCCAAGTTTGGTAAATACTTCCCGAAGCGATCACGAGTCCGACCGAGAGAAACACTCCGATGAGGATCAATGGATTGAAGACATCGATCGGTTCGGAATTCCCTACTCGAATTGACGCAAGAAGGGCGATGACCACAAAGTAGACCAACGCCATGATGATCAAGACGGTCAGACCGAAGTAGAACACCAGTCTACCTGTGTTTTTACGCGCTTGATCCTGATGTGCGAAAAAGTCCACTGTCTTGCCTCAATCTTCCCTCAATTCAAATCAGCCCAAGCCGATCGACGCTACGCCATGGTCTTCGCGCAGGGTTCAAACCCTGCTTGCAATCCACTAGAACGAAACCTTGACTGGCTCGCGCTCTTGCGGATCGGTCAGTTCCCAAAGCGCCGCTCGCTGGAAGTTGCCGTATCCTGCAACCAAGTTGCCTGGGAAAGTCTCGATCGCTGTGTTGTAAGCGGTGACCGCGTCATTGAATCCCTGGCGAGCAAACGAAATCTTATTCTCCGTGCTGGTTAGCTCCTCTTGCAAGGCAAGCATGTTTTGATTGGCTTTGAGATCAGGGTAAGCCTCAGCGAGTCCGATAAATCGATTCAGCGAGCCTGCCAATGCCACTTCTGCGGTCGAAAGGTTTTCAATCGCCGATGGATCGCCCGGGTTGGCTGCCGCCTTCTGACCTGCCGCCATGGCCGTGTTCCTAGCTCGGATTACCGCCTCGAGTGTGTCTCGCTCATGCTTCATGTAACCCTTGGCCGTTTCGACCAAGTTGGGGATCAAATCATAGCGACGCTTCAATTGCACATCGATCTGCGAATAAGCGTTTTGAAAACGGTTCCGCTGCGTCACAAGACCGTTGTACAGGCCGATGAGATAGATCAACAGCGCGGCGGCAAACACCACAACCAACGCGATAAAACCAAACAAACCTACAAGTATTCCGCTCATATTGCTCTTCTTTCTCTTCGTTTTCCGTTACTCACAAGGCGACTTGGCTAATTGTCACTTACGCTCATTCTATCCTCAGCGCCCGCCGAAAATCAGGCCATAGACTCTTCAGGCCCAATTCCCTCCTAATTCGGTCGTTAAAAATGCCAGAGTACTCGATTTGGGCTACAAGGATCCCATGGAGTCATTTCCAGAGCTTTTCGAGCAATCGGTCCATCGCTGGATCGTGCTCCTTGAGTTGCTCGCGCGTGAACGGGAAAAAATCGTTCGTCGAAAAAAATGCTTCGGTTGACTCTGCAAAATACTCAGCCGGATTGCTCATTCCATAGGCCCGAGTCTGACGGGCCGAACCGTCGCCGAGCCTCTGCTCGATCCGCTCGTAACTTCCCGATTTCTTCGCCCGCTCGAAAGCCTCCTGAACCAATGGATTCGAAAAGCCGGCCTCGAGACACTGGTCATGATAAGCATGAGCCAATTCGTGGAGTGCAAAGTTCGGCATCCGCCGGTACTCCGCCTCGAAAATCCCAACATTTGAAAACTCGACTCCCTTGGCCATCGCCGGATCTCGGCGATGCTCCTTCAACCAACCGGCCCCGGGATGGTACTCCGCCCGGGGTTGCTCGTCGGGATAAACTGGCGAAAACCACAGGGGAACACGCTGGAGCTTGGCGACACAATCACCTGGAACGACGCGGATGATCTGCTCGAGCTGCTTTTGAAGAATCTCCAAGGCCACGCGGAGCTTGGCGGCCTCGGCCTGGTTCTCGATCAACTCCCGACGGATGTGTAGCTTCCATCCGAGCAACTCCCGCTGCTCATAGCGCCATGGCGAGTCCACGGCCTGAGGCGGCGTTGCTTGTGAGGAACAAACTTCCGAGCCGTCCCGATCCCTTTCACCATCAAAACCGATGTGAGCAAGTAAAAATACCTGCAGAAGCACGCAGCATTTCGTAGAAAAGATCAACATTTCCAACCCCTGAAATAATCCAACTATTGAGAATATTCCGCATTCCTTGCCCAAAAATAAACGTCCTGTACGGTATTGGTTCAAGACGTATCGTCTCGGTAAGATATCCTTGCGACGAGTGGGCGAATAGGCGTCGCGAAACAGCCCCCGTAAAACGCGATTGAAACACGATTAAAACGCAAGAAGTAAACCGACATGTTTGGATTCCATAGACTGAGTATCCAGTCGAAAATGATCCTGCTGCTCCTGCTCGTCTCCCTGAGCGCCCTGGCCGTTATGGCTTGGGTCGGATACGTCACCGGGAAATCCTCGATCGAAAAAACGGTCCAAAACCAACTCAAAGGGATCCAAGTCGCCAAAACGACCGCCTTGCGCACCAAGCTCGAATCGCTTCGAGACCAAGTCGTCTCGATGTCCGATAGCCGAATCGTGCTCGAGGGCATGAAGGCCTTCTCCAAAGCTTACGATGAGCTCGAACAAACACCCATCAATCCCGAGGAATCCGCAAAGCTCGAGCAGTTTTACTCGCAGTCGTTCCTCCCCGAGCTGACAAAAATGATCGACGGCCAGCCTGTCGTCGAACAGTATCTCCCCAAAGCTCCTGCGGAACGCCATTTACAATACCACTACATCGCCTCGAACCCCAACCCCTACGACTCCAAAGCGCTGCTGACCTCTGCACCTAACGACTCGAGCAACTATCGAACTGCCCACGAGCAACTCCATCCTAGCTTCGCACGCGCAGCGAAAATCTTCGGCTTCGAGGACATCATGCTCGTCGACGCTCGAAACCTCAACATTGTCTACAGCTATGCAAAGACCACCGAGTTCGCCACCAACCTCGAGAATGGTCCCTACAGCAACACCAAATTGGCTCGCAAAGTCAAAGAACTGCACTTTGCCCAAGACCGCGATGTCTACAAAATTGCAGACTTCGAATCGTACCGACCCAGCCTTGGTCGCCCCATGGCCTTTGCCTTGAGCCCCATCTTCGATGAAGCCTCAATGGTCGGGATCCTGGTCCTACAGTTCCCGGTCGATAGCTTCAACTCCCTGATGACGGGCGATGGGAAATGGAGCGAGGAAGGTCTTGGCCAAACCGGCGAATGCTATCTGGTCGGTCCGGATTTGACCATGCGGAGTCGCAGTCGATTCATGATGGAAGCACCTGATGAATTTCTCAAGGAACTGCAAAAAGCGGGTATGTCTGAGGCAATCATCAAGCAAATTCAACACCAGGGCAATGTGCTCGGCGTCTTGCCTGTCGAAACCAAATCGGCACGAGCGGCTCTGGCGGGGCAAAGCGGTATCGTAGAGACGACCGATTATCGAGGCAAGAATGTCATCAGCGCCTACGGCCCGATCGAACTGAACTCCCTTCGCTGGGGAGTGATGGCTGAAATCGACGCCGATGAAGCCTACGCTCCCATCCAGGACTTCGGACGAAGAGTCCTCTCGGCCGCCTCGGGCATGGCCCTGCTCAGCAGCTTGCTAGCCCTGCTGTTCTCCAACTGGATGATCCGACCTCTCAGGCAGTTGATCCAAGGCGCACGACGCCTCGGCCAAGGGGATACCGACGTCCAAGTCCACGTGGCGACCAAAGACGAATTCGGTGAACTCGGCACCGTCTTCAACAACATGTCGCGAAGCATCAAAACTCAAACCGACAAACTCGAACAGCAAATCCGAGCCAATGAAGAACTCCTCTCGAGTATCCTGCCGGCCTCTGCCATCGCTCAACGCCGCGATGGCGACGAACGCGCAAGCCAGCAATTCGCCGATGTCTCGGTCTTCTTCGCCGAATTGATCGGACTCGAGGACTTCAGCCGCGAAGCCGGAGAATCCAAAGCCTTGAGCGTCCTCGGGGACTTGATCGCCTCCCTTGACGAAGCCGCCGAGAAGATCGGCATCGAGAAAGTCAAAACTATCGGAGGCGCCTACCTGGCCGTCTGCGGTCTGAGCGTCAACAGGCCAGATCACGCCCGCCGTATGGCCCAGTTCGCCCAAGAGGCCGTGCGTATCGTGGACCATTCCCACCGTGAATTCAAAGCCAAACTCCATGTCGCCATCGGGATCAACTCCGGTCCAGTTGTCGGAGGAGTTGTCGGACGACGGAAGTTCCTCTACGACCTTTGGGGCGATACGGTCACCATCGCCAAGAAACTCGCTATCGGAACCAACAGCTCGTCGATCCGTGTGACCCAGTCGGTACGCGACCGTATTGGCGATCAGTTTCAACTCGAAGGTCCCACCAAAGTCGATCTCGACGGTCGGGCCCCGATCGAAGCTTGGCAGGTGTCGGTATGAACGGCTTGAGCGACTTTAGCCAACTTCCGATCTTCCAAGCCATCGTGCTGGCAATCGGTTTCCCCATCGGACTACTGTTTCTCAACGAGTGGATCGGTTTCCTCGAACGTCGTTCGAACCCCCTGGCCAAGACCCTTAGGACCCTTCGAAACCTCGTCCTGCCCTCACTGGCTATTCTTTTGTTTCTTACCTGGATTCTAAAGCTTCCAGGGGACTCAAGCCTCGTGCGGTGGGTCGAGACCGCCTTCTGGGTCGCGCTGCTCTTTGCGCTTTTGGGGGTCATCAACGACATCGTCTTCGGCATGGGAAACCGAAAAGCTCTCGGCGAACGATTCCCCAAACTCTTCCGCGACCTAGCCCAAGCTCTCTTAGTGGCCATCGGGGCGATGGTCATCTACAGCAAAGTTTGGGGCATGGAAATCCAAGGAGCACTGACCGCTCTAGGACTAGGTTCGATCGTCGTCGGCTTGGCTCTCCAAGAGCCCCTGGGGAACATCGTTTCAGGATTGATGCTCCTGCTCGAAAGACCCTTAAACGTCGGGGACTGGGTAAGCGTCGATGGAGTCACGGGTAAGGTCTCCGAAATCAACTGGAGATCCGTTCACATCCAAACGCCCACTAGCGAAATTCGAGTCGTCCCGAATGTCTCGCTCTACAAAGGTGCTTTCAGCAACCTCTCACGCCCCACCCCTGAGCGTACCGAAATCGTCGACATGGGCTTTAGCTACGACGATCCACCCAATAAAGTCAAAGATCTCCTTCTTGAGCTGCTCCGAAACACCCCAGGGGTCAAAACCAACCCTGAGCCCCTCGTCCGTACGTTCAATTACGCAGACTTTTCGATCATCTATCGGATGATTTTCACCGTCGAAGCCCAAGAAACTCTCGGAGCGACGCGAGACCGTGTCATGACTCGCCTATGGTACTTGGCTCGCCGAGAAGGTTTGACAATACCCTTCCCGATTCAAATGGAATACCGCCCAGGGGAGGACCCAAGCAAACCGCAAAAGTCCACTACCCAGTGGCTCAATGAACAACCTCGCTTCAAGATCGCTCTTCAACCATCCGACTTAGCCATCCTGGATTTGCGAGAATTCACTCAAGGCGAACTGCTGCACACTCCTAATAAATCTTTTCAGGGTTGCGCCCTGATCCTGCGTGGCGATATCGAAATTCTTGCATCTACAAGCGACGGCCAAGAACTGCTCGTCGCAAATATCAGCACCGGCGAATGCTTCGGCGAAAACCTCACCGCAGGATCGTCCTCCGATGCGATCACCCTTCGAGCCCGAACCGATGTGACTCTTTTATGGTTGCCCTCGATGGAGATGGACAAACTCTTGAACCGCTCACCGAGCCTCTCCTCGGAGGTAGGTGACGCAATCGAACTCCGACGACTGGCCGTCCAAGCTGTCTTGAAGCAACACCATGGCCCAACGCTGCGAGACACCGAGTAAATCTCTCACCGAGTAAATCTCACCGCGTGAACCTCTCACCGCGTGAACCTTCTAGCGATTCAAACCCGAGCCGCTCAACGACGCAACGAATCCGAGTACCTCTTGGCGACTTGCTCCCAGGTGGGAAAGGTCTCGAAGAGCCCTTGTTGCAAGGTCAAGAGTTCCTCCCGATTGGCCACCGCCCAGCGAATCTTGTCGGCCAAATCTAAAGGGTTCATCGGATCAAATAGCATCCGCTCTTGCAAGCGTACTGTCTCGCTTTCCCTGTCGGCCAATCGCTCACGCACCATCGCGATATCGCTTAGCAAGGATGGGGTTCCCACCGAATAAGCCTCGGTAAACGTAAACGGAAAACCACCTTCGAAGAGCGTCGGGTTGACCGCTAAACTCGCCAAGCAATAGAAAGATGCAAGCACCTGATTGGATACTCCTGGTGCAAACAGCACCCAAGCATCGAGTCGATGCTCGGATACAAACAGGTCGATCGGGGATCCAGCCGTCCGCTCGCAAGTCAGTACCAGCCTGATGGGATCCCCACTGGTGTGCCGGAGAATTTCAATCGCTCGCAGCAGCGACAGGATGTTCTTCTGTCCACGGGCTTGAGAAGAGTAAAAGACAAAGTTCGACCGATCCCAAACGAATCGATTCCAATAAGGATTGCTCGATAGAAAGCTCCGCTGATAGCTCCGAAGATGCTCCGAGGCGATCTGCTTGCGCTCTGCCTGATCGGGGATGGTTTTGCCTAACTTGAGATAATCGCTCAGTTCAACCCGTCCGTGTCCGATCACCTCGATTTGTTCACTGGCCAATCCCACTCCGTGTACCAACTGATGCGATTTAACCGTTTGGCTGTAGCAGATCAACCGCTGGGCTTCTAGGAGCGTATGGAGGATGCGTGAGTAGATCGGCTCCGAACCCGCATCGGCAAATCGCAGAGGAAACTCCTGGAGGACCAAATCAGGGCAAACCACCGACTTAGGATGCGATATCCCATGGGCCTCGGGCCAAAAAGGGGTAGGGATCAGCCAGTTTCGGACCACTTGCTGCTCGTTGACTTGCCCGACCAGGCGCTTCATCTCTTTGGCGTATCGCTTGCGCCGTCGACGTTGCTTGCGCAATTGATGCTTGGGGCTTTCCTGCTGGCTCTGGATTCGACGTTTCTTGGTTAATTCCCGCCATAACCGGTAGGCCGCAAAAGCCATGCCGAGCAAAGCGAAGACCAACCAAAAGCGGATCAAGATCCACAAGGCAACCGCAGCAATGGCTACGAGCTTGAGCCCTGTCAAGAATCCCCAATACCATGGCTTTGCATCGAAGAGCCTCAGGAAGTCCTTGACCTCTGGAAACGACTCGCCTCGAATCCAAGATCGGATCCGATGAACAGCAGGGCGCATCGCTCGCTCTGCGGCCTTGAGCCTCAATTGCACTTGGCGATACCAAGGCTCTCGAGTGCGGAGCAATTCGTAGCGATCGGATGAAACTCCATGGTCCGCTAAAAGCTCTTTTAAATCCTCGACGAGCCAGTACGGACAGGCAATCGTGAGTCGGCGATCGGGCAATCGCACCCAGCCTGAAACCAAAAAGGCCAGCAACCTTCCCAAGCCTTCGTTCTTCAACGGGATGTTCTTGTCGTAACCCAAGAAAATCCCATCGTCTATCACGGGATGTTCTTGAGGATTTCCCACAAGCATTCTCCTGTCGATTGATTCTCAATATTGACAATCCAGTCTTGCGATATCCCGTATTCCCTCACCAAAACCTCGCGATCGGCTTGGCTCGAAACCACGACAGCAGCGGCATTCTGAAGCGATATCGCCGTCGATCGATGCTGAGTGGTCGATAACGCTACGGCGGCCTCGGCCGGAATGTAGATGAACAGATAAGGTTTCACCGGCGCGATCGGTGCCGAGCACCGATCTCCAACGACGATCCACACGTCACAGTCCATAAAGTCGCAGATGCCATCGTCAGGCGCAATCGACACACTTTCCGATGCACTTGCCGCATGTCCACTGAGACGTTGTACATATCGCAACGACTCACCCGAAATCACTTTCCAAACAAAGCAAGTTTTTGATCCTGTATCCATCGCGGGCGTCCATCGCTCGAGCGATCCGACCCGAGGCTTCTTGGCATCTCGACTCGATTCGGCAATCTGATCGGATAACCTTTTGCAATGCCCTTCTAACGCGCGTGTCGACGCAAGCGGCAGAATCGCGATTCGTCTTGTTGAATCCGGTTCGGGAATGTCAACTTTCAAAACCTTTTCGATGAATTCGGATTGCCACAAAGCATCGGCATAGTCTTTGGTAAAGAGGCGATAGATTTCTTGCTGAGATTCCCGAATCGACTCGGCGAAACCCTTGTCCTTGCCCTCGATCAGACGGTCAACTTTTTCACGGGCTTCTTGTATCGTATCGCATGCACCAGGCAATTTGCGATCCGTCAGTTGACCGAGCATCCCCTGCTGCATGTAGACCACCGGCATTCCGTAGCAGATCGCCTCTAGGGGATGATAGTGAATATGGCGAGGTAGTCGGCTGTGATAGAACATCACGTTGCAGGTCCTGAAAAAACCGTCGTACGTTGCCGAATCGACTTTGCCCAAAACGGCCGTGTCGGTGTGAGGCTTGGACTGCGCTCCGCATATCACATGCCCGAGGTCCCCGAAGCTCTCTTTGAACTCCTGATAGATCTGCTTGCTCTCGTCGTAGGTTTCAATTTCCGGACAGACGAACAAAATTTTTCGATCACCACCTGTCCAAGCCCCCTGATGCATGGTGATCCGATCGGCGAGTCCCAAGGGCAAGTCCACGCTTCGACGTTGAAATATCTGCGGTTCAATCCACTTGAGATTGGGGTAAGCTTGGGCGAACCAAAACCGATCCGATACGCGAGCCAAGCGACGCTCGAAGGCCGGCGTGGCGACCTCGCGCGCAAAACTGTAGTAGGTATAGGTCGGATGGGTCGAACCGAATACTCGCAAGAGAATCCTTCCACGAAAATCCGCCAAGGCATTCTCGAACATCGGGAACATATAGGCCACAATCACCGTGCCGAAATGCTCGTTGAGGATACGCCGGATCTCGGGCGGATAGGCATCCGAATAAAAATCAAAGGCATTGAGTCTCTCAAGATCCCCCTGGGGGATCGTAAGCGAACTGTCGAACTCGTCGCTGACCGATGCGCTGCGGTTGTCCGGATTGCGAGGAAAGCGTTTCGGACAGTAAACCTCAAGTCCCAACCGGCGCATGAGCGGGACCTCGAACTCCCGCAGCGTCGTGTGGTTCAATAACCACACAATTCGCTGGTCCTTGCGCTGGTTTACCTGGCTATCCATAAAGATCCATCGGCGGCAAAGCGTCCCCTGCCGCATTGGTGTAAACTAATAGGTGTTCGTCTCAAGATGTTCAAAAAATGTAACCGTAAGGCACGCTTCCAACAAGTACGGCTACTTAAGGCAATTGGTCCCCTATGAATCGTCGTAGACTTCTGAAATCATCGGCCCTGCTCGCAGGCTTTCACGTAGCCTCGGGGGGCCCCCTAAGGGCAAGCAATAGCCCACACGCCCGTCCGCGAATCGGGGCCATCGGGTTGCGATACCAAGGAACCGTCATCGCCAACCAAGCTAGAAATTTCGGCGATATCGTGGCCGTCTGCGATGTCGATCGGCACGTCCGCGAACAAGCCAAAGCGTCGTTCGGAAGCACCCCGATGGCTTTCGAAGACT
>JAJTEK010000156.1 GCA_021299695.1 Pirellula sp. | reverse complement strand
TGGGAACGTGAATGCGATGTTGGATTTGCTACAATTCCATCATCGTTCGTTCGAACCGGTGGCTAATAGCAGACGTCATTTAGGCAATTCAAAGCAAACACATACATCATGTTCCAGGCGATTTGCAAATGTATCATTACTGTATCATTTTGGCTTGGTGTTGGTGCAAATATCTCTAGCGCTCAGCCACCCAAAGAGCTCACCAACAGCATCGGGATGAAACTGGTGCTGATTCCGAAGGGATCATTCATGATGGGGATGGTCGTTGACGATGCAGAGCAGCACCAGGTCACTATCAGCCAGGACTACTACCTTGGCGTAACGGAAGTCACCCAAGAGCAATACGAGAGGGTGATGGGAAACAACCCGAGTTTATTCCAACGTGACCTGATTAAAGGAAGTAGTTCCGATCACCCAGTTGATAGTGTTTCATGGGACGACGCTGTCGAGTTCTGCAAGAAGCTTTCGGACTTGCCCAAGGAGAAGAAAGCAGGTCGTGTGTATCGCTTGCCGACAGAGGCAGAATGGGAATACGCCTGCCGCGCGGGCAGTAAGACGAGACACAGTTTTGGGGATGATGAAGAGTCACTAGGCGACTATGCTTGGTTTGACGGCAACAGCAACGAACAGACGCACCCTGTCGGCCAGAAGAAGGCAAACGCTTGGGGGCTATACGATATGCACGGGAACGTCTGGGAGTGGTGTAGCGACTGGTACGGTGATTATCCCAAAGGTGCAGTCAGCGATCCTATTGGACCACGGGAGGGCTCGGACCGCGTGCGCCGTGGTGGCAGTTGCTCTAGCTATGCCACTTTTTGCCAGTCGGCGCACCGCCAAAAAAGTCGGCCGTTTTTTTGGGACTTCCATCGCGGCTTCCGCATTGCCCTGAGTCCATCCACCACGCCGCAAGGTGGTGACGAATTGAAACGCTGAATGAAACGCAATCGGAACTCCAGACCTGTGACCCTGTAAATTGAAATTGTGACCCTGTAAATTCTCAGGGGTTTTTGATGCGACCCTGTAAATGACCCTGTAAACGGAAATCGGTGACCCTGTAAATTTGGATCGGTCTTGAATTCGTGACCCTGTAAATCGGGCTGCAAAGAAGTTGCAAGTTGGTCGCGATGGATAGTGTTTCGAGTCGTCACAAACAATGAAATCGGCGCGCGTCGTATTTCGCGTCGCGCGTGGTGTCGAAGTGTGAGTTTCCCAGGGAATTTGTGGGTTGTTCGAGTCCTGTCCTCTCCGCTGCAAAATCCTGGTTTTCCCAGGGTTTTTCGCATATCTGGCCAATTGCTTTGGCTTTCCTGCACGTCCATGCACGTGCATGCTTGCACATGCTGCGTCGTCTAGTGCGCTGCCTTGGTACCTGGTGAGTCGTCCAATGAGTCGTCAGAGTCGCCTCAGAACCCTCGTTTTTCCAGGGAAAACAGGTGGTTTTGCAGTAGAGGAGGTAGGATTCGAACTAGGTGGGGACGGTTGCTGAGCGGATGAACTTCAGTGAATAACTCCCGTGATCAGATTCTTCATTGACTCCGTCAGGGTTTGTGGGAATCAATTTAAGGTACTGATTCATGAAGGAGGTTTCAGCCATGGTGATTTCTTCAGACCAAAACCGAAGGCCTTTGGGCCTATTTGTGGACCAAGCCACCCCGTTGCTTTACACGTCGCTAATCGAAACTTTTCAAGTTCGCCACTACAGTCCTCGGACAGCAGAGGCGTATGTTCACTGGATACGCCGATACCTTTTGTACCACCAATTCAAGCATCCTCGGCTTCTGAAGGAAAGCGATGTAAATCACTTTTTGACACATTTAGCTGTCAATGAAACAGTGTCGGCCTCCACTCAAAACCAAGCATTGTCAGCGATCCTATTTCTTTATGAGCATGTGCTCAAGCAACCGCTCGATCGAATCGATGGGGTTGTTCGAGCCAGACGCTCGAAGCGACTACCTGTTGTGCTGACAGTCGACGAAGTTGCTCGAATCATGGCACATCTGAAGGGGGATAAGTGGCTGATTGCAATGCTGCTTTACGGAGCCGGTCTCAGATTACTTGAATCGCTTCGACTGAGGGTAAAGGACCTGGATCTTCAACGACTTGAGATTACCGTTCGCCAAGGCAAGGGTGACAAAGACCGGATCACTATGCTGCCGCGATCTACTTTAGAACCATTGCAGAGACACTTAGCGGTTGTTGAATCAATTCACCGTAAAGACGTCGAAGAAGGCTATGGTCGAGTCGATTTGCCAGACGCTTTGGCCCGCAAGTACCCGAACGCCAACCGTGAGTGGCGGTGGCAGTATGTATTCCCTCAAGAAAATCGTTGGCGCAACCCAAGGACAAATGAACAAGGTCGCCATCACATGGACGAATCGTTGATGCAGCGAGCCGTGGCTTTGGCAGTGAGGGAGACAGGACTGACCAAAAGGGTAACCTGCCATACATTCAGGCATTCGTTTGCTACCCATTTGCTTGCGAATGGCTATGACATTCGAACCGTTCAGGAACTTTTGGGGCACAGTGACGTTCGTACGACCATGATTTACACGCACGTTTTGAATCGCGGCGGTAAGGGCGTTCGCAGTCCTGCAGACGGGCTGGCCAAGGGTTTTGGGGGTGATTAGACCGAAACAGCCTATCACTCCACAAAATTCTTGCTCCGCTCGCAAGTGCCTGATATCATTCAGCTTCGGATCGAGGCTAGCTTGCGTGATAGGCTGCATTGGTGCGGTCTACAGAGTATAGGCTGATCCGTATAAGAACAAGTTCATCGGACTTAGGCTGACTGGATGACAATCTGCGTTCGGCGATTTGACGGAGATCGACGGATTTGACATGCTAATTACGCTCAAGTCGCTGCAACGCAACGTACGTTAGCGTCGGCATGCGTCATGAGCGTAATGAGGTTTCGGTTCGCCCTGCGTTTTTCATCGAACGCGATTGCCGTTATCGCGTAAGCCGATGAACTTTCCAACGCAGCAGGCATGGCATCGTGCCATGCTGCTGGTTTAAAATAGTTCGGCGGCGGAGAAGGTGAGGCGCAAGTTGATGGTTGATCCAACCGGGCGAATCTTGACGAGATAAGAACGAGTATCCAGGGTATGATTTGAATTCGATTCTCCCCAGGAATAGTCTATGAACCTCTTTGCAGCTCCGGTCCTCATCGCCGCACTGCTTGCGCTGGTCGGCACCCATCCCGCGTCAGCGCGGGGGAAGCCTGATACGCTGGCTCCACCGAAGGCAGAGACCAAGTACCTGGCCTTTCAGATCTTCACCAACTTCACGCCCGATGTGAAAGACGCGCAGGCCCTGAACCACGGAATGAAGGAGCCACTCGTGCCCGGCAAGGCGGCGCTGCACGACTATGTGCTGGACATCAAAAAGCGGATCGGCACCGTCGGCGACGAGAAAACCCGACTGGCCGTCATGCTGGGGCCGCTCTGTTTTGACCAGAGCGACGACGAGATCACTCGGTTCATCGAAGTCGCATTCGATCTGGCGATCGAAACCGATGTGGCCGTAGGGTTCCACATCGACGATTCCATGTTCTGGAGGAGCCGCAAGGACCTGTGGGGCGATCCGAAGAACGTGGAGGCGCTGGACTGGGACGGGACGCCGAGCAAGAGCCGGCGTCTGGATTGGGGCAAGGAACCCACGGAAGCCCCGCCGCAGATGTGCTTTAACAGCAAGGCGATCCAGAAGGAGGTGCAGCAGCGCTCCGCCCTGATCGGCAAGACCATCCAGACGGGCGTCAAGAAGTTGCAGGACCGCAAAAAGCCGGAACTGTTCGCGGGCGTGATTGCCGGGTGGGAGACGATGATCGGGCAGGATTTCAAGACGGGCAAGTATCTCGGCTACCGCGCGCTCATCAACCGGGGCTTCAGCCGCGAAAAACCGCCCAAGGACATGGACCTCGAACGGGAACACGTGGTCCAGGAATTCATCGAACTCTGGACGAAAGGACTCGCAGACGCCGGCGTTTCGCCGAAGCGAATCTACTCCCACACCGCGTTCCTGTCCCGTCGCGCGTTCAAGGGCGGCGATGACAAGGACATCACGTATATGAAGAACGACAAGGGCAACACCTACTCGCAACACAATCACTTTGCGCCGCCGTCCGTGGCCTTCGGCAAATATCATCGGCCCGGGTTCTCGACCTACCCGCAGCCGGGACTCTTCGAGGACATCTATGAGCTGCTGGAGAAGCACCAGGCGTCGGGCTGGGCCTCCTGCGAGGGGACGAACATGCAGCCGTCTAGCGGCCCTGGGCAAACGGGCATGAACATGGAAACCTACCTGGCGAAGACGTTCAACCACGGCGGCACCGTGGTCAACATCTTCGCCTGGGGGATCGGGGGCGAAGCCATGAAGAACATGGACTTCCGCGTCGTCACCGAAGGCGAGGACGCCCTGCGGGCCTATCGCAAGTTCCTAAAGGGCGAACCGCTGATCGAAGCGAAGGTGGAGGCGTCCCTAATGGAACGTCTGCCTCCCAAGATTCACAAGATCCAGAAGGACCTTCCGGCATGGTTGGAGAAGGTCGAACGGGGCGACCGGCAGAAAATGGAGGCCTTGATGAAGAAACTGGACGAACAGTTGAAAGCGAAGAAATTCGCTGAGGTCGAGAAGACCGCGGATTCCGTCCTGAAGATGATGCGCGGGAAACCGTAAAGCCTGGTGCCGGAGAACGAAGACGATCTCGTGCCGTGATTGCACAACCGCAGCCAACAGTCGCTCGAGGCCGGCCAGAGCCCAAACGCCGAACCAGGCGCTGCAACAGACGGCGGGGCACGATAGGTTTCTGTTCATGGCTCACCGGTGCCCCGCCGCTGCTGAGCTGTGTCGTTCGTCGAAAGGCAACTGCGATCAAACAATGAATGAAGACATCGCAAAACTGGCGATCGAACTCGAGGCTGATGATCCGGCCGAACGGTCGAGAGCGGCAACTTTTGCTGGAAATCATGGTGTTGATGCAACCATTCTACTTCCGCGACTTTTGGAGATGGTTTGCCGCAACCTAGTTCTCGAATCTGCCGCGAATCGGTGCGGAGAGTATGTGTCGCTCGGACGTATTCTCCGCGCAATACAAGAATTGAAAAATCAGCAACTCGCAACTGATGAGATGATCCGACTTTCGGACCATTGTACTTCAACAGTCGCATCTCTTTTGGAAACTGCCTCCGGAGCTAGAGCCTCGCTCCTGATTCATATTCTTGCTTTATCAGGCCCCCAGGCAAAACATGCCGCGTCCATAGTCTCAAGAGTTGCAATTCGATTAGAGGATCAGCGAATCAACCACCGAGCTTATCAGTTTGCATGTTCGGTTTGCCCAGAGTTCGCATTGACTCCTCCTTGGTGTGATTTCGCACCCGACACCCCTGAGGAAAGAACCAAATGGGGAGCGTTGTGATATACATGCAAAGAACGACGAACAAAAAATTGCAGCTAAGTGCTCGGCCGGTCGTTTTGACTTGCGTTAAGTCTCCTGCTCGCACTAGCTGAATTTAGGCGTTATCGCAACAAAACGAATGATGTGTGCCCGATACTCAGTGAGATCTGTACTCATTGCAATGGCTTTTTTGGCGGTGACTTTTGCTGCCATTTCGGGCTTGAAGTCCTACGAAACGTTCAGCTTCATGTCCTCCGGAGCGATAATTGACGACCTGGACTCAAATGACATAGACGGCTACGTAAAATCTTTGGAGGCATTGGGAATGGAAACTCTCAAGTCGTCCACTTCAGATGGAGTGCGCATTGTAGGTACCCAGCGGGCACAAGGGGGAAATGTGACTGTGTCGTTACGAATCTCTGGAAATCGACTTTTCTTGAGTGGGCAATGGAACGGCGGTTTCGGAATCGCTGGTATAATGAACCGCTATCGACAAAGGGACCTTGGCGAAGGACCTACGCAGAAAGTACGTCGATCCCTGGCTGGCACTCACCAATCAAACAATGCGATAACCATGGCATGCAGACGAAGCCCTCGATCGGCCGTTTTGACTTGCGTTGAGTCAACTGCTCGGGCTGGGTGATGCCGGGCGTTCGTCGAAAGTGGCGTGTGAATGCGATCAATCTTGACACTCATCTACCTGCTGACATTGTTGATATTCGCACCTTCGTGTAGCCAAACAGATGATGGCTACGGGATGACTGTCGACACGGACCGCGTTGCTAATCTTGATGATCGTGATGTCGAAATCATTCAGTTCGTACTCGAATCCCACTCAAGCGATACGAGAGATAGGATCTACTTTCTGACACCCACGCCGATGTCTGAATGGGACGAGGTGGGTAATTGGTCTGACCCGCCGCAAAAACTTATTGACTTTGTCTCATCGAACGGCAACAAGTACAGACCCGCATCAGGTGCTTTCCTTAAAGAGGGTAGCGTGTTTCAGCGTGGCACCAACAGAAAGGCGTGGATGAGGTGGATCACAATTAAACGATGGATATCGGATACTGAGGTTGAAATTGAGGGCGGCGTTTGGTGTTGTCCGATGGGCGGAGGTGTTATGACTAGTATCTACGAGAGAATCGATGGAAAATGGAAATGGAAGGCCAAAGGTAACGGTGAGAACTGGATATCATGCAACAAGCGACGAACCAACCATTGCACCCAAGTGGCCGGTCGCCCTCGTTTGACTTTAGAAACTTTACTTCCGGCCTCTGGGTGAATGGGGCCGTTCGGTAGCGCAAATAATGGGACGACACCGTGCATCTGAGCAACCATACTTTTCGTCAGAATGTTGAGGGTTTGACGCGATATCTTCAAGCTGAGTACGACCTAAGCGTCGTTGAAGATGTATTCGAACTTGTAGATGGCTGGAAATGTGGACATGTGACGCTGGCAAACAAGTTCGTGAAGATCCGTTTTGTTGCAGGAGTCCCCAGAGATCAGTTCGTGGACGTCTCCATTTCTCCAGTCGATGCAACTACGAGCAAAGCCAAACGTGGTCTCAATATTGGAGGATTTGCATATCGGCTTGGTGTCCACCGAGATTTTTTTCCCGAGAAATACTCTGATGACACTCAGAAGCAGTTCTTTTCGTTTGGGTCATTGGTACAACTGACGTCCAGTGTAATTTTCATTTCCGTACACTGCAAAGCGTTCTTGCGGGGAGAACGGTCACCTCTCGACGATGCTTAGCAAGGGAACCCAAGAAACTCACCACATTCCTCAATCGAATAAATGCCGAAATCGGGTAAGTATGCCCGTTGCCGGGCACCCTCCTCACACCACAAATTGCATCACCCCTCCACCATCACCTTCTTCACGCCAGCCGCCTTGGCGAAATCATCCTCGGTGACCAGCAGGTAACTCTGCTGAGCGATCCGTGGTGAGTTGCCAAGCCAAGAGCAAACCACGTGCAGCGGGAACTCGCGCTGGAGTTCCGTTTGCCGGCTAGCTCGCATGAAATGGAACAATCGCGGCCAACCCGATACTCCAGCGCGGCGCAGCAGTCGCGTCATTTCGGTGCGTAGGTTCGAGTTCTTCCAACCCATCGCCGTGTTGGCTGCCGCTCGATATTGTGGAGCCGCGACCACAAACTCACTCTTGTCGCCGAAGATCTCAAACGCTTCGTCGAGGATCGGTCGAAGCTCAGGGAAGATCGGGCAACTGCGAATGCCTCGGCCCTCGTGGTGTTCGACCTTCGGCTCTGGGATGCTCATTCGACTCATTTCCCAATCGATCTCCTCCCAACGCATCGATAGCGTTTCCGAGGGCGTGCGCCCCCTCTAGGGAAGCCGATGCATGAAACTTGAGTCGTCCCTCGCAGCATTCATCACAGCGATCACGATGATCTGATCGTCTTCTACCAC
>JAJTEK010000034.1 GCA_021299695.1 Pirellula sp. | reverse complement strand
ATAATTGAAGTAAACCCCCGTACCGACCTCAATGCCGAGTAGCTCCCGGGTTTGCTCAGCAGTCGCTCGGTAGGCTGCGCTATGGCTCCAATGGTGTACAAAGTGAAACGAGGCTAGAACATGCACAACGAACAGCGCGAAAGCACAAGTCCAAACGGTCTTCGTAACGGTGCTTTCGATGATGGTCTTACTGCCAACGATTCGACAAGCGACAACGATTACAAAGAGCAACATCGAGAGTCGAATCGACCATGCTATGAGTGAATGTTCTAATGTCATCTTAGCGCACTGCGGGCCTCGGTCGTATCAACTGGAAGTGGCATCAAGAAGGAGAGTATGGATGCAAAGAATGTTAAAATTGCAAATCCGTAGTAGGCTGGTAAATGCGAATGTTGCTGATCGGCGCACCATGCGACGCATGCTGGGCCGATCGCAGATGCAAGTACGCTAAGAACTTGAGCGACGCCTTGAATCCGTCCTATTTCGGCTCTGCCAAAAAACTGCCCCCAAGCCGAGAAGTGAATGACGGTGACCATCCCGCCGACGCAACCCATGACGGCCCCGTACAAACGCAATTGCATTGCCGATCGAATCGAGGGAAACCAAGCGAGTGCAACAGTCAGTGCCAAAAGGGCAACGCCCAGTAGCATTCCAATCCGCTGTCTTGTGGCGAGCTTGCCTGCTACAAGATTGCTGATAAGACCAAGGCCAGTTAGGTAAGCCATCATTTCGACTGCTGCTTTTTGATCGAATCCGAGTTCATCAAGAATCGGTTCATTGAACAGGGTGATACTCGACCAGACGAGATTGAAGGCCGATGTTGCCAATGCGATGATCCAAAAGGTCGGTGTGAGTAGAGCTTGAAGAAGCGTGAAATCGGCTAGACCATGATCGCTGTTCATGGCTCGATTGGCGTCCTTGGCTTCGGGATCCGGCGCGACTCCGAACTCTTCAGGAGTACTGCGAACGAGCAACCAAACCGCAGGCGTCAGAAACACCAGCCCATAGCCTAGGAGTTTCCATGCTTCACGCCAGCCATAACGATCGATGGCCCAACCCATGCCCAGCACGGAGAAGACGAACCCGATGGTAAGAAGCACGGCGTATACCCCCATGGCCAGAGCTAGGTTTTGCCGAAACCACTTGCTGATCATTGCGATGCTAACGACCGACAAGGCGCTTTGACCGAACCCTCGGATGAGTGTTAAACACAGGAATAGCTCATTTCCGTCATCGACTCTTGTCAATTGAAAAACACTTGCCGAAAGCGATCCGACCACAATGGTTCCTGCCAATCGCACGCCTAGGCGATCGATCAACCATCCCATCGGTAACGCGAATAAAGCACCCAACAGACAACTCCACAGGTTGATCTGCGCGAAAGCCGACTCCGTCAATCCCAGGTCCGCTAGAAGTGGCTTGGTGATCAATCCAAGGCCATGAGTCCGGCCGGGTAGGGTGGCTACCATGGCCCAAGCGGCCATGACCACATGGATCCAACCGTAGTAAAAGTGAAACCGCTGTTGCATCACGCTTTTCGACGTTACCTTAAGCAAAACAAGCTGCCAGAGAAGCGGTACCCGCGCTCGGAGGGCTGATGGATTAGAATGTACCAACGCTCCCAAATCCAGCCCCGATCCCAAACCTGCATCATGCGGACATCAGACCACAGCGGATTGGCGATTTGCCACAAATCAAAGGACTCATGCAATGCGAACTCCCCTACTCACCGCACTCGTCGCCGGGTTTCTTGCGATCGGCGTCTCCATCGCCAGGGCCGAAACCAAACCGCTGAAAGTATTCATCCTTGCGGGCCAGTCCAACATGGAAGGTCATGCGGAGATCAGAACTTTTGACTACATCGGTAGGGATCCGCTCACGGCACCGTTGCTCAAAGAGATGCGCAACCCCGACGGAACACCACGAGTGTGTGACAAAGTTTGGATGTCCTACTTGACCGGGCCTTACGATGGCAGCGCCAATGGCGAGGGGCTTGGCAAGTTGACCGCCGGTTTTGGCGAGCGGGGAAATCAACCTACGAAGTTAGGTAGAAAAATTGGCCCCGAGTTCACCTTCGGAATCCACATGGAGAAAGAGCTCCATGAGCCCATTCTGATCATCAAGACCGCTTGGGGCGGCAGGTCGCTTAATACCGAGTTTCGTCCTCCCAGCGCTGGGCAGTACAAATTGCCCAAGGAGGTTCAGGATCTGTGGGACAAACACCCCCAAGGCGCCCACGGGATTCCCAGGATTGAGGACCGAAAAAAATGGCAAGAGGACAAAGATGCCGCCTCGGGTGTTTTTTATCAAATGATGATCGAACATGTCCAAAGGGTGTTGGCGGATCCCAAGCGGGTCTGTCCGGAATATGACCAGAAGGCTGGCTTTGAACTGGCCGGCTTCGTCTGGCTTCAAGGTTTCAACGACCTGGTCGATGGCCAGACCTATCCTAATGGGAACTATGAGGAATACTCGCGTTTGCTGTCGCACTTCATTCGCGATGTGCGCAAAGACCTATCAGCCCCAAAGATGCCTTTCGTGATCGGTGTGCTGGGAGTCGATGGAGAGAAAAATGTGAATTTTCGCAGGGCCATGGCTGCGCCAGCCGACATGCCCGAGTTCAAGGGCAATGTGATTGCCGTTGATACCGCCCCGTTCTGGGATTACGACATCGCCGCCGCACAACCCAAACAAAGCGAGTATGACAATCTCGTCAGTACAGCCCACGCCCTGAAAGCAGACGGCGATTTGGACAGGGACTGGAAATGGGGGAATTACTGGAAGCCTATTGGCAAACCACTCCCAGAGGAACGGACCTGGCGATTCATGACGGTCGATCCGACGCAGAACAAGGACAAGCTTGAAAAATATGATGGCAGACGATTCCGTGACATCGCGTTACCGGCCGGGACGGAGAATTGGTACATGCCCGAGTTCGATGACAGCAAATGGACCGCAGGCAAGGCTCCTATCGGAAAGGGGACCTGGAAACACAGTGGAATCCATTTGAACAAATTCCCCTCGGCATGGGGTACTGGCGAGTTCCTCCTGATGCGAACCACCTTTGATGTCGAGGAGCTTAACTACCATTCGTATCGCATCTCGATCTTGGCTCGACAAGGATTTCACGTTTACTTGAATGGTCAGAAAATACACACTTACATCTGGTGGGCAGACAATCCTCGTTACCGTTCCATCGTCCTTGAGGAAGAACAGGTCCAATACCTGAAGAAGGGGACCAACGTATTGGCGGTCTATGCCAATGACCAATATGACCTCAACTCGCCGGAGCATTACGGCGCGATCGATGCCCAGATCGAGGGAATCACCAAGGCCGACCAGGAGAAGCTTGATCTGGCCTTAGAGGAAGTCCTTTCGCCCGAAGACCGAGAGATCCTCAAAGGAGCCTCCAATGGGGGTTATCACTATTGGGGTAGTGCGAAGATCTTCGCCCAGATGGGCAAGGCTTTTGCAGAGGCCTTGCTCCCGCTACAAAACTAAAACCGCCTTCTACCGATTGCAGTCTTTGCAATTGGGATTGCCTGGAACACCGGTTGGCATCCCAGCAGGCATTGCCGATGGCATTGCCATTGGGGTGCCAGGCGGTACCGAGCCGACTGGCGTTCCGACCGCGGTGCCCATCGGCGCACCATAGCCCACCGGGGCTCCATAGCTTGGTTGTACCGAAGTCGGCGAATAAACACCGGGTCGATTCGGTGCGAAATGACACATCCCCCAATTGTCGCATTTCCATTGCTCAACGCTTCTGCACATGCCGCATCCGCTGAGCAAGGGTAGGATGAGAACCAAAGCAATTCGAATGGACTTCGTTATCATGATGCGTAGCGCCGTTGGCGAGGTGAACAATCGGACAAAAGAATATGCATCACTTTTCGGAAGCTTGAGCCTATCCTGGAAATTTCAGGTAAAATTTACCTGTGTCGATCCGATTTGCAGACTGTGCAAACGGCGCGATCCGAAAAATCGGTCCGGCATCGCGACCAGACCGATCCCCCCACCTGCCTTTCTCCGGCCCCGTTGGACCAATAGCCCGATGTTGCTTCTTCGATTCTTCGACTCCCTACCGACTCGCCTGGGGCTTTCAGGCTCGCTAAGCAAAGCCCGACGGGAGATCACTCTTGCATGCTTGGCACTTTGGTGCCTGGGATTCGCAACCGTTGTCGCCCAATCGCCTCGGGTTGATCAAGCCCCAGGAGATCTTAGGATTGCATTCGAAAAAAGGATTGGCCCTTGGATTGGTGCTCACTGCGCCGGTTGCCACAATGAGGACACCCGCGAATCGGGGGTTCGCGTCGATCACCTGGATGCATCGCTTCCTGAGGAGTCACTAAGGCTCTGGGAATCGATTCGCGACCAAGTCCGCGATGGCAAAATGCCACCCGAGGAGGAACCCCAACCGACGGCCCAAGAACGTCTCGAGTTCCTGAGTTGGCTCGATGAATCCTTGCACGTTGCAAAAACAAGACCCACTCCGCGCAACGGCACCATGCGGCGTTTGACGGTCCAACAGTACGATCGATCGCTCAGGTCGCTTTTGGGAATCGACCGCCAATTGACCACCACCCTACCACCCGATGCGGTCTCTCGCGACGGGTTTACCAATCAAGCCTCGACGCTGATGATGAATCCTCTGCAGTTGGAGGCCTATTTCAAGATCGCAGAACAGGCGCTTGAATCGGCTCTTGTCGATCCAAAGCGTCCTCCGACAATCCAGTTCTTTCGAATGGACTTGGGCAAGTCGATCCACCCGAACCCGTCGTCCGAACCACTGGTCCTCGGGGCTAATAATCACCTCCTAGCCAATGCGGATTTTCTAGTCACCGAACCGGACCTGACCAAGCCGTTTGCATTCGAACGGTTTCGTATGCAGCGAAAGTTTCGTTTTATTGAGGGCTACCAGGGCAACGACACCGTCCGAGCATGGCGGGACTTCGACGGGATCGAACACTCGGTTTTCGCCTGCATGCGAGGCAACGAAGGCTATCCGAAGGGAAAGGCCTACGAGATTTTTCCAAACGGACTCGCACTTAGACCGGCGATTCCAAGCCCCGAGATCTTCGGTGAATCGAGCACCTACGGCCCCCAAGCGAACTTCAAGATTTCCCTCCGTGAACTTCCAGAGAACGGTAAATTCCAAGTCCGGGTGACCGCCTCCCGAATCGAGGATCTGCTCCTGATTGATCCCTCGATCCCGATCTGGACGCCCGAAGCGCCTGCGGCAGCTTCTGCAGAGGCTTCGGCACAAAACCACTCGGAGAACCTGTCAGCCCTGCGAGTCGTTTCGATCCCAGAGGACGGGGTCTATCAAATCCAAATCACCACCGAGGAGCCCAAGGACTCTCCGACCAAAGAACACGAATTGAAGCTAGGACTTACAAGGCATTCCTCGGAACCGAACCAGGCTCGGAAGGACCTTCAGGTCTGCGGCATGCTCAAACAACCGGCCTTCGCAGTGGCTCGTATGCAGAAAGGGGAATGGCAAATCGCCCTAACCTATGGCGGCCCCGATCCGATCGATCGTGTTGAGTTCCATCGCCTGGACGAGCCCCGGCCCAATGACGACTCACCCGATGCTCCCGCTGCATCGACCAAGGCGACTCGATGGCTCGAGCATTTCGAGCGGTTCGAAAGTAGGATTCCAAAGCTCGGTGTACACATCGGACTCCGACGCGATTGCGGAAGCACGCTTTCCCAGGTCGGCGAGAGTCAACTCGTCGCCAGCAAGGTGGCTAATGTTTATGTCTTCGAAGGGGACATAGCGAATTTCCCAACCCCGGACGTCGAAGCCAACAACGTCAATTATCTTGCTGGAATCCGGGAGATAGGAGTCCGTCACGAGTACACCGACGGACGTGAAACCCCAAGGCTCTTGATCCACCGCGTTGAATTCGAGGGTCCCTTCTACGATACTTGGCCTCCGGAATCCCACCGACGGATCTTCTCGGATCGGACTGATCGGACTGATCGGACTGATCGGACTGATCCGACTGATCCGAAAGATGCCTGGGGAATTGTCGAACGCTTTGCGACCCGCGCCTTTAGGCGTCCGCTGAGTTCCATCGAAAAAAGCCAACTTGAGTCGATTCTCGAAACGGAGTTGCGTTCCGGGCGTTCTTTGGCAAAGAGCATTCAGGAAACGCTCTTGGTTGTGCTGACGTCCCCGCAGTTTCTGTATATCACCGAGACGAGCCAAGGTCCACAGGCCGAGCCTCTCGATGAATGGGAACTGGCTTCCAAGCTTTCCTATTTCCTTTGGAATGCTCCCCCAGATGCGGAGCTTCTTGGGTTAGCCCAAGAAGTTCAACTGCGTGCGGGATTGAACCATCAGATCGATCGCTTACTTGCCGATCGGCGTAGCGAATCGTTCGCAGATCATTTTGTCTCCGAATGGCTGAGCCTCGATAAATTCGACGTAGTGGAAATCGATGCAAAGCGATATCCACATCTGACCAGGGATGCTCGCAAGCACTTGCGGCGTGAGCCCATCGAATTTTTCCGACATATGATCAAGAGCAATGCTCCTGCCATCGACCTGGTCCAATCCGATTACCTCGTGGCCAACGAGGTAGTCGCCTCCTACTATGGGCTTGGGGACCAAACCGAAAGCGGTTTCGAATTCACGCCGCTTGTGCACCGCCGCCCAAGCCTCGGCGGAGTACTAACCCAAGCTGCCCCACTCGCCGGCTTATCCGACGGGAGGGAAGCCAATCCGGTCAAACGTGGGGCTTGGTTCGCCCGTCGGATCATCGCCGAACCCCCAGAGGATCCGCCGCCGAATGTCCCCAAACTCGAAGACCTAACCGAGCTGTCGCTACGTGAAAAGCTCCAGCGCCACCGGGATGTTCGAGGTTGTGCTCAATGCCATTCTGGGATCGATCCTTGGGGATTGCCCTTCGAGCAATACGATGCCTCAGGAAGGATCCGGGCAGACCGAGTCGACAGCGCGACGAAGCTCGCCAATGGCAGGGAGCTTGAGGATTTTCACGCTTTTCGGACCTATTTGGCGCAGGAGAGGGTCGATCAAGTCGCATTTAGTTTCGCCAAGCACCTAGCGATCTATGCATGCGGGCGCGGATTGACCTACAATGAAACGCTCTGGATTCGTGAGAACCTTGGCCAACACAAGGAATCGGGTTATCGCACGGTCGATATCCTACGATGGATCATCCACAGCGATCTTTTTGACAAGAAGTAGTTTTACAAACCATGACTTGGAATCGACCCAAATTGCCTCGACGTTCCATCCTTCAAGGTTTGGCAGGCACCGCCTTGGCACTTCCGGTTTTGGAAGCCATGGGAAAAGAGGTGATCGAGAGTACCCCCAAGCGGTTTTGCGCTCTGTATACGGCAAATGGGATGTCGTTGCCCAAGCCCGAGCATGGAATCGACGAATGGAGTTGGTTTCCCACCAAAGAGGTCGATGGCAAGTTTGAACTTGGCAAGTCGACCGAGCCGCTCAAACCCTTTGCCGATCAAGTCAGTTTCTTTGGCGGTCTCTATCACGAGAACGGGACCAAGGCCGACCCCCATGTCTGTTCCGATATGTGGCTTACTGGTGCTCCGCTCCACAATCCCAAGCCAGGTGCATTCAACTCCGTAGGGCTCGACCAAGTCATCGCGCAACACACCAAGCAACATTGTCGCCAACCTTCTCTGGTCCTGTCGATCGATGCCGGGGTCGGATTCCTTTCGAGGACCGGAACCATCTCCTACGACACCCAAGGTCGACCGGTTCCGGCCGAAAGCCATCCAAGGCGTGTGTTCGATCGATTGTTTCGAGTCGACCGAAGCTCACTCGAGGACCAGCGACAACGGCTCAAGAGCCGGATGAAGCTCGTCGACGCCGTCCTGGATAGTGCAAACTCGTTCAATCAGCAACTCGGGCGATCCGACCGAGATCGCATGGATCAGTATTTGGCATCGCTCAACGAGATTGAATCCCGCTTGATCGCTTCCGAAAAATGGATCGATAAACCGATCAAAGAACAGGACTACAGCCAACTGAATCTCGATGCGACTCCCGAAGGAGAGCCTGCCGAATACTACCGCAATATGCTCGATTTGATCGCCTTGGCCTTCGATGCCGACATCACCCGCTCGGTCGCATTCATGCTCAATCGCGAAGATGGTATGGGAATCAGCGATACGTTCCCCCTCAAACTTGGGCTCACCCGTACGCACCACAATCTATCCCACGCGGGTGACAAAGATGGGCAATTGCAATTTGCTAAATACGATCGGTTTCTAAGCGAGCAACTCGCTTACTTCATGGATCGCTTGACGGTCTACCAAGATCGCGACGGGAGCGTCTTAGACAACACCATCATTCTCTATGGTAGTGGAGCAAGCACGACTCACTGGCCGAAGAATCTGCCGACGATGGTCGCCGGTGGACGGAACCTAGGGATTCGACATGGTTCCTATTGGCGACACGGCGAGAATCGGATGAGCAACCTTTACCTGAGCATCCTGCGTTCGTTACGCATCGACCAAGCGTCGTTTTCGGATAGCACAGGTACGCTTGCTCAGGATGTCTTCACCAAGACCTAGCGATCCGATGGCCTTTGCTTCCCATCCGATTCTCCGTTGGCTTGAGATCCTCATCGGAGCGCTCTGGCTCGCCACCGGCGCTGCATTGTCGACGCGCACCTACTTTGTCTTCAACTACTCGGCGTATACCAGTTTGCCTGTATGGCTTGAAATCATCGCCGTAGGAGTCCTGCCGCTGACGGCCCTGGCTTTGAGCTTCATCGGCTTTTGGTGCACCGGACGCTTCGCTTGCGACGAAGTTCCCCCGGAAACCAACGGTCCTAGCTTGCCCATGCAAATCCCAGAGAAACTGGCCCCAGACGCCGGTCCCTTGTTGGGTACAAACGCCATGCTCTGCTTACTGGCCGCTTGCCTCCCGCTAGGGATATCTCTGATTCGATCGCTTTCGGAGATCCCCACCCGAGAGCCCAGGATTGTGGGGTGGTGGGAACCGATCCTTTACGCGGTCTTCAGCGGTTGGGGCTTCTATTGCATTCCAAGATCGCCCGCTAGGAATACCGAGGGACAATTCACGCGTCGACTTGCACAGTTTCACCTGCCCGGTGCAGTCACGCTGGCTGCGACCCTCGTGTGTTGCCTATGGTGGTACTGGCAATCCGAAACGATGTTTCGAGCATTTCAATTAGGTTTCAATGACTTTGGCCATTTCCTGCTGCGCGCGATTCGAACCTCGCGAGGCCAAGGCTTCTTGATGGAGTCCCCGGTTTTGACGACGTATTGGGATCACTTCAATCCGGGTCTGGCCTTGGTCGCTCCCCTCTGGAGCCTCGTTCCAAGAGTGGAGATGGTCTTTGTTCTGCAAGCGATCGCGCTCGGGGGCTGTTCGTTGTTGGTTTACCGGATCGCCGCCGACCGGGGTGCTACACCATCGAATGCAGCCTGCTGGGGGCTTGCTTGGTTGGCTTATCCTTCGATCGGGCAAATGAACCTTGCCTACACCTACGGATGGCATCCTATCAGTTTTGCAATTCCTGCCCTCCTAGCTGCCTACTGGATGCTCGTGCGTCGTCGTCGGCTCTGGGCCATTGGGCTTGCGATTCTCGCAGCGAGCTTTGAAGAAGGAGCGATTGCAGCGATCGGTTGCTATGCAGCCATGCAAGCTTTACGCACCGTCGGGGAACTTAAGGAATCGAGCCACGATTCCGATCTCGCGGGTCGGGCTAGCGTCTCTGCAAGGTCCTGGGGTACTGTTTGGCTCGTCGCGACGATCGCCTTCCTGTTGGTTTACCGATTGAGTGGGCTTGCCACATTTCAAACCGGTCGATTCGCCAGCTTGGGCAATGGTGCTATGGAGATTCTCTTATCCCCGGTGCTGAGGCCCTCGGTCTTTTTCGAGCTGCTGTTCCGAGAGCGTAATATCGCATTCCTCGCGTTTCTTTTTGCACCCTTTGCTGTGTGTTTTTCCCGCCCCGTCTTTTCTTGGACGCTGCTTGGGGTCGCTCCATTGCTGCTGGTTCTGCTTCTGTGGGAACACATGCCAGCACAAAGCCTTGCGTTTCAATACGCAAGCGTCATTCTGCCGATCCTCTTTGTCGGCGCGATCGAATGCGAGAGTCCACGCAGGTCGGGTCGAACCTCCCTATACGTTTTGTCCACGGCTTGGATCCTGAGTGTCTTCGTCGGTCAATTTCCTTGGAGTTGCGATTCTCTCACGGATGTCAAATCGCGATCATACGGACCGCAAGCGCAATCGACTCGAGAGATTGGAACGGTCGACAATAGGGTCTTCCATGAACAGATCGTGAACATTCGCAGGAATGGATTCGATGATGCGACCCCATTTACCGAATGTCGGGTCTTGTCGACCGGACGATTGGCCGCTCACTTCTTGGGTGTCCAAGACTTGGAAACCGTGGGCCAGTTTCTTCAGCGGCAAGAGGCCTATCGCAAACTCGCGCCCGCGTTGGAATCGCCGTTGCTCCGATACGACTTGATCGTCTTGGATCCGATCGAGGAGTTCCAACAGACCCGAGAGCAGACGTTCGATGTTCGCCGAGAGGCACTGTCGTTAGGGTATGAGCTTGTCGAAACCCCGAACGGGTTCGACGTGCTTTACCGCACCAATAGGCTAGCTCAATAGGCTAGCAACTGGGTTCTAGCTTGCCGTTTGGATGGACCTTCAACGTTTTAACTAATGAGTTCCTTGATCGGTCGGCCTTGATCGACGATTGGGGTGGGTCTTCCGTTGAAATCCTTGATGAACGTCGTATGCGCTTCGATCCCGAGGTGATGGTAGATCGTCGCAAGGAAGTCGCCGGCAGAACAGGTTCGTTCGATGGGGTCTTCCCCCCGCTTGTCGGTCGCACCGATGACTTGTCCGGTTCGGATACCGCCGCCGGCCCAGATATTTGAGAAGGCTCTTGGCCAGTGGTCGCGACCGGGCTGGATGGTTCCGGCCGCTGCGCTGGCGTTGCCAGCGCCGGTGCTCGGTGAGTATTCAATTTTCGGAGTTCTGCCGAATTCGCCGGTAACGACGACCAAGACGCGTTGGTCGAGTCCTCGTTCGTAGATGTCTTCGATCAGCGCCGTGACGGCTTGGTCGTAGATCTCGGATCGGAATCGCAGAGCATCGAAGACGTGATGATTTACGGCATGATCGTCCCAATTCCCCACCCGTCCGCACAAAGGTCCACTCAGGCTGGTGGTAAGGATTTCGACCCCCGCTTCGACCAACCGTCTTGCCATGAGGAGTTGTTGGCCCCAAGCGTTTCGACCATATCGGTCGCGTGTCCGGTCATCTTCCTTGGTCAAATCGAAGGCCTCCTTCGTTTTCGGGCTCGTGAGCAACGAGATGGCTTGGGATTCGAATTGATCGAGCGCACCGAGTTCACCGGCGCGGTCAAAGGCTCTGGTGAGGGTATCGAGTTTTTGCCTCAAGTCACTTCGACGGCCAAGTCGTTGGACCTCATTGGTATCCGAGAGCCCGATGTTGGGGACCGAGAAGTTTGGATTGCTCGGATCTCCCGAGACGGTAAAGGGGGAGTACATATCGCCAAGGTAGGCAGGTCCATTGTATTCCAACGGCGGGTTGATCCCGACATAGCGAGGCAGGGGATTCTCGCGTTGAGGCTCATCGCGAGAACGCAGGTAGTTCGTCACGGTCATCCAATCGGGATACTTCGGCTTGGGTTTATCCCGCGTTTCAGGATCCCCTGAGAGCATCTGCATCGAACCGGCGGGGTGTCCCGGAGCGGTCTGTCGCATGGAGCGCAAGACGGTGAACTTGTCTGCGATTGCTGCTTGCCGTGGAAGCAATTCGGTGAATTGAAGGCCGGGAACCTTGGTGGCGATGGTGCTAAACGGGCCACGGTACTCGGTGGTCGCATCCGGCTTTGGATCGTAAGTATCGATATGGGAGCACCCACCTGGCTTCCAGACCATGATGATCGACTTGCGTTCGCGGGGTTTTCCAGTTGGATCCGACGCAACCGCCGATTGGAGACGCAGGAGCCCGGGGAGACTCAGGGTAGCGAAGCCCCCGAGACCCATCGTGAGGAAATTTCGGCGATTGGAGCCGAGTACAGAAAATCGGTCGTCATGTTTCATGGTTGCTTCACCTTGCATGGAGGGACGCTTAAGGGGCCAAGACCCGCACGTTGACAGGCTCGCTGATGATAATCTCTGCGGTGTCTCGCGGGGTAGCTTGTTCGTTGATCCGTTTGAGCTTCTCTTGGACGGCGGTGACTTTGGCGTCGAGTTCTTGTTTTTTCTTGGTTGCTTCGGCCAATTCGGCTTCAGCGGCAGATTTTTGTTCGGCGGAGATCGAAGCGAGCGCCTGAGTTTTCTGCGTCAAGACTTCTGCCGCTCGTTGTTGTTCTTCTTGAGCTTTCTTCAGTTCGTTCTCTGCCAACGAAATCGCTAATGGATTGTATCGGTATTTGGCGACTGCCGATCCATAAAAGGCAACGGTGTATTCGCCTGGAGGGGGTTTGACGGATGCGAGATTGATGATGGCTTCGGAGCTCGATGCAGCAAGCGACACGTCGAATTGAGGGTTTGCATCGAACCCGGGACCCATGGTTTTGAGCTGCAGGACAGCTCCGGAAAATTCGCTTCGGAGCGAATGAATCATCGGAATTTTGAGCGTCTCGCCCAACTTCGCTTCATACACACGACGTTCGCTCGGCGCAATGGTGATCGGAGCGAGCTCCGAGGTAGTGACCGAAACAGGGATCCCCGAGACGAGTCTCGGGCTTGGGATTTCGCTCCATGCATCGGGGATCGGCCAAACCATTTGTGCCATCTGCATCGGGTGCGAGATCGTCTGTTCACCGATCTTTGCCGTCGCGGTAATGACCGCATTGGAAATTCCTTGAGGTGCATCCTGAGCAGCCGTCAGCAGCAAAACACCTCGCATCTTGCCTGCGGGAATCCGTAACCCTTGGGCTGTAACTCCTGTTGGAAGTCCTTCGACCGACAGTGCGATCTCGCCGTCGAATCCATCGCGTCGGACGGTGACGACCTCCAAGGCGACCGTGCTTCCGGCCCGAAGTGCCAAGGGCTTGGAGAGTGCGTTGCGGTCACCGTTTCGCAACTCCATGTGCAGCCCCCAGGCGACCACGCAGAAGTCGGGTTGCGCAGGACGCACAACGAGCCGATAGACATTCCGAGGGTCCTTCCTGGTACCACCGAAAAGGTCGGAGAGAACCAATCGATAATGGCCGGACTCTTTGATTTCCAGCTTCCCGAGAATATCGGTCGATCCACCATCGAAGGGTGGCCCATCGTAAGCATACCCATTGCTCGATGGCTTCATGGGACTTGAGATGTCGTTGAATTCGGTCACATCGAGCCAACCGGACCGATCCGGGCTTTGCATTTGAACGATCAACGATGGATCGGTGGGGCGTCCTAGACGTTCCGAAGCGACCTCGATCCACCAGGTCTGTCCAGCTTGAGCATCAAATTCATAGGTATCGACGTCTGCGGCAGGGTAAAACCGACCGGAGATGTCAGCAGGTAGGGAGATCGATTGCGACAGAACGTCTTCTTGCTCGGCTATTGAGGGTTCCAGAGCAAGTCCAGAGGGTGGCCAGGAAAAGGCGCTGACCGAGCGGGTGCTAGGATAAATCGGCATGGGAGCGTCGATCGGTAGCTCCTCGATGCTCAGACGGTAGAAGTATCCAGGTCCTCCTTTGAAGGTCAATTCATGGATTTTGATGGTGTGTTTCCCGGCGGTTTTGGCAACAAAATCGAGCGTATCACCGGTCCTTTGAGCGACAAGATCGGTTCCTCGGGAATCGCCAACAATGACTACTGGATCGAGTTTCGAGTCGATTCCTCTTGCCGAACACTGGATGATGTAGCGTTTGCCTTCGACGGCCTCGAAGGAATAAAAATCGATCGCACGGGTGCTGACGACTGCATTGCATACCGAGGGGACCGCCAACTCGATGGCGTTGGCCAAGTTGGTATTGCCCGGCTTCTGGACTACTTCGGCGAGTTTTCCAACGGAGAAAATGCGTGCCGAGGAAATTCCGAGTCGACCGAGCACTCGGGCCTCGTAAAGTCCCGCTGGACAATCATGAGCGATTGTCAGGGTGTATTGGTTCGCGATGGGCTTGCCCTGGGCGTCGAGCTTTGCAGTGGCTTGGATGGCTGGGTTTTCGAAAAGCAATGGGCCAGGCTCCTCCATGTTTTCCGCCGCGATAGTCACATCGAACGAAGTACCGACCTGGCCGCCCATCGGACTGATCGACAGGAGTCTGGGCAGGGGTAAGCAAACCGATTGCGCTCTGGAAACGGCCGCGTTACCCAGGGCTACCGAGCAAGCGAGTATCAGCCATAGAAGTTTCTTGGCGACGTGGAGGTCGATCGAGGTCATCTCAGGATTCCTTATCAGTGATTGAACAAAAACTCTTTCGAGTTGATGATCGCCCAGAGCAGATCTTGAAGGTTCTCGCGCATCGATTTTCCTGGATCGATTGGATTACCATTGGCATCGACTCGGACTTCGACAAGATAGCCCACGGCGGTGGCTAGCTCTTCTGGGGTCGGTTTTCGAGAGAAAGCTGACGCATAGATCTCTTCAACCCGTTGTTCGGGGGTCTTGTCGGACTTGGCCAGCGATTCGGCTCGGCCCGTTGCGCTTGCGAGCTTGCTCTTGACGTCGTTTGCGTTCATCAGATGCAAGCTCTGTGCAAGGCTTGAGGTTTGAATCCGTTCGCACTCGCAGACACTTTCGTTCTCGGGACGTCCGAAAACCTTTAGGAATGGCGAAGCATTGTTGTAGCTATTGTCGGGCAAGGCGATTGCGCGGGTTCCGGGAGGGAGGTTCGGAAAATCGGTGCGAGTCATCGCAAAGTCATCGACCGCGTCGAGCAAGACCTCGGCCGCAAGACGGCGAGGGTAATAGCGAGAGAAGTTCTGCAGGTCGGTGATATTCTGCGGGTTAGGGACCGAAGAGAGCTGATAGGTTGTCGAGCGAACTAAAGTGCGAACAAGATCCTTCAGGTCGAACCCTGAGGCGATGAAGCGAGCTTCAAGCGCAGCCAGGAGTTCCGGATTGGAAGCGGGGTTCGAATCGCGAATGTCGTCCTCGGGCTCGATCAAACCTCGGCGATAAAAGTGCTTCCAATAACGATTCACGACCGCTTTAGCAAAGAATGGATTCTTCGAGTCGGCCATCCAGTCGGCGAGTTTCAGTCGTGGGTCTTGGTCGGGCGGAATCTCCTGGACCGACTCCCCGAGCGGTGCGGGTCGTCGCATTTGACCCGTCTTGGCATTTGCTACCCCAGCCAGACCCCGCTTGTGGAAGATCATGTCTTCGCCTCGGGTCGCTGTCGGTTTTCGACCAACTTGGCTAAAGAATGCTGCTAGGCTGTAGTAGTCATCCTGACTCCAACGCTCGAATGGATGGTGGTGGCACTGAGCGCATTGCATGCGCACGCCCAGAAATAATTGAGCGACATCTTCGAGCTGGTTCTTCGGATCCTTGACCCGTTTGTACCAAGCCACTGGAGGATTCGAAAGAACCGTTCCGGTCGCGGCCAAGAGTTCTCGAACCATCTGATCGTAAGGCTTATTCGCTAGAAGGCTGTCGCGGACCCATGAGTAAAACGCGAAATTCGACGTGATGTCGCTCGCATCATCTCGGCGATTTTTGAGCATCGCCGTCCATTTGTTCGCGAAGAAGTCCGCATACTCTCCACTTGCGAGCAACTGCTCGATCGCATCGTCACGTTTGCCAGCCGAAGGGTTTGCGAGGAAACTCGCTAGCTCCTGCTCGGTCGGAAGACGACCGGCAACATCCAACGAAACACGCCGAAGGAACGTCGCATCATCGGTCAATTCCGAAGTCGGAATACCAAGTTTCTTCAGGTTGCCGAAAACCAACTCGTCAACAAAGTTTTTCGCCTCCGGAAATCGCTCCACCACGAAAGCTTGGGGGACCGAAGCGCGAAACACTCCAACCATACCTTGATATCGGACCATGATCGATACCGAGCCGGGGATGTCCTGAACTTTGACAGTACCTGCCTCGTCGACTGTCGCCATCGACGATTCATTCGACTCAAAGAGTGCTAGCTCCGTTACATCTTTTTGGGATCCATCTTCATAACTGGCGATCGCCTTTAACCGTTGCTCGGCACCCGGCGCGAGGATTGCTTCGGAGGGTTGGATCTCGATCGAGCGGAGTTTCGTTGCGCTTTGACCATCGTACAGAGCCCCTTGGCGAATCCATTCAACAATCACCCGATACGGATCGGAATTCGGATCCAATCGAACGCCACCGCCGTGGGGAACTTGGCCGGTCGCCTTGAGCAACAGCAGACTCTGTTCGGGCGCCGTGTTCGAGAGCCTCCGGCCACGGCCCTCGAGGACCAAATGCTGATAGTCTTCAAAGGGTTCAAAACCCAACAAAGAAAGCTGGAACCCGTTTTGACCATTGCTCGCCTTGGCATGGCAAGTCCCTGCGTTGCAGCCTGCTTTGGTCAAAATTGGGAGAACCTCGTTGACCATGCTAACCGGCCCTGGGGCCGCGTCGGGTTCCGAAGCAAACGCATGGACTCGTGGGCCTGCCAAACTAGCGCAGATGAATATAACGCAGAGAAAAAAGTGCGTCACAACGGCATGGAGCAAGCGGATCGATCGCATGGCGATTTGCAGCAAGCAATGGGTGGGGAAGGGTAGGGGGGCCGACGGTCCAAGGTTACGGACTACCGACGCTCACAGTCTACGTCAAAACCCGAGGCTAGGGGCACAAGCAACAAGCGTTTTATGGAAAACAGACAAATCATTCTCTATTAGGGCGTCTTGAAAGCCATTGAGCCCTGATTTGCCCCGGTCCATTCATCTCGTCTGCCGCCCTGCGGCGGAGGAAAAAACCAGCCCCGCAACAAAGAGCCTACCGTCGGGCTCGTCCCGGCGGAGGCGTAACTTGCAGCTACACAGCATGCGCTCGTGCCTCGCCTCGGATTGCGTTCTTGAGCGGAGGCATGAGTAACTTCAGTAAGCGGGTGCGCGTTGGCTAAGGGAGGCTCAGGGCTCTAGACTTTTGATTCGATTAAGCGGTCGGCCCCTTGCTCGATGAGTTTCTCGGTGACGTATCGGGCTAGAGCCTCCGGGGTATGATCGGATCGTTCACTGTTTTGAGAGTGATTGTTTTGAGCGTCACTGTTTTGGAGCTCGAAGGCGTGACGGACCCAAGCCGAAACCATGACCGATCCATCGACCGAAAAAACTTTAGCGCGAAGGACCATCGTCCCGTGGTCGATCGAAGCGTAGGCGGCTACGGGGGCCAAGCAGCCAGCTCGCAGGATTCTTAGAACTTCGCGTTCGGCGCGCACGCAAGCTTCCGCTTGGGAATCGTTTAAGACGCCGATGGCTTGAGCCGCTTCGTTATCCTCGGCGCGGGTTTCGAGACCTAAAGCACCTTGGCCGACGGCCGGGAGCATTGTCTCGAGCCCCAGACGCGTCGAGAGGGCTTGTGCAAGTCCCAGTCGTGTGAGTCCTGCGTTTGCAAGCACGATTGCATCGTATTGGCCTTGGGTAAGTTTATTCAATCTCGTGTCGACATTTCCGCGTATTTCGCGCACGTCCAAGTCTGGACGCAGGTGTAGAAGTTGAGCGCGTCGGCGCGGAGATCCGGTTCCGACAATGCAACCATGGGGTAATTCTTCGATGGACCGATAACGCTCGGAGACCAAGCAATCGCGGGGGTCTTCTCGGGATGGAACCGCCGAGAGTCGCAGTCCTTCGATAGGCTGGGTAGGTAAATCCTTAAGGCTATGGACAGCGACATCGCATCGATGGTCGAGCAAGGCGTTTTGGATTTCCTTGGTAAAAAGTCCTACACCACCACCTTGGCCTAAAGGACTCGTCGTGGTGTCCCCGGTCGTGGTGATCTTGACCAACTCGACTTGGTTCCCGGCTTTCGTTAGTTCTTGGGCAATATGATTGGCTTGCCAGAGTGCCAGTGCGCTGTGGCGGGTTCCGATCCTGATGTGCATTGTTCGATGAAACGTTGGATTAAAGGACCTGCCGGGTTTGGGAATGCGTGGTAAGATACTCGGAGACCTTTCAACGCTAAACCTCTAGTTTCCCAGACTATTTCCGATTCCGCAATGGATGAAACCGCACAGAGTCTTACCGGACTTGATCTCCCTACCATCATCCTTGCGAGTGTGGTTTTGGGTGTTCTGGCCATCGCATCGATTGTCGCGAGGAATTTGAGCCACCGCCCTACACCGGCGATCAATCCTGCCTTGGTGCAACGTTTTGTCCAGCGACTATGGGCCTGGTGGCTGATGTTTGCAATTCTGATTTCGGGGATGTTCCTGCATCGCATCGGAACGATCATTCTCTTTGGTCTGGTATCTTTCTGGGCCTTCCGAGAGTTCATCACCATGACCCCAACTCGTCGCGGAGACCACCGCGCGCTGTTCTGGAGCTTGGTGGTTTTTACCCCGCTGCAATACCTCTTGATCGGACTTTCGCAATCGGGTTTGAGTTTCTGGGGGCACAAGATCGATTTTTACGAGATCTATAGTGTCATGATCCCGGTGTATGCGTCTTTATTTATTCCGGCGAGAATCGCGATTGCCGGAGACCACAAGCGTTTTCTGGAGCGATCGGCGCAGATCCAATCCGGATTGCTCATTTGCGTATATTGCCTCTCGCATGCGCCGGCATTGTTGGACTTGAATTTGATCCGCTCGGATGGATCAGCTTGGGAGGGGTCCCGATCGGGGCTCTTATTCTTTTTCGTTCTGATCACACAACTCTCGGACGTGTTGCAGTGGATATGGAGCTATTTGCGGAGAAACCGTGTAGTAGCCCCGGAGATCAGCAGCAGTCGCAGTTGGGAAGGAGTCCTTGGCGGGACCTTATCGAGTGGGATCTTCGGAGCATTGCTCTATTGGGTCACTCCTTTTACCCCTTGGCAAGCCGCCTCCATGGCGATCGTGATTTCTTTTCTTGGGTTTGCCGGCGGGATGACCATGAGTGCCATCAAGCGAGACCGAGGCGTGCGGGATTATGGTACGCTCGTTATGGGGCATGCGGGAGTCTTGGACCGAATCGATTCGCTGTGCTTCTCAGCGCCGATCTTCTATCACCTTACGAGGTTTTTCTTCAGCATCCACTAACCCTTAGGCCAAAACTCTAGCGATTCTTAGGAGGACCTTTCGATGAACGCGACTTTCCATGCAAACAAGCTTTTGTGGTTGTTCCTTTTGTCTTGGATCACCCTGGGGGTATGGGAGCCGTCGCTGGGCCAGGACACCAGGGCCCCCCTGAGGGAGAAACAAAGAAGTATCGCCGTCTTTGGGGGCGGATGTTTCTGGTGCCAGGAGGCTGTCTTTGAGCGCGTCTGGGGAGTCGATGCGGTCGTCTCTGGATACTCCGGCGGAACCCTGCCAAACCCTAGTTATGAGCAGGTTCTGACCGATCAGACAGGACATGCGGAGGTGATTCAGATCCAGTACGACCCATCGATCGTATCCTACGCGGAACTGCTTCGCATCTTCTTTAAATCCCATGATCCAACGAGTCTAAACGCACAAGGTCCTGATTACGGAACCAGGTACCGTTCGGTGGTTTACTACAAGACCAAGGAAGAGAAAGACGCGATCGATGAGGTCCTCGAAGAGTTCCGAAAGAAACGAACCTTCCGAGGCAAGATTGTCACGGAGATTTCTCCGCTGAAGATTTTCTATCCCGCCGAAGAGTACCACCAAGACTACTTTATCAAGCACCCAGAAAAGCCTTACTGTCAAGTCAATATCCGCCCAAAGATCGGCAAGTTCGAGAAGGCGTTTAAAGACAACAGCAAAGTTCAGAAGGCCAAACAAGAAAAATCGCAAACGCCCAAAGAGTAAAACCCAAGCGCCTCAGACCTTGGCATATCCTTCAAGTACATTTCTTAGATAGAAATGATGGCGTCCGAGCTTTCCGCCGTAATTGCCTCCGGTGATTTTTCGCACCCCGAGCTCTTTGCCTACCTGACAGACCGCGAGGATCCCCACCCGCATTGACTCGGCCACGGCCTCGGGGCTCAGCCCGTCGATAACCAATTCCAAACACGCGGTAGCTTCGTCAGGTATTTGGCTCTCGGTGCGATCTCGCAGCGTCGGGCAAAAGGCATCGTTGGTCGAGGCCCTGAGGGATTTGTATTTCGAACCTACCTTTGATCCGCTGCGAGCGACTCCTCCTGGAAAAGGAGCGATGCAACCTGGAACTTTGCGAATCGCAACGACAGCCGCGTCGCAAGCGTGAAGAGCTCCGTGGAGCGAGTCGGCCAACACCAGAAAATTACCACCGCCTACGGCTTTCGTTCCGTAGACGTTTTCCTGGCAAACGAATTCGCCATCCATGACCGGAATTCGCCAGTATCGCTCGGAGCCGATTTTTTTGGAAATCTGTTTTCCGTCACCGAAGTACCGAACATGCGACCCCAAAGCGATCCGACGCTCACTGGTCATGCCGGCAAAGACCGATGTGCTAGGACAGGTCAGGACGCATTGACCGATCCTCTTTTCGAGTTGCTTTTGTAGCGTCTGGAGATTGACGGCAAATACCAAGACGGCCACGCCTGGTCGACCATCGGGCGTTTCCTTCGGATCGACACTTCCCTCGATCCCAGCCTCGACCCCACAACCGATGACACTCGTTGCAAACCCGGTCATGGCTTCGGCGGCCCGGGCGGCCCAAGCCGGTTCGGCCGCCGTAATCACGATGCGAGTCGCAAGCATATCGAAGGCTTCTGCAAAATTGTCTTCGATGGGGATTCCAAGAATCTGCATAACGGACGACGGCTTGGCGAGGGTTTAGTTCCATGGCCCCGATCCACCCGGAAATCATCAAAACGGGAGGCTCAGGACTTTTTAGGTTCGTTCATCGATAAATCTTAACTGCCTTATGGCATTCCATTCCCATTTTCGACCATAATTAGGGCTCTGATCATGGAATTGGCCGAAAGAGGATCAGGAAGCCTACGTTGGCAAGCCCGAATCGGTTTTTTCAAAGTCCACAACCAACTTCTCTTATGTTTAGCGACTTCCAGGTTGGTTTTGAGTATCCATGGATGCTCGCGTTGCTGGTCCTCGTGCCAATCACTTGGTGGCTTGGTAGCCAGTCCCTTTCGGGACTTGGAAAGACCCGGCGTTTGCTAGCCCTTATTTTTCGCAGCCTCGTCTTGCTGCTGTTGATCTTGGCCCTTGCGGGAATTCAGTGGATTTGGACGAGCGATCGTCAGACGGTCATCTATCTGCTCGACCAGAGCGATTCGATCCCGACGGCCAAACGCCAACTGATGCTCCGATTCGCGATCGACAGCGTAAAAAAGCACCGACGGGAAAAGCGATTTGACCGGGCAGGCTTGATCCTCTTTGGTCGAGAAGCATCGATCGAAGTTCCCCCGCTGGATGAAAATTTACCCCCTTTGTCACGGCCCGAGAGCAACTTCGGAAAGCCCGACGCGACGAATCTCGAAGGAGCATTAAAGCTCGCCGCGGCAAGCTTCCTCGAGGACTCGGCCAAGCGGATCGTGGTACTGACCGACGGAATCCAGACTCTGGGAACCGCTGAGACGGCCGCCAAGCGATTGTCCGAAACCGGAATTGGGATCGATGTGGTCCCGATACGCTTGGACAACAACGCCGAGGTCATGGTCGAAAAGATCGACGTGCCCGGTTATGTCCAACAAGGTCAAACGGTCGATGCGCGCGTCGTGATCAATCGTTTCGGAACCTCAGAAAATCCCTCTCCGGAAATTCCAGGAAGGGTGCGAGTCGTGCGAAGAATCGGTAGCCAAACAGAAGTCCTAGCCGATTCACCTTACGTTCTGGATCGAGATATCAACGTCATCCCGGTGCCTCACAAGATCGATCAGACAGCAGGCTACACCTACGAGGCCGAATTTATCCCCGACGTTTTGACCGACGACACGATCACACAGAACAACCGAGCGACGGCGTTTACTTACGCGCGCGGACGCTCGCGTGTGATGTTTATCGAGGATGCGAACAACCTCGGCAACTACGAACCCCTAATCGATGCCTTGCGGAAAAACGACATCGTTGTCGACCTTAGGACCACCAACAATCTCTTTTCGAGCCTCGTGGAACTCCAAAGCTACGACTCGGTGATCCTCGCCGGGGTGCCCCGCACCAGCGGCGAATCGATGGACAAGATCTCCTCGATATCCGACCAACAGATGGAAATGATGGTGCAGAGTTCCAGGCAATTCGGGATGGGAATCCTTATGCTCGGTGGACCCGAAGCGTTCGGAGCCGGGGGCTGGAGCAACACCAAGCTCGAAGAGGCCATGCCGGTCAACTTCACCATAAAAAACACCAAAGTCGAGGCAGTCGGCGCGCTGGCCATGGTCATGCACGCATCGGAGATGCCCGAAGGAAACCACTGGCAGAAGGTCATTGGAAAGTCGGCCTTGGAGTCCCTCGGGCCAGGAGACTACTGCGGTGTAATCAAGTACGATGCGACCGGCGATACTTGGCTCTGGGGTGGATCCGACGGCATGCTCAAAGTCGGCGACCACGGCAGGATGATGCGATCGAGACTCTCTCAAATGATGCCCGGGGACATGCCCGATTTCGATTCATCCTTGAAGCTTGCTATCCGCTCGCTCAAGAACGTTCCGGCAGCGATCAAGCATATGATCATCATCAGCGACGGGGATCCCACCCCGGCATCGGCGCAGGTATTGAGCGAGTTTACGAAAAACCAGATCAAGATCAGTACGGTGGCTGTTGGCTCCCACGGGACCGTCGGCACCGCTGAATTGAATCGAATCGCCAAAGTGACCGGGGGCAATTACTACGTCGTGACCAACGCCGCCGCGTTGCCGAAGATCTTCATGAGAGAAGCGCGACGCGTCGCAAGACCCGTCATCTTCGAACCCGAGGGAGGTGTACAACCACTGGTTCGTCTACCCAACCACGAAATCCTTTCGGGAATCCAAGGCGATCTGCCAAGGCTTCGAGGATTCGTCCTGACCGAGGTCAAGGACAGCCCATTGGTCGAAGTCCCGCTACTGGCATCCAAACCTGCTGAACCTGAGAATGCGTCCTTGCTGGCGACTTGGAACTATGGACTTGGCCGAACGGCTGTCTTTACCTCCGATGCGGGCAAACGCTGGGCTAGCGATTGGGTCGGCTCTCCCTATTACGATCAGTTCTTCTCTCAACTGGTCCGCTGGACGATGCGGACCCAAAGGAACGATGACAAGTACAACATTGCAACCCAGGTCAAGGACGGTCGGGTGCAGATCATCGTCAACGCCTCGGATAGCGAAGACAAATTTCTAAACTTCCTCGATATGAACGCGACGGCCGTCGGTCCAGACCTTGTGCCAAAATCCATTGCGATGCGACAACAAGCCCCCGGTCGCTACATCGGCGAATTCACTCCAGAAGAAGCAGGTAGCTACATGCTGAGCATTGTCCCGGGGTCCGACAGGCAAATCTTCACGACCGGCGTGAATGTTCCTTTCTCTGATGAATACAGAATCCGTCAAGCCAACATGCGCCTGATCGAACAGCTTGCCAACAGTACCCCACGAGGAGGGCAGACAGGCAAAGTCCTACCTGATTTGAACGACACCGACATGGAGGAACTCCTGCGCTTCGATACCTACCGACCAGGACTCCCACCGGCCCGCTCGCTCAAGGATATCTGGCCATTGGTTGTGCTCCTGGGTGCAAGCCTCTTTCTGGCCGACGTATTCATCCGACGCGTCGCAGTCGACTTCGGCTGGCCACTTCGAAAGCTCGCTGCCTTGATGAGCCAAATCAAAACCTCCGAAGTCGATCTTGCAAGGCAAAAGAGCCTCGAAAGGCTCCGGTCGAGCAAATCACAAGTATCCAATGATCTGGAAAAACAGCGATCCTCCACCTCCATGGAACTGCCCGACCCGCTCGAATCCAATCCCAACCCCTCTTCGCGCGATGCCTTTGGAACCGCAGACTTCAAAGTTGCCGAATTGAAATCTAGTGGCCCTGTTCCATCGGACTCTGCCGCCAAATCGAAGTCCAACTCCGAGAGCGAGGATTACACAGCAAGGCTTCTGGAAGCCAAACGCAAAGCGAAGAAAAACCAAAACTGACTCGTTCCTCTACTGACCCCGCCCTTCTCGATAGAAAGTCCCTGTCCATGTCCAACGTCGCAGAGTCGATGCAACAACAGGCCCAAGAATTCCGCGAACGCTTCGCCTCAGTCCGCGAACAGATCGGTCGCGTCATCGTCGGCCATGATGAGATCGTCAATGGCGTCCTTACGGCCATGTTCGTCGGCGGCCATTGCCTGCTCGAAGGGGTCCCAGGGCTCGGGAAAACCATGCTCATTCGAACCCTTTCGGAAACCCTATCGCTGGATTTCAATCGGATCCAATTCACCCCCGATTTGATGCCCTCGGACATCCTCGGGACCAACATGATCGTCGAAGAGGAAGGCAAGCGACGCTTCGAATTCCAAAAGGGCCCTATCTTCACCCAGATCTGCCTTGCCGACGAAATCAACCGAGCGACTCCCAAGACGCAATCAGCACTCCTCGAGACCATGCAGGAAGGGACCGTGACTGTAGCAGGAACAAGGTACGAACTGCAAAAGCCCTTCTTCGTCCTGGCCACCCAAAACCCCATCGAACAAGAAGGTACCTATCCGCTCCCTGAGGCCCAACTCGACCGATTCCTCTTCAAGCTCGTCGTCGGGTACTCCAACCGCGAGGAACTCAATACCATCATCGATCGAACCACACGAAACTTCACCATCAGGCCCGAGAAGGTTATGGACGGAGCTGAGATCGTCCAATGGCAAGGCTTGATCCGACAAGTCGTCTTGGCCAAACACGTACAAGATTACATCGCGCGATTGGTCCTGGCCACGCATCCAGGTGGCGCGCTTGCTCCAGCAATCACCAACCAATACATCCGATGGGGAGCCAGCCCCCGCGGCGCTCAGACCATCGCGCTGGCCTCCAAAGTCCGCGCCTTGCTCGACGGACGATACAACGTCAGCTACGAAGACATTCGACGCGTCTACCTGCCAGCCCTGAGGCATCGCGTCCTTTTGAATTTTGAAGCCCAAGCCGAGGGGATCGAGGTCGATCGAGTCCTTCTGGACATCCTCGAAAAAGTCAATGAGAAAGCCGATGATATCTAACCGACTAGTCCGCAATGCACTCCCACTGGCTCGCCGGATCGTGTCGGCATGCATGTCGGCATGCGTAGATCCGGCCACGCACACAACCCGACTCGGGCATGCGAGTTTGCTCAACGCGGTGGGAACCTTCGCTTCGTTGGGACTTGGCCTTGCACTTGGACTTACCACCTCCGTCCAATCGCACGGCCAAGACTCATTTCGCAAAGATGAAATCGATGCGGGGGTCAACAAAGCCATTCAATACCTCGTTTCTCAACAAAAACAAAATGGCTCGATCTCCGATCGCGGACACGAAAATGCGATGACCTCGCTGGCGATCATGGCGATGGCCGCCGTCGGTCATCAACCCTCGGATGCCACCCCCGAAGGGGTCGCCATGACGCGAGCCTTAAGGTACCTCTTGGGGGAGGGACGCCAGGACAAATCCGGGTATTTCGGAGCCGCCGACGGTTCGCGCATGTACGGCCACGGGATCGTCACGCTCATGCTCACCGAAATGCTCGGCATGGGAGTCGATGCGGAGATGGACAAGCAACTGCATGATGCTTGTCAAAAAGCGATCGACTTGATCGTTCGGAGTCAGCGCATCAAGAAGGGGTCCAATGCGCGTGGTGGATGGCGATACACTCCGGACGCGGGCGACAGCGACCTCTCGGTCTCGGTCTGGCAAGTCATGGCCTTGCGCAGCGCCAAAAATGATGGGCTCGACGTTTCTTCGGCAACCATCGACGACGCGATCGGGTACTTGAAGCGTTCGTTTACCTCCCAAGTAGACGCCCAAGGCAATCCGAAAGATCCCAAGGCCGGGTTTTCTTATGAACCCAACGGAGGCGGCCCGTCCTTTACCATGACCTCCGCAGGACTTCTAGCCATGCAAGTCTGCGGACAATACGAATCGCCCCTGGTCTCCGGGTCTGCCGATTGGCTCCTGGAGCACCCGCCAAAGTGGAACGAGAGGTTCATTCTCTATGGGCTGTATTACTTTGCCCAAGGCATGCACCAGCGAGGAGGTTCGCATGCCCAACGCGCCGCGAGTATCGTCTCGGAAATGTTGCTCTCAAAACAGAAAGAAAACGGAGCCTGGGAATCCTCCTCCGGCGAAGAACAAAACGCAGGCTCAGTCTACTGCACCTCCATGGCCATTTTGAGCCTTTCGGTCAAGTACCATTACTTGCCGATCTACCAGCGATAAACCCAAGGCTAGCCCTGAGCGGTCCTTGACCGTTCATTTCTCGTAGAAATCCGATACAATCGTCCATGAGCTTCACTTCGTCAGCCGGAGTCGATTCGCTCGTTGCTGGGCCTGATTTGGCCCTCATTGGCTCCGTTTCAGATCCCTAATTTCCAAGACAACAGGACATCCCTCGATGCGACCCACCGCAATTTCCAGCCTTAAGAAAAATCGTTTAGCACTCTTTTCCAAGGCGTTTTTGGCCGCATCGATCTCCATCGGATCGGCTCCAACGGCTTCGATGGCCGACGACGGAGATTGGGCTCAGTGGCGTGGTCCAGCAAGAGATGGAATCGCCGCCGAACAGAACCTCCTGAAGTCCTGGCCCGAGGGTGGCCCCAAGCTGGCTTGGAAATACGAATCCGCAGGGCTTGGATACTCATCGAGCGCCGTTAGCAATGGACGCTTGTACACCATGGGCCAACGGGGCGCAGATACCTTAGCGATCTGCTTGGATGCAAAAACCGGCAAGGAGCTTTGGGGCCAGAGAATCGGACCAGGCACCCAATCGAATGACTACCTAACGGGTTGGGGAGGCGGGCCCCGCAGCACACCTACCGTCGATGGCGCCCATGCGTACTTCCTGAGCGATCTGGGCGATCTTGCCTGCCTGAACGTCGCCGACGGATCGGTCATCTGGAGCAAGAACCTGATCAAGGCTTTCGGTGGCGGGATCCCGCAATGGGGTTATAGCGAATCGGTGCTGATCGATGGAGACAACCTGATTTGCACCCCGGTTGGCAAGACGTTTCTGGTGGGTCTGAACAAGAAGACTGGCGAAAAAGTCTACGAGTCCAAAGGATTCGAAGATGCCTCCCAGTACGTTTCAATCATGAAAACCAACGTCGGTCAAACGCCTATCTACATCACGGCAGCCAAATCCGGGATGGTGGCATTTGATGCCAAGACGGGCGAACATCAATTCACCAGCCCAACGACCGGTAACAAAACTGCAGTCATCCCCACGCCGATCATCGTTGGGGACCAAGTCTACCACTCCTCGGCCTACAAAGCCGGAAACACCTTGGTAAAACTCTCCTCGCAAGGTGGCAAAGTCACGGCAGATGAGATCTACCACTTCGATAAAGAAAGCATGGAGAACCACCACGGCGGCTACGTGCTCAACGAAGGGACGATCTACGGCTTTACCAGCGCGTTGCGCGGTGCTTGGGTCGCCCAAGACCTCAAGACAGGAAACATCCTGTGGAACCACAAGACCGGGAAAACTCGCTCGGGCTCGATCGCCATGGCCGATGGAATGCTCTACTGCTACGATGACTCCGAAGGCGTCTGCTACTTGGTCGCACCTTCTCGAGACGGTTGGCAAGAAAAGGGCTCGGTCAAGCTTCCATCGGAATGGTCCGGGGACCGCCAGCGAGGCGCGATATGGGCCCACCCAGTCATCGCCGGCCAAAAACTAATCATCCGCGACCAGGATCTGATCTACGCATTCGATATCGCAAGGTAGTCTGGGAACGAAAACCGGAAAACCGAGAACGGAAAACGCAAAGGCGCAAAGACGCAAAGACGCAAGGAAGAAGGGAATAGAGAAGGGAATAGAGAAGGGGATAGGGGATAGGGGATAGGGAATAGGGAATAGGGAATAGGGATTAGAGGGTAGGGGAAATTTGCTTCCGATCTAAACCGATGACCGATCTTCTTGTTTTTTTCTTCTCGTATTTCCCTTCGCGACCTTTGCGCCTTTGCGTTGAATTCTTCTTGGTCTTCCCCTAGCGTCCTTGCGCCTTTGCGACTTTGCGTTGAATTCTTCTCTGTCTTTTTGCAGACCAAGTTTTCAAGAAAAGTAGCTCAGTAGCTCGCGACGATAAGCAGCCTCGTATTTCGGGAACGTCGCTTCGAAGACTTGGGCGTCGAGTGCGCCGTGCTGAAAGCGGCGTTTAGGAAACACCGGTAGATCCATCCCGGTGATCTGTTGGACTCCGCGACGAACGATCTGACCTTTAAGCTCATAGAGTTTCCCGTGATCCCAGTCGGTCAATTCGATGAAGGGAATTCCTTCGGCGATTTCGATCACTCGCGGCAGCGCAAATGGACTAAATCCTCGGAAGCCGATCGCTTTGGCTGGAGCCCAAGTCCGCACGTGGCCACGACTCTGGCCTCCGGAATAGACCAGCGAGTGCTTGATCGCGTGGACTCCCCAACCTTCTTGGTAGAGCATCAGGTTGTTCAAGACGCTTCGGATCGTAAGCTCGGGGTTATCCTCGATAGGATAGTCTTTAAGGTTTTCGTCCCCTCCATCGCCATCGACCAGATACTTCCAATCCGGGTACCGGTCTCGGATCTCTTCGCAGAGGGCTAAGCCCATCGTGGCGGCTTGGACATCGAGAGGCTTATAGTCTTCCGTGATATGAACCGCCCGTCGCCAATCGAGTTTATGGCTCGGTATGTCGAGGACTTCATGGAGCATCTGCAAGCCGCATTGTTTGAGAAACTCGTTGGCTTGTTGAGCATCCTGGGCACGCTGATCGACGCTGAGTGTGAAGGCCTTGAGCCTCTGAGGGGCTTGTCCCCGTCGAAGCATCAGATGGTGGAGCACCAGGAGGACCGCGCCGCTATCGATCCCTCCGGAAAAGAGGACACCGATGGGCTCTTTTTCATCGATACGCTCTAACCAAGCATCGCATTCGGTGGCCAGTTGCCCGATGTACTTGGCTCCGATCGAATCGAGATCGTTCGACCATCGATTGCGCTCGGGCTGAAAGTAACGGGTGTAAAGCGGGTTCGGATCGGGGCATCCGACAAGTTCGATCTCGACGACATAGTGGGCCGGAACCATTCGGGTGTACGAGGCGTGGAATTGATCGTCGATCCCCATCTCGGAGAGCCAGCCGCTCTGCTTGTTCGATGTCCATATTCAGCAGAATATTGGCATCGGGATCCATAAGGTTTTCAACGCGCGCAATGGTCTGGGGGTGCGTCATCGCTTGGAATTTCTAGCCGAAGAGGTAATGATAAGAGTCCTTCGATCGATGGGGGGTCGAATATACACCAAAACCAAGTCAAACGGAACGCAGTAGACAGGACGGGCAATGGCGAAAGGACTCTCGAAAATCCCAAAACCGCTGGCACTGAGGTTGCTCTCGGCATGCGACGGAGATGAAATCTGGTCTTGCCAGCACTGCCGATCCGAGCGGGTCCCGGAGGATTGGATCGCCCGTTTGCGGGATGTGTTTGAAAGCGACTTTTCGGAACAGGGGAGCACGATTTTCGAGGAGGGAAAACGCGTATCGCAGTACGAAGGAGTCCGCTCGGTCGATATCGCCGTGGCTGCAGCTATGAGCCTGGGAATCCAAATCGATCCTTGGGTGTTGAGTCAAAACCATCGCGCAGCGATTGTCGCTTGGATCCAGGAGCGTCTCGAAGAGCTGTAGGGTACAAACGATAAGCGATAAGCGATAAGCGACGAGCGACGAGCGATAAGCGATAAGCGACGAGCGACGAGCGACGAGCGACGAGCGACGAGCACAAGCACGAGCACGAGCACGAGCACGAGCACGAGCACGAGCACGAGCACGAGCACGAGCACGAGCACGA
>JAJTEK010000033.1 GCA_021299695.1 Pirellula sp. | reverse complement strand
ACCACCCTATCGGCCGGTCGAGTGGCCGTAGAGGCCATGCAAGCTAGCCGCAACAAGGTCGTCGATGTTCTTTCGCTCCAAGAGCGTTTTGCTTGAAGCAAGGTGCGCAAACGGCACGGACAGATCCTCAGCGCGGGTGCTCTTGTCCGATGAAGTCCGAGACCGATTGGCTTTGTTTTTTGGGTTCAGCGCCCCAAGCGTTGCCCCAGGAGGAAAACCAACTGGACTTCTTCGAATTCGCCTCGGATGGAGGTTTTGGATCCGGGTAAGGATCGAGCCATTCTGTGGTTTTGTTCCACATCCGCTTGCTGGACATCGACAACCGCTGCGAGAGAGTTTTATTGTTCGTTTCATAACTGCGAACGGGCCGGGCGGTTTTGGTTTTCGAGCCGCTAGGCCACCAGGAACTCCAGGCAGATTTCGATTTGGATTTCGAGTTTTTCGAAGCGATCCATTCGAGCCACTCCGGCTCGGACTCGAAGACCGAGGCGACCTGGCCGGCCGATTCGGGCGATTCGGGCGATTTTTGGGTAGTGGCAGGTAGGGTCGGTTTTGCCGCTTGGAACGGATTGAAGATCGCCTGTCGCGAAGCTGGGTCTAAGGGAGCCTGTGCCAAGAGGCATTGGGTCGAGATTTGCAGATTCAAAATCCAAAAAAGCAGCAGGCACAAGCGGCCCATGAGCCCCATTTCCGACTGGATACACGGGCACATCGACAAGCGGAACGATCTAGGATCAGGACGCATGGTGGGATCTCCCTATCGAAAGACTTTGTCAAAAGCTGGACAAGGCACGAGTCATAGCAAAAATGGAGGTTGGGCGTCCAGCCAAGCTCGATTCAAAAAATGCCGCCAAAAACTGGCCTCCAAAACGGGCATCAGGAGCAGGCCTGAGCGTTTCGCTTCGAGAGAAAAATGCTCGAAAGCCAAAGTAGGCTTGATCCGAATCCCGGTTTCGGTTAATTTCAAGGGAGTTGAAAGTTGCCCGGACAGGCTCAAATGCTCGTCCAGAGTAGCGTTTTGACTCAAAAATAAGACCTAAGGGTTTTGATCAGGCTTAGTGTGTGCGGGTGTAGCTCAGTTGGTAGAGCACAACGTTGCCAACGTTGTTGTCGTGGGTTCGAATCCCATCACCCGCTCTTGGTTGCCTGAAAGAAGCCCTTTTTTTATTCTGTCTTCACTACCTTATTTTCGCTTTGCGAGTTACGAATGTCAGCAGTCGATACCGAGGCCAAGGGCAAGTTGGATTTCAAGGTCAAGATCGATCAAACCGCGGCTTGCCAGCGGCATATCGTCGTGACGGTGCCTCGTGCAGAGATCGATCGCTATTTTCGCGAAGCCTACAGCGAGATCGCACCTAGAGCAGATTTGCCAGGATTTCGGCAGGGGAAGATCCCTCGGAAGCTTCTTGAGTCGCGGTTCAAGAAGACCGTCGCAGACCAAGTCAAAAGCAGCTTGGTCATGGACAGTCTCCAACAGATTACCGAAGGTGGAGATATCTCGGCGATTGCCGAACCCGATATGGATTACGGGGCTGTGAAGCTTCCGGACTCGGGAGATTTTACGTTCGAGTTCAAGATCGAAGTTCGTCCGGAGTTTCAGTCGCCCAAGTGGGAAGGACTCAAACTGACCAAGACCGAGTTTACCTTGACTGAACAAGAGGTTGAGACCCAATTGGTCCGTACCCTTGATCGGATCACCCCGGGAGAACCCTGGGATGGCGAAGCCCAGCTTGGCGATCGTCTGGTCCTCGACGCGGAATTCTCTCAGGGTGGCCGTCGTATCAGCGGATTCGAGGAATCGCTGGTGATTCTTCGTGCCGAATTGAGCCTTGCCGACTGCATCATCGAAAACTTCGGTGAGCTGATGTCCGGTTCCAAAGAGGGCGACCGTATTTCGACCAAAGTCAAGGTCATGGAAACCTCGCTCAACGAGGCCTTGCGAGGCCAGGAAGTCGATGCGACCTTCAAGGTCGTAGAGATCCGTAGGGTCAACGTCGAGGCACTCAACAGTGCCCAACTTTCTTCTTTGGGTTTTGACGATACCGATGAGTTGCGAGATTTCGTTCGTAGCGAATTGACCCGTCAGAGCGAATACCATCAAAATCAGCTTTTACGCGATCAGATCACTAAGGAATTGACCGTTGGGGCAGACTGGGAACTTCCATCTGGAATGGTTCGACGTCAAGCCGAACGCGAACTCCAACGCCGCGTATTGGAGATGCGACGCAATGGTTTTTCTGATGACCAAATTCGTACCGTCGTCAACTCGATGCGTCGGAATATTGAAGAGCTCACCCGCGAAGCCCTCCGAGAGCACTTTGTTCTGGAAAAAATCGCGGAGGATCTGAAAATCGAACCTACCGAAGAGCAGTACGAAGCTGAGATCAAGTTGATCAGTGAGCAAAGCGATTCGACGGTTCGACAGGTCAAGGCCAAGCTCGATCGAACTGGCCAGATGGACGCACTGCGAAACCAAATCATCGAGCGACTCGTCATCGAGCGTATCGTTGCGGCTTCGGATCTGACGACCGTTAAAGGCGATTCCATCCTCAAGAAGGAGCCTAAAGAGTTCGCTGTCGAATTCCTCGTCGCTCCGGTTTCTCAGTCGCTGCCCGAAGCGAAGTACGATGACCTTCCCGAAGATGGTGCTGACGACAAGAGCCCAGTCAAACCTACCTAGTCAACGCGTCCCAGAGATGGGTCGAAACTGACATGGATGAACACAAGCCGCCCGAGGTGCCATGGAACATACTCCCCGAGGCTCTCGGGGAGCGGGAGAAAGAACGTTCGACTCCGGCCGATGAGCCTGCCTCGTTGCTCTCCAATCACGACTTGCTCGAGATGATGAGGCGGACGGTCGAGCAACTCGCAAGCGGCGATGTGTCACGAGGCGACCTTAAAATTCTCTCTCGAACGCTCCGCGAACTGCGCTATGCGTTCAAAGTCTTCCAGCCGTTTCAGCGGCGACGCAAGGTCACCATCTTCGGTTCGGCTCGAACCAAGGAAGATCATCCAGCCTACCGGCAAGCAGAATCGTTTGCCAAACAGATGGCTCATCACGGATGGATGGTCATTACAGGGGCCGGCGGAGGGATCATGGAGGCCGGTCACAAGGGTGCTGGCCGAGAACTCTCGATGGGCCTGAATATCATGCTCCCTTTCGAGCAGTCGGCCAATCCCGTGATCGATGGCGATCCGAAACTCGTGACGCTCAAGTACTTCTTCACCCGCAAACTGATGTTCGTCAAAGAGTGCAGCGCGGTGGTTTGTTACCCGGGTGGATTCGGCACACTCGACGAAACCTTCGAGGTTTTGACCCTCTTGCAAACCGGCAAGCAGTCCCTCTTTCCGATGGTCCTGGTCGATGAGCCAGGTGGAACCTATTGGAAAAATGTCGAGAAGTTTTTTGGCCAGCAGTTGCTTGCCGATGGGTGGATCAGTTCCGAGGATGTCCATCTGTACAAAGTCACCGACAGGAATGAAGAAGCCATCGAAGAGATACTTCGATTCTATCGTGTCTATCATAGCATGCGTTATGTCAACGATACCCTCGCGATGCGGCTGACGGGTCCTTTGAGCCCAGAGCATCTCGATCGGCTCAATACCGAATTTTCGGATATCGTTGTTTCGGGTCGCATCGAACAGGTCGCCGCGCTTCCCGAGGAGAGTGGTGAACCGGAACTTGCTCATCTACCGCGTCTTACATTTCACTTCAACCGTAGAAATCTCGGGCGACTGCGGCAGCTCATCGATACGATCAACCACAGCGAATCGATCTGAGGATCGAAGGAGAAACCAGCGGATGGAAATTCACGATTTTTACATTCCGCAGTACCCGCTCGGAGAGCAAGAGCAAGCCGTCAAGCTCATGATGCGACGGTGGTGTTCCGAGACGATCGCACCGAGATATATCCTTGGGATTGTGCATGGTCTTGGAGAGCATGGGCAGCGTTATGCGCATGTAGCCGATTACTTTGTCGCCGATGGAGCCACCGTACTTGCCATCGATCAACGCGGACATGGACGAACCGGCGGAGGACTGCCGCATTTTGAAGCCTATCTCGATGACATCGGAACTCTGGAGTCCTACCTCCATCGCGTCTACCCAGGGGTTCCAGTCCTACTTTATGGACAAAGCCTAGGCGGCAGTATTGTGATCAACTATGCGATGCGAAGGAAGCACAAGCTCGCAGGGGTCATCGCATGCAGTCCGCTGCTTCGCACGACCTTTCCTCCCCCGGCATGGAAACTCCGTGTTGCCAGGCTCTTGGGTCGATGGTGGCCGGGGTTGACCCTTTCGACGGCGATTGAGCCCAAGGAACTCTCGCGAGACCCACGAAGCGTTGCGGCTTATGTCGAGGATTCGATGGTACACCAACGGGTCTCGGCGGCGCTTGGACTCTCGATGCTCGAGGCGGGACAATGGGCTATCGACCATGCGTCGGAACTAGAGACGCCGCTGTTGCTCATGCATGGAACCGACGATCGAATCACGTCTTGTCAGGCCAGTCGAGAGTTTGCCGATCGGGCCAAGGAGCATTGCACTTGGATCGAGTGGCAAGGTCTTTTCCACGACATGCATTGGGAGCCAGAGCGTCAGGAACTTTTTGAGGCGATACGTCGCTTCATCGAATCGCGGATTGTTTCCGAAGCGAATCAAGCAGTACAGATAGGATGATCACCCCTCCGGTGACGATCCTTTTGATCGGGTCGGTTGCACCTAGTTGAGCCAGCCCGGTTTGCAAAATCGAGATCACCAGGACACCGAAGAACGTCCTGACGACCGAGCCTTGTCCCCCTCGCAAGCTCGTGCCGCCGATGACGCAAGCAGCAATCGCGCTGAGTTCCATGCCGGCGCCGGAGTTCGGATCGACCGTCGAGAGCCGAGCGGACTGCATCATCCCAGCAAGTCCGCACAGACCGCCGCAAATCGCATAGAGAGTGACCATCGGAGCCGTGGTGCGGATTCCAGCCATGCGGACCGATTCGGCATTCGTTCCGATCGCTATGGCCAGACGACCTAAGACCGTTTGGTGCAAGAGCCACTGACCGGCAAGCACGACCGCAGCGGCGATCAGAAAAGAGGCTGAGACACCCAAAGGTGCAATCGGATCGGAGAACCATCCGAGTGAGGAACCGACGTATTTGGTGTTCGAATCGGTGATCCAGTACGCGCTTCCGCGAGCGATTTCCAGCATCCCGAGGGTCACGATGAAGGCCGGAATACGAAACGCAGAGCTGATCCAGCCATTGAGTCCACCGCAGCAAGCTCCCAGCGCGATGGCGCCTAGACTCGCAAGCCACAAGGGAAGTTTCAGGTCGACCATCAACCACCCCAGGAAGCACGCCGAGAGGGCTAGGACCGAACCGACCGACAAATCGATACCACCGGCGATGAGCACGAGCGTCATGCCGACGGCCAGAACCGTGATGTCCGGGATGGAATTGGCCATGGTCAAAAGGGTCGTCGTGGTCAGAAAATTCTTGGCGAACACACCGAAGAAGCCCAAGAGCACGAGGATCGCGACAAGCAGGCCACCGTAGGTTGCAAGGGTCTGTTGGATTGGGCGGTTGGAGCTCACGGCATTGTCTTTCATCAAGGGGTTGTACAATTCAAGGGGGCGAGTAGCCGGCAAACATCGCCTCTAAGATGGCTTGGGGTTCGTAGTTCGGGCCCGAGAAGCTCGTCGTCCAGCGGCCGTTGGACATCACCCCGATCGAATCGCACAGTCCGATGAGTTCTTCAAGATCGCTGCTGACGACGAGAATCCCTTTTCCTGCTTTGGCCAAGTTCCGGATCACTTCATAGACCAGTTCGCGCGCAGCGACATCGATCCCGCGCGTCGGTTCGTCCATAAGGAATACGGCACCATCGCGTTCGAGCCATTTGGCAAGTACAACTTTTTGTTGATTCCCGCCGCTGAGCGTCCCGACGGATTGGTTGGACGAATCGCATCGAATCGCCAAATCTCGACAATAAGTTTCGGCTAGGCAACGGGCTTGGCGGGCTTGTGTCAAAGCGAAACGGCCCAATCCAGTTCGATCGAGCATCGGGAGTTGGATGTTCGCTGCGATCGATTCGGTCAGAAGCAATCCGTCGGCCTTGCGGTCCTCACTGATCATCACGAGCCCGGACCGGACGGCTTCGTTGGGGTTACGAAAAGGCTTGCAGGCTGGTTTGTCGGCAACTTGCAGGGAACCGCCAGAGGCGCGATCAGCGCCGAAGATCGCGCGGAGCAGTTCGGTACGACCGGAGCCGACGAGCCCTGCGACTCCGAGGATTTCTCCGGCGCGAAGCGAGAACGATACTTCTTGAACTTTGGGGCTGAGCCAGAGTTGCTCGACCCTCAGGGCTTGTCTTGTGGACACAGCTGGACTTGGCCTGAGGGTCGAGCTTATTGGGGCCATCGATTTTGACGGGTTGGTCATTTGGGAGACGATATCGCATTCTTGGAGTTCACCGCGTGACCAGGTGCCTTGCAGTTTTCCATCGCGGAGAATGGAGATTCGATCCGCAAGGGCTTGGACCTCAGCGAGACGGTGGCTGATGTAGAGGATCGCGACCCCTTGGTGTTTCCATAAATGGATTTTCTCAAAAAGCCGTTGGGATTCTCTGTTACTCAGCGCCGCGGTGGGTTCATCGAGGATGAGGACTTGGGTAGGTTGCCAGGTATTTGCGGCGATTTCGAGCAGTTGTTGTTGGCCGACTCCGAGGCTTGAGGCAAGGGCATGAGGATCGAGGTCCCCGAGTCCGAAATCGGAGAGGATTTCGCAGGCTCGGCGGTGCATCGTTCGGCGGCTGAGGATCCCCCAGCGGTTGGGAAGATTCGAGAGGAAAAGGTTTTCAGCGAGCGTCAGGGTTGCAAGAACATTGAGTTCTTGATGGACGATTTGGACACCGGCGCTTTGGGCTTGGCGTTTCGAGTCTGGCGAATATTTCTTACCGTCCAAAAGCATGGAACCTTGGGATGGCTGGATCAATCCTGCGATCATTTTGCAAAGGGTGCTTTTGCCGGCCCCGTTGGCTCCTAGAAGCGCGTGGACTTGTCCTGGGGCGAATTCCAAGCTGACCTGATCGACCGCGCGCGTCGCGAAATCTTTCGTCAGGGCATCGAGTTTCAGCACTTGGGAGATCCGTTATTGAGGGAGGCTACCGGCGGTGATCAGATCGACGGGGGTTTCGCGGTCCTCGGGAATCGAGTTCGGGTCTTGGAGGAGTTTCAGCGCAAGTTCGATTCCGTAGACGGCCAGTTGGTCGCCATGTTGGTCTGCCGTCGCGAGCATTTTGCCTTGTCGGATCGCTTCCTGGGCAGCCGAAATATTGTCAAAGCCTACGACTTGGACGGTATCGGTTTTATTGGCGGCTTTGATTGCAGCCATGGCACCTAGAGCCATCGAATCGTTGGCGGCTAGGATGGCTTTGAGATCGGGGTGGGCGTTGAGCATCGAGGCGGCGATGGTATTGGCTTGATTGGTTTCCCAGTTGGCGCTTTGGCTATCGACGATTTGTATTCCGGCATCTTTCATCGCTTGTTCGAATCCCAAGCGTCTTTGGGTTGCATTGAAGCTGGTTCGGATGCCTTCGAGCACTGCGACCTGGTCTCCTGGTTTAAGAGATTTCGCTAGGTATTGACCGACACTTTGGGCGCCCAGGCGGTTATTCGGACCTACAAAGGGGACGGTCAAGGATTCGGCTTTGAGGATTTCCTCGTCGAGTTTGTTATCGATATTGACCACGACCAGTCCAGCGAGTTTGGCTCTGCGCAAAACGGGAACGAGCGCTTTGGAGTCGGCCGGAGCGACGACGATCGCTTGGACTTTGGCGGCGATCATTTCGTCGATGATGGCAGCTTGGCGGGCAAGATCCCTTTCGTCCTTGATGCCGTTGACGATCAGCTCGTACTGCGGAGAGTTTTGGGATTGATGCTGTTTTGCTCCCTCGGCCATGGTTGAAAAGAACTCGTTGGCTAGCGACTTCATGACCAAAGCGATTTTGGGTTTGTCGGGCGATGCAGGAGGCAAGGAGGTGTTGGAAGCCTTGGGTTGACAGCCGACCATTGCAAGCGGGATACAAATCGAGAGCAAGAGCGAGCCGGATCGTGCGAGGGTCGACAGGGACATGGTTACCAATTGAAAATGAAGGATTGTGGACGAGTCTTGGTTCAATGGCCGACGGCTGGCGCTGGTTGGCTCACGGGTTGCGTATTCGGATTCGCTCCAGGATGGACGACTTTAGGATACACCAAGAGAGCTTTAGAGCCGAGAGTGGACTTGATCGAAATAGGGCAACGAGGGCTGGGCTCCACGGACCGTCACAGCATGAGCGGCGGCGGCCGATGCAAACACGCAGGCTTCCATCAGCGCGGTGCCTTGTTCGATTTGGAAAGCCAGGGCGCCTAGGAAAGCGTCTCCGGCGGCGACCGTATCGATCGCATCGACCCGATGGGCGTCGATGGCTTTGATCAGTGTTTGAGCGTTCGGGAGTTTGGTAGCAGCGACTGCGCCGAGGGGACCGAGGGTGATGACGGCCTGTTTGGCACCCTTTTCTAGGAGCATGCGGGCGGCTCGAAAGGCATCATCGATACTCTGGGGTTTAGGGATCTTCAGAAGGTCTGCTGTTTCGGATTGGTTCGAGCAGATCAGGTCCACATCGAAGAGTTCATCGGGAAAGTCATCGGGCACCGGAGCGGTATTGAGGATGACTCGAACATGGGCTTGGCGGCATAGTCGGATCGCATGGAGAACCGTGGGGATAGGGATTTCGAGTTGGAGCATCACCAGGCTTGCGTTCTGAATCGCAGCCTGGGCATTTTGGATGTCTTGTGGGGATAACTCACCATTGGCACCTGAGATGACCATGATTGCGTTTTCGCTTTGGTCGTCGACGGCGACGATCGCCACTCCGCTAGGACCAGGTTTATTGACGATCCACTCGAGGTCGACACCTTCCTGTTGGAGATTTGCGCGGAGGGTAGCGCCAAAGCCATCGGAACCTAAGGCGGCGAGCATTCCGACACGTCCACCGAGTCTTGCGACTGCGACGGCTTGATTGGCTCCTTTTCCTCCGGAGACTTCGTCGAGTCGGTGCGCGATGAGGGTCTCTCCTGGGGTCGGCAGACTGGGAGTTCGAACGACCAGGTCCATATTGATTGAACCGCACACGAGGATCATGCCTTTGGGAGATTGGTTCGAGTGGTTCATCGGGAGCTTTACGTTTAGGTTTCCGATCCCAGCGATTGGGCTAGGTGGTTTTTCAAGAGGGGGAATCGATTTAAGTTGGTGATCCGGGCCGTGCGTTGCTCGGACAATGGGTCTTGGGTAAGCAGTTCGATCCAGAGGGTGTTCCGGGGCATGCATTCGACGAAGCGGTCGGCCCATTCGATGATAGTCAGGACCGGTTGTTCAAAGAGTTCCTCGATTCCCAGTTCGAGGAATTCATCGCTATCTCGGATTCGGTAGGCATCGATGTGATGGATTTCGGGTTTGGTGCCCAGGGGAGGGATCAGAACGAAGGTCGGGCTCATGACATCCTCGGGATTTGCGCCGAGTGCTTGGGCGATGAATTTGACCAGTTGGGTTTTGCCTGCGCCGAGGGTTCCGACCAGACCGACGGTGCAGGGTGCAGAGTCCCGGATGGCTTGGGCCAGGAGGAGCCCCAATGCGCGGCAATCCTGGAGATTCTCTAAGGCGATCGAGCATTCCAGGGGGGTAAGCGACACGAGTTGGATCATGGCACTATTCTTCGAATTGTTCCAATTGTTCTTGGAGATCCGCCCATCGGGTTTCGGCGGTCTCGAGTTCGGCGGAGACTTTCGTCATTTCTTCGTGAAGTTTCATGGCGGCTTGAGGATCGCTTGATGCCATGAGTTGTTCATGGATCGATTTTTTTTGTTGATCGAGTTTAGCGATATTTTTCTCTAGGTTACCGATTTGTTTTCGGAGGGAACGATCATCGAGTGTTGGGCTCGATTTGCCGGGAATGTTTTTAGAAGTGTTTTTTGGGTTAGCTGCCGAGGGTGCATTTTTTTTCGTCGTGTTGCCTGGGTGTCTAGAGGATTCGGCATCATCGATTTCCTTTTGGACCATGTACATGTAAGCGTCGTAATCGCCTCGGTATTGGGTAACCTTTCCGTCTCGGACTTCGATGTAGGTCGTCGCGACGCGTTTAAGGAAATGGCGATCGTGGGAGGTAAAAACGACTGTACCTTTGTAATCGATCAGCGCATCGGCGAGGGCTTCGACCGTTTCGACATCGAGGTGGTTGCCGGGTTCATCGAGGATTAGTACGTTGGCTTTGCCAAGGAGCAGGGCGGCCATGCAGAGTCGGGCGCGTTCTCCACCGCTGAGGACTCGGATTTTCTTCTCGACGGCCGCGCCGCGAAAGAGCATCGAGCCGGCCGTATCGAGGATGGTTTGGTTTTTGGTACCTGGGATCGCTTCGTATTCGAGAAATTCCAGGACCGTTTTGTTTTCAGGGAGGCTGGTATAGACGTGCTGGGCGTAGGTTCCGAGTTCGCATCCGTAGCCCCATTTGACTTCTCCTTCGACCGGATCGAGCGAGTGCACGAGGGTTCGAAGTAAAGTGGTTTTTCCCTGGCCGTTGTCCCCGACGATCGCTGCGCGAGTGCCGTGGTCGATTTCCAGCCCTACGTTGGTCGAGATGGTGCGATCTGGGTATCCGATCGCAAGGTCTCGGGTTCGCAGCGCTGGGCCTTGGCGTGGTTCAACTTGGGGTGCGCGGATAGTGGCATTGGCATGATTGGCAGAGTTCTCTTTGACTTCGAGCCGTTCGAGCATTTTGCTTTTTGATTTTGCGCGTGTGGCGGTGCTGGCACGTGCGCGGTTTCGGTCGATGAATTCCTGGAGTTGTTTTCGTTTCGCCGCGATCGAGGCATTGGTGCGTTGGTCGTGTTCGCGGAGACCTTGTTGGTACTCGAGGTATTCGTCGACTTTACCAGGAAAGAGGGTCAATTCACCCATCGACAAATCCAGGGTCGAGTCGCACGTAGCGTTGAGAAAGGCGCGGTCGTGTGAGACGATCAAGCAGGCTTCTTGGAAGGATCTCAGAAAATGTTCGAGAAGGATTTGGGTGCGAAGGTCCAAGAAGTTCGTCGGTTCATCGAGCAGTAGCAAGTTTGGCTCGTGGAGCAGCAGAGCCGAGAGCTTGACACGGGTTTGCCAGCCGCCCGATAGGTTTTGCATGGGGGACTCGAGCATTCGACCTTTGATTTCGAATTCTCCGGCCACTTCACCGCATTTCCAGTCTGGCTGTGCACTATCTCGCATCAGGAATTCCAGGGCCGTTTCGCCAGGGAGAAACGGGTCGTGTTGTCTTAGATACCCGATCTTGAGTTTCGGGTGGCGGATGATCTCGCCGGTATCGAGTTCGTCATCACCTAGGATGCACTTCAGGAAGGGAAAACCGTTCGGAGGGCTAGCTCGGGGTTTGAAGTCCAGGGAGTTTAGTCGCCGTTGGGCGTTTTGGTCACGGGTAGGCGGTTCTAGCGCAGTTTGGCAGTTTGAGTTGGTCGTTCTGGCAGAGGGCTTTGGATTCCATGGCAGAGATATCGCAGTCGGTCACGGAGCTGGTCCATCAGTTGGGGAGACTGCCAGGCATCGGTAAAAAAACGGCAGAGCGATTGGCCTATCACCTTCTGCGGGTGCACGTTTCCGAGGCGTTCGCTTTAGCCGATTCGATACGCAAGGTCCGTGAAAACGTGCGTTACTGCTCGGTTTGCTTCAATTTGTCCGAAGAGGCTCTCTGCGGGGTGTGCAAGAGTTCCCAGCGCGATGGTGGGATTCTGTGTATTGTCGAGCAGCCGAGGGATTTGATCGCCTTGGAGCAGACGGGAGTCTATAAGGGCATGTACCATGTGTTGCTTGGCCGAATCGCACCTTTGGATGGGATAGGTCCCGACCAATTAACGATCGAGGCATTGGTCGATCGGGTCAGGACGGGGAATTTCCGGGAGGTGGTCTTGGCTACCAATCCGAATGTCGAAGGGGATGGAACGGCGATGTTCATCTCGAACCAGTTGTCACCCTATCCGGTGCAATTGACACGATTGGCAAGGGGTGTGACCAGCGGGAGCGTCTTGGAGTTCACCAATAAAGAGATCCTATCGGACGCGTTGTCGGGGCGACAAAAGTTCTAGCGCAGACGTTGGACAGGTGGGTCTAAAAAACGAATCTTCGGGCACCGGGCTCTTTTCCCCGAGCGGCGGTTCGACGACAATAAGCATGTCTTTCTTACGAATCCACCCGAGAAGGTTTAGGTCCTTTTGATGAAAACATTCCAATTCGCCATGTGGATGCTCCTTGCGGTTCTTGGGATTCAATTCGTCAGTGCAGCGAGGCTTGGGGCACAGGAATTGCAAAATCCCAGCGACATCGATTCGGTCCGCTCGGCCGTCAAGAGGGCTGAGGAGTTGTACAAGGAAAAGAATTTTGCCGAGAGTTCCAAGTACATTGAGATCTGCAATGCCAACTTTGTCGACTTGGTGATTTCCGGTCAAAGGAAAGACCTTGCCGAGTGGGAGCGTCTGCACAAGAAGCTATCGCGAGCAGCCGAGGTGCTGGCGATCGAGGGTGCGGAATTCACACCGCTTGCACCTTGGGGCGATATTTTTGGCAAGCTACGAGAGATGAACAACGGTCCTAAAGCCACTGCAGGTAAAGATCCATCAAAGGAACTTAAGGCCAAGTCCGAGGGGATAAGTTTCACCAAGGATGTAGCTCCTGTTTTGGTCGAGCACTGCGGCAGATGCCACGTCGATAAGACCACCGGTGGATTTACGATGCCGACTTACGAGGGATTGATGAAGGGTTCTCGGGCAGGAGTGGTTCTTTTTGCCGGGGATCCAGAAGGGAGCCCTTTGATCGAAGCGATGGCAAGCGGGACGATGCCCCCGAGTGGAAACAAAGTACCCGAGGAAAAAATCAATGCCATCAAGGCCTGGGTCAAAGCCGGAGCGAAGTTTGATGCGGAGGATCCCAAAGCAAACCTAAGGGTACTAGTCGGTGGCCCCGATGCGAAACCTCCAGAGCCTCCCAAGCCCGTCGAGGTCATGGAAGCAACGGGCAAGGAGTCGGTCAGCTTTGCCAACGACATCGCTCCGATTTTGGTCGCCAATTGCAACGGCTGCCACTACGGTGGCAATCGGCCTTCGGGGGGGTTGAACTTCACCAACTTTGCCGGACTGCTTCGCGGGGGTATGACCGGCCCGGCGATCGAGCCGAAGAAGGGGCCCGAGAGTTTGCTTGTCAAGAAGCTTTTGGGGCAAGCAGGGCAGAGGATGCCGGCCGGTGGCCGAGCGGCACTCAAACCTGAAGAGATAGAAAAAATCACTAAATGGATCGATGAGGGAGCGACCTTCGACGGTGGGCAGCGGGAGAGCCAACTCGAGAGCGTCATTGCCAAATCTTGGGCCTCAAAGGCCAGTCACAGCGATTTGATGGAAAAGCGGATGAGCAGAGCACGCGATCGATGGAAAATCGTATCGCCGACCGCACAGCTAGAGGAGGCCTCCAACCAAGACTTCCACGTCCTAGGAAACTTGGGTCCAGCCGGATTGCAACAGGTATTGGCCGCGGCAGACACAGCAGCCAAATCCGTGCGTAAGCAGTATCGGCTCAGCCCCAAAGATCCCATCGTTCGAGGTGGGATCACGATCTACGCGCTAAAGTCCCGGTACGATTACAGCGAACTTGGGAATATGCTTGAGAAGCGAACCTTGCCCGCCGAATGGTCCTCCCATTGGAAACGCGATGTGCTGGACATGTACATTGCGATCATTCCCGACAAATCCAACGCGAAACTCACTGAATCCGCCTTGGTCCAGCAGATAACCAGCGTATGGATGGCATCCCACGAGGGTGTGCCCAAGTGGTTTGCCGACGGAGCAGGCAGGGCCGCTTTGGCCGCCGCAGTCGGTCCGAACGACGAGCGTGTCAAACCCTGGATGCTGAGGGTCGCTCAGGTCGTCGACGAGATCAAGGACGTCAAGCCACTGATCGATGGCAAGCTCAACGATGAAGACGAGGCGATCGTCGGATTTGCTTTGGTCAGGACCATGCAGAGCAGTTCGATGAAAAAGCAGTACGATTCGGTCGTCAAATCGATATCCGGTGGAACCGCCTTCGATGAGGCCTTTCTCAAGTCGATCGGGCCGGTCGAGCCGTTTTTGAGCCAAGCTTTAGGGAAAAAGAAAAAGTAGCGGCTCAGCGACCGATCATCGGTTGGGCATAGCCCGGTGGGTATCCGGCCGAGGTCGTGCCGGGATAGGAACCGGGGATCGGCTGGCCGTAGACGGGAGGCTGGCCGTAGACTGGCGGTTGCCCGTAGACTCCTGGGGCATTCGTCCCTGGATTCATCATGCCCACCGGCGGTGCGGCGACTGTACCGGGCGCCGCCGGTGCCCCTTGGGTTGGATAAGGCTGAGGGTAAGCCGGATAGGTTGGATAGGGGCTCATGGCCGGGTATTGAGGTTGTGCGCAGTTGGTCCCGGCGCAACCGCTTACACAGATACTCGATAGGCAAAGGATTGCCACACAGGGGAACAACCGTTGGATGCTCGTCATGATACTGCCTGAGGGTAGAACAAAGGTCCGGCAGGCCAATCGCATGCCATTGAAGGCCGATGGTCTATATTTCGCCATTTGGTGTCCATGTCAATTTCGAGCAAAAAGCAGATGCTGTTGCAACTGAGGGGGTTTTTTTGTTAGTTTCGGCTCGATGGCTTCGGCTGGGGTTTTGGATCTGCCGATTCGGCAGTGGACCGAATCTGATTTGGCAAAGCCTGAAAAATCATAAGGAACAGGTTTGGCAGGATGCCTAAGTCTCTCAGATGGGCGATGGTTCTATGGCCTGGTTTGGTCTTTGCCTGGCAGGCAGGGAATCTGCGTGCGCTTTTGATTTGTTTGGGATTCGTCTTTGCGCTTCAAACCGCGTGGATCGGGACATTCATTTGGCCAGGATTGCTGACGGGCTGGGAATCGCGATTGCTTTGGTGGTCGCTAGCCGCTTCGGTCGCAGGTTCGGTTTTGTATCAAATCTACTGTGCGGCTTGGACGACCAAGTCAGGCTCGTCGTTATGTAGCGATAAAGTGCTACAGGAGGCGCAATCGGAGTACCTTCGCGGGAATTATTTTGAAGCTGAGGAATTGCTGACTGTCTATGTGTCGCAGGGAGAATGGGATGTTGAGGCAGCGATGTGGCTTGCATCGATCTACCGTCGGACAGGCAGGCTTGAGGCCGCTTCGGTCGTGCTTCAAACCATCGAATCTCTTGAACGCGGGAGCCTATGGGCTGCCGAAATCGCCCAGGAGTATCGGAAAATCAAAGACGCGAAACGAAACAAACGGACCGAAAGTCTCTAAAAGCAGTAGCTACCTCCCGTTTGCTATCCTGAGGTAGACCCTATAATTTTGCCGATCGTTCTAGCAAGCGGTGTCCTGAGGACTGAAGTTTTCGGTACAGCTTTTGCATCATAGGATCGATCGTTGACTTCGAGCGAACCGTCGACTGCCGAAAGGGGTCGTCGGATGGCCCGAGCGACAAGACGAGCTGAAAACAATCGAGGGTGGACCGATGGTTGTCCGCCAACCCAAAAGGAAGGATAGTCATGTTCGAGCGATTTACAGACCGTGCCCGCAAGGTGATGCAACTAGCGAATCAAGAGGCACAGCGTTTCAACCACGAATACATCGGCACCGAGCATATCCTCCTCGGCCTGGTCAAAGAGGGCAGTGGCGTTGCAGCCAATGTGCTCAAGAACCTCGATATCGATTTGCGAAAGATCCGTTTAGAGGTTGAGAAATTGGTGCAAAGTGGTCCAGAAATGGTCACCATCGGCAAGCTGCCTCATACGCCGCGAGCCAAAAAGGTCATCGAGTACTCGATGGAAGAGGCTCGGAATTTGAACCACAATTACGTTGGGACCGAGCACATCCTCCTGGGATTGCTTCGCGAACAGGATGGAGTGGCAGCCCAGGTGCTGATGAACTTGGGAATGAAACTCGAGGACGTCCGGGAAGAGGTCTTGAGCCTCCTGGGCCATGGCATCGACTCGAGCGATGGCGAGTCGGGCGGTCGAAAGGAGGGAGCTTCGGCCGGTGGCGACTCAGGAACGTCCTCCAAGGGTAGCAAGAGCAAGACCCCAGCCTTGGATAGCTTTGGCCGTGATTTGACCGAATTGGCAAGGCAGGGCAAGCTCGATCCGGTCATTGGACGCGAGCGAGAGATCGAGCGAGCTACCCAGGTCCTGTGCCGCCGGACTAAGAACAACCCGGTGCTCTTGGGCGAAGCAGGGGTTGGAAAGACCGCGATTGTCGAGGGCTTTGCTCAGAGGGTCGTCAACGGCGAAGTCCCAGACATCTTGGCCGAAAAACGAATCGTCGTTTTGGATCTTGCGATGATGGTCGCGGGGACCAAGTACCGAGGACAATTCGAAGAGCGTATCAAGGCCGTCATGAACGAGGTCCGTCGGGCTCGAAATACGATCTTGTTTATCGACGAATTGCACACGCTCGTGGGAGCCGGTGGAGCCGAAGGTGCGATCGACGCTGCGAATGTCCTCAAGCCTGCACTAGCGCGTGGCGAGATCCAATGCATCGGAGCGACAACGCTCGACGAGTACCGCAAGTACATCGAGAAAGACAACGCATTGGCCCGTCGTTTCCAAGAGATCATTGTAGAGCCGACCTCCAAAGACGAGACGATCCAGATCCTCAAGGGGCTCAAAGAACGTTACGAAGAGCATCACCGCGTCCAGATCACCGACGATGCGATCGCGGCTGCCGTCGAGATGAGCGAGCGTTACATCACCGCAAGGTGTCTGCCCGATAAGGCAATCGATGTGATCGACGAGGCCGGCGCACGCGTACGTTTGCGCACGATGACCAAGCCGCCGGATTTGAAGGACATCGACGAGGATGGCGAAAGGCTCAACAAGGAGAAGGAAGAAGCCGTCGCGAATCAGGATTTTGAAAAAGCCGCCGCACTTCGGGATCAAGCCGACAAGCTCCGTCGCAAGAAGGAACAAATCACCCGAGAATGGCGTGATAAGAGTCGCGAAACCGATGGTGTAGTCGACGAAGAAGTCATCGCCGAGGTGGTCTCCAAGATGACCGGAATCCCGTTGACTCGGCTTTCGACCGAAGATTCTTTGCGTCTGATGAACATGGAAGGAGAGTTGCACAAGCGAGTCGTAAGCCAAGAGCAAGCCGTGGCGGCCGTCGCCCGAGCCGTTCGCCGCAGCCGAAGCGGCCTGAAAGACCCCAAGCGGCCTACGGGTTGCTTTGTCTTCGCAGGTCCAACCGGAGTCGGAAAGACGTTGCTAGCCAAAGCTCTCGCTGAGTGCTTATTCGGTGATGCCGACGCTTTGGTCCATATCGACATGAGCGAGTACATGGAAAAGCACAACGTCAGCCGCCTGATCGGTGCTCCTCCGGGATACGTTGGCTACGAGGAAGGTGGTCAATTGACCGAGAAGATCCGCCGACGTCCTTACTCAGTCGTGCTGCTCGATGAAATCGAAAAAGCACACCCTGACGTCTTCAACATGCTTCTCCAAGTCATGGAAGAAGGCCGATTGACCGATAGCTTCGGCCGTAATATCGACTTCCGAAATACCATCTTGATCCTGACAACCAATGCGGGTGCTGAGGCGATCAAGAACGAACAAGCCTTTGGATTCCAAAAACCCTCCGATGATGCTTCGTACGACAGCATGAAGTCCCGCGTTATGGATTCGATCGAAAGGGTTTTCCGACCCGAATTCCTCAACCGACTCGATGATGTGATCATCTTCAGGCACTTGAACAACGAGGACCTCAAGAAGGTGATCGACTACGAGTTGGCCAAGGTCCGAGACCGACTTCGGGATCGCGGCTTTGAAATCGAGCTGACCGATGAAGCCAAGGAATTCATCATCAAGCAAGGTTCGAACCTCGATTACGGCGCCAGACCCCTGCGACGGGCGATCGAGCAAAGGATCGAAGATCCACTTTCCGAGGAACTCCTCAGGGGGAGTTTTGAGGGCAAGAACGCGATCCTCATCGATGCCTTTAAGGACGAGTCGGGCAAGGTGATCCGATTGGATTTCAAGGGCCAACAACGCGACACAGGCTTAGAACTTTCCGGTGCGGGCGAGGTCAAAAAGTAGCCGTACGCACTAGGCGAGTTGGTCTGTTTCGAACGAGTTTGCAAGTGATTGAAACGGGAGCGAAGTGAATCGCTCCCGTTTTTTCGTTTCCAGGCCCTACTTTCGTTACAAACCCAACACACATCTATTTGTCGCGATCCCGTTTACGATTCAGTACCCTCGTTTGAGAATTTACGCGTCAAAAATTCCGCTAAAAAAAACGAAAAATTCCGCACAACACCCATTATGGATCTAAATTAACAAAGAGTAAAAGTTCTAAATTCGAACGCGAAGAACTTTGGGGTAGGCACCGAGGGATCGAACCTGCTGGTTTTCTTAGATCGATTTGGACCCAAGATTTCGGCCAAGACACATAGGAAGTCGAGAGCCGTTTGATCGTGGTTCCATCGCGAGGATAGCATGTTGGTCAGAATGCAGAGAAAGAACAACACGGTTCCAAGAGGATTCACTTTAGTCGAGTTGCTGGTGGTCATCGCGATCATCGGCGTGCTCGTAGGATTGCTCTTGCCGGCCGTCCAAGCGGCCCGCGAAGCCGCTAGGCGGATGAGTTGTACGAACAATCTTCGGCAAGTGGGTCTTGCCGCGTTGAATTTTGAAACCGCGAACAAGCGGTTCCCCCCAGGGATTCTCTTCCCAGGCCCCCAGCGAACGCCCTTTCCAGGAGCCTATCCGCAAACACCCGAGGGAGTAGAAACCAATCAACATACAGGCGTAGGCCACCTTGCCCACCTGCTGCCCTTTCTGGAACTGAATCAAGTTTGGACGGTATTCCAAGCCAACGCGAATCTCAATCCAGATACCAATGGAGTCGGTGCGGTCGCCAACAGTTCTCAGGCTCTGAACAATCGCTTTTGGCGAAACAATCCAGCAATTTTCCAAGCCGCACAGACGAAGATACCCACCTTTTTGTGTCCATCGGATGTGGCCGAAGCGGCAACGGCGATGTCGAACCCCTACACGATTTCTTTCACCACAGCCATCACCGCCGCTCCACAAGTCGTTGTGCTTTTAGATGGCAGTACAACCGACAACGCTCACATCCTCTTAGGGAAAACGAATTACTTGGGTTCTTCCGGCAGATCAGGGGTGACAGGCTCGACGGCCCTGGACCCACCGATGCCAAATGGTGCCGACCTGGGCAAACAAGGTATCACCTGCGACGACCTTCGAGGTGTGTTTTTCGTTCGTAGCAAAACCACGTTACCCGAAATAAAAGATGGAGCATCCAACACCTTCTTTTTTGGAGAGACGACTGGAGGTTTTCGTAATCCCTTGACACTTTCCGATAGATATTCCTCGTTCTGGTGGGTTTCCTCAGGCGGTCAGTTTCTTCGATTCATGATCGCTGATCCTTCTGGGCCGTCTTGGCGTCGAAGCGCAGCGGTCGGTCATGCGGCCAAGTTTCATAGCATGCATGGACCCGGCGTTCATATGTCCTATGTCGACAACTCGGTCCGATTGATGTCTTACTCGATCGAACCGAACTTGTGGTACATCCTGGGCGGCATCAAAGAAGGTATCAATGGGTCTGCCGAATAGCTTCAAGGAATGTGCATCGTACCAGTATGCTCTAGAACAAGAGCATGTGGGTCCCGGCCAGAGCCGCAAGGACGATGATCGCAGCCTCAAATTCCCGCTGTCCGATACGCTTGGCAATCTTCGCTCCTGCGATGAGCCCGATATAGATTCCAGGCAGCAAGACGACATTCAAAAGTAAGGTCTCGAGTCGAATAAGCCCGAGGTTCCAGCTAAAAGGGATCTTGATCAGGTTCAGCAGCAAGAAAAACCAAGCGGCCGTCCCTACAAACTCCTTTTTGGGCAGCCCGATCGCAATCAAAAACAACCCGTAGACAGGTCCAGCGGCATTGGCCAGCATCGTCGTGATTCCCACTAAAATGCCCATGACCCATGCAAACCATGGGCTGTGCGGAATGTTGGTAAACCACTCTTCTTTGAACTTTCGCGCAAGCTGCATGACCGCTAGAGCCAGAATGATACAGCCAATCGTGGGACGATAAAACGATTCGCTCATGACGTCCATCAACAGCCAAGCGGCGACGACCCCTAGAAATGCGGGGGGAAACATTCGTCGCACATACCGCCAATCGGCATGCTGACCGAACATCAGCATCGCCATGGTGTCCCCTGCGATGAGCATCGGTAGGACGATTCCCGTCGATGCCTTAGCGCCAAAGACATAGGCGAAGATCAGGACGTGGACTAAGCTCACACCCGAGAAACCACTCTTGGTGATCCCGATTCCAAATGCCGCCGTCGCCAGAAGCATCCAAGCTCCGATCGATAGCATCGAGGGATCTAAGTTCATGGTGCCGACTGACTTGAAGTGCCGCGTCCGTGTACGATGCGACTTTGCCTGTCGGTCAACTCCTGGACCAATGCATCGGTGCTTTCAGGATCGACTCGACGGCAACATTCCATCAGTCGCTCTGCGAGGGAGTCGAAAGGCTCTTCCCAATCCTCCGGCGTCGAGTCTTGCGGCGCGATGCAGCTAATTTCGTTGACCAAGAGTACAAATCTCAAGACATGGCGAAACAGCATGCCCTCATGTTTCTGTAGCCCTCGGGTCACGATGTACTTATTGAAATCGCATTCAAAGGAGAGCAATTCACCGACGACCCAAACGCTACGTGTATACACGTCATGCACTCCTGGGAAATCGTAATCGAACATCCGTCGAAGCTTTTCCCCGAGTGCCATAGGCTTCGGTGGCGGTCGCCAGCGCTGTCCGTACGGATCCTTCGATGCCTCGGTATCCTCCTGGCTTTCCTCGTCGTCGGAGGCTTGGCCGGTGATTTCTTGGACTCCGGCGAGTCCGAGTTCGAGCAAACGAGGATGCAAGTGCTGCTGGGCCAAGGGACCAAAAGGCAGTTCGTCGGGCCCGGGCACCGGGGCGAGCTTGCTGATGTTTGCGGGCAACTCCAAAACACTTTCCAAAGCTTGCACCCGCTCGATTGGATCGGCAAATTGCATTTGCTGGATCAGGTACAAACCATAGATAGGATTGAGGCTACGAAGTTCGCTCAGGAGTTCAAGCCGAGGTTTGGGGATGATTCGCTCGGGACGATAACTCTCCAAATCGTATCCTCGCGAAGCGGCTTCGTCGGTCGTTGCCTCGATGGGATGCTCCTCGTCTTCTTCGGAGTCTTGGCTGTCGGTGACCTGCAACTGGGAAGCCAAAGCAGAGCGGAGCAACCCGGCGAGGGTCTCCTTCGGAGGTGCTTTACTGCCACTGGAAATCGTAGGGTTTTTCGCGATGCTGGGTTTGGGCGTCACATCGATGAAACCGGCTGTCCATAGGGTTACGAGCATCTGGTTGAGCTCTTTTTGGCCCTTGGCAATATCGAGCGGGGCGAGCAAGCGTCGGCCGACCAAATCCCGCAAGGGCTGAACCTCTGGGTTCTCACGTAGCATCGTGGCCAGAAGCCTCCAGGGCAAGGGACCACGGCTCGATAGATTCGCCGCAGGCGCGATCACCAATTTTTGAAACTGCTCTTTGTTCCAATACGTCTCACCTTGACGGCGCGTGGGCATCTTCTTCTTGAGTTGCTTCTTGGCCTTGAGCAAACCAGGATCCTTGGTGTCCTCTGGGATCTGATCGTATTGCAGTTTCCATCGGTAGTACTTCACATCGTCTTCATGTGCAAGCGCATAGACGAAGCCTTCGCGGTCGAATTGGGGTCGCCCAGCTCGACCAAAAATCTGTTGGGCCGAGGCTGAATCGATCAGTTTCTTTTTGCCATAAGGACCTTTGACCAAACTCGGCAGCACCACGCATCGGGCCGGTAAGTTGATCCCAGCCGATAAGGTCTCGGTACAAACACAGACACTCAAGAGCTTTTCCTGGAACAGTTGCTCGACCAATCGACGGTACTTGGGCATGATCCCCGCATGATGGATCCCGACCCCGCGGATCAAAATTTGCTTGATCTTCGGACCTGCCCCCTCGCCTAGGGGAATCCCCTCGAGCCGCTTGGTGATCAACCCTTGACGCTCTTTATCGATCAGCCGCCGACCTTTGAGCAACTCGGCGACTTGCCAGCATTGGTCACGATTGAAACAGAAAACCAATCCAGGAGTCCTACGTCGAACCTCATCTCCTTCGGCGATTTTTTCGAGCTGCTCGTCCAAGTACAGATCTTCGACCCATTCGAATTGCAAAGGCACTTTGCGCTCGGTGCCTTGAACCAATTCCAGGTTCCTGCCGTGAGCTCGGTTGAGCCATGAGCAAAACTCGACACTATTACCGATGGTGGCCGACAGGAGCATCAGTCGCACCTGCTTGGGAAGCATTCCAATGCTCAGCTCCCAGACGATGCCTCTTTCGGGATCATTAAAACTATGGAACTCATCCATGATCACCGAGTCGACCCCCTCGACCCAAGTTTGGTCTTGTTGCAAAAGCCGGTTGAGCAAAATCTCAGCGACGACCACCAGGACCGGCGCGTTGGGATTCACTTTTCGATTGCCAGTGACCAACCCAATGGAGCTTGCTGGATACCCCCAACGGACGGCTGCCGACTGCAACTCCTGGAGCTTCTGGTCCGTAAGTGCGATCAGGGGGGTGGTGTAGTAGCATTTGCGCCCCGTACGGAGGGCTTCGTAAATGGCCCCCTCGGCGATCAAGGTTTTTCCGGTACCTGTCGGAGCGCAGACCAGGACGCCTTGATCCGATGAAAACCAAGCGATCAGGGCGTCTTCTTGGACCGGGTAGGGCGTATAGGGCAATCGCTCGAAATATTCGGATACAATGGAATCGCGATCGCTGGGCTTATGGGAATTCATCCCGGTAATCGTAGCACAAACGCCCTGCTGGCAGGAGACCTAGTGGCACGGACTGATTCGATCCGAGTTGGACAAAAATGAGTGGAAAGAGCCTGAAAATACTCTTTGTAGGCTTAGCTTTGTGCCTAGCGTGCTACTTCAATGCAGCCCGCTATCGACCCGGCCGAGATGTGGCCTATGCCATCGAAATCATCACCGACTCCTACGTCGATCCGATTTCACAAGCGGACCTAAAGCAAGCGGCCATGCAGGGGATGCTCGAGTCGCTCGACCCGCACTCATCGTTTGTCTCCGAGGATTCCCTCGGGCGTTTCAACGCGGTCTTCGAGCAGCGTTTCGCAGGTCTGGGGGTTCAGGTCGAAGGCCCGCCGATCCGGCCCGAGATCACCGTCATAACCACGTTGTTCAATTCCCCTGCCTTCCGTGCCGGGCTGATGCCAGGAGACTTGATCGTCCAAGTCGATGGCATCGACGTGCGTTCGATGGACACTTCGGAGGTTTCCAAGAAGATTTCTGGGGCAGTCGGATCCAACGTTCTTTTAGGGATCGATCGGGCCGGGGAGCGCTTGAACATCCAGGCCACACGGGAATTTGTCGAGGTCGAGAGCGTCACAGGCGATCGGCGACGCGCCGATGGAACGTGGGATTTTCAACTCCAATTCGCTCCGCAAATCGCCTACATTCACTCAGACCTCTTCGGAGAGAGAACCGCTCGCGAAATCGAATCCGCTTTGAAGTCACTCGAGGGGAAAATCGATGCGGTCATCCTCGATCTTCGCGACAACGGGGGGGGATTGCTACAAGCTGCTATCGAGGTCTGCGATCTGTTTCTCGACGAGGGGAGGATTGTCTCGACCCAGGGCCGAGGACAAATCAGCATCGAATCGATCGACGCGCAACGAGGAACGGTCGTTCCAAGCAGCATTCCAATCGCGGTGCTGATCAACAGCAATTCAGCAAGCGCCAGCGAAGTCGTCGCCGCATGCTTGAAGGACCACCAGCGCGCTGTGATTGTGGGCCAACGATCCTACGGGAAAGGAAGCGTCCAGAGCATCATTCCGGTCGAAGGTGGCCGAGCGGCCATTCGATTCACGACCGCTTACTATTTCCCCCCAAACGGCCAGAGGATCCACCGCAAACCTAAGGACACCGATTCGGACCCTTGGGGAGGCCTGCCTAGTGAAGGAGCCGAGGTTCTCCTGAGCCAGGAACAAAACCGCCAAGCCATCGAGAGAAGGCGCCGTCGCAGTGACCCTTTGAGAAATGGAGCCCTTGCCAATCACCCCTTATCCAAAGTCGATGACCCCGACGACCGACAAATCACTCAGGACCCCCAATTGGTTCGTGCGATCGAAATCCTCCAAGCCATGACGTCGCGGAATTCCGCACCCAGAGATCTCTAGGTGCCCAAGGGCTCATCGGCTTGCCGATTGGAACTCCTTTGGGCGTGCGAGCGGTAAGCTCAGGGTTGTTCGACCGTGGTCACCAATACCGCCGGAGACCACGATTCTAAGAGTTAACAACGCACCGACGCCGGCTTTGGTGCACCACTTTGTTCGTGCGTTTTCTCGTACTCAAATCGACCCAGTGTAGCAATCCGACCTATTGGTCCGCAAGTTACCGCGAACCGCCTCGATCAACGATCGGCAGCGCTGCAGTTCGAACAGATCTCGAGTACGAGTACGACGAAATCCGATGCGACGAACGAACAAGCGATTAGGGATTCGCGTTCGAAAGCGCGCTCGGAGATTCCGACTCTTCTTCGGAAGCATGGTCAGCGGTTTTCTTGCTGATCGATTTCCCACTGCGCAGGACTTCGAGCCTGCTGGTCATCGATTTGTTCATCGGACGACTCTGCCCGCTACTGACCGAACCGCCAGTAGGCAATCCGCTTGTACTAGACAATCCGCTTGACTCGGAAAAGGCTTTTTTAAACGTACCGAGTTTCTGGCTCCGAGCATCGATGACCTCGGTGGTAACCTGAGAGCGAGTGATTTGTGGCTCGAGAGCGTTCGATGGTAAAGCATTCGTAGCATTGCGGCCCGTGGCATCGGAAGTTTGAAAATGCCTTTGGAAAGATGGGGGTACTTCGATCGTTTCGGTGCGGCGATTGGTCTCGGGCGTTTGGATCAGATCGGGCGTGATGCTGTTGGGGGCTTGGATGTAACTGGCTCTTTGGACCCCCTGGGAGACCTGGGAAGCGTCGGAGTCCTGGGGCAGAGCATCCTGAGCTGAGTTCCGCGCCTCGTTTTGGGCTAAGGGTTTGTCGCTCGGAGAGCCTCCCTGGGGAGTCATCGTCTTAGGAGTTCTGGCCTCCACCCCTGGGAGTAGTTTCATCGTTGGATCCGAAAGGGTGGTGCCTCCATGACGACCTTCGTAGCGCGCGATGATACTGAGTTTTTTGGTCGGACCTTTCACATCACCCCAGGGCAACCAAACGCTATAGGCGGGCCCTCTCGATGTTTTGCTCATGTGCTTGGCGAAATCATCAGCATCGATGACGTATTTGCGAAGTGGTTTTTGATTCTCAGGATCTTGATCGTCCGCATCGAAAACAAAGACCACAAGCTTACCGTCGACCTCGATCGGGTCGTTTTGCTCTTTATCGTAGAAAAAGACCCGTCCACCGAATCCTCGAACGCCTGGTTGGTTGGGCTGCCGCAAGACCGTATCGGTCCAAATCGCCAAGATCCGTTCAGGGACAACTGGTTTTTCTTCTTCGGTCCAACTCCAACCTGCTGGAGTCTTTTTAGGTGCGAATTGGCATCCCGAGGGCAATGGTATCGCGGCCAAGAGCATCAGCATTCCCAGGCTCCTTCGAAAGGAGTATCGACGTTTCATCGCGGGTTCCTTGGCTTTGGTGTGTTTGTACTGCGAAGGGGGGCCATGGTGTATTTGGAGGTTTGTCGATGCGGTTCGATGAGGATGGACCAGGGCAGACACGCAGGCGGGATATCTAACGTGAGGGTTTGATCGTTCGGGGCAATCTCAAAAGTCCAGCCGATGGCTTCTCCGTCGATGGCTTCTCCGTCGGGGGCTTCTCCGTCGGGGTGAGCTGAGTCGGGGCAGGCAGTTGGTTCGAATACTCGCTGGAACCGAGGTTCGGTTCTAAGAGGGATTCAAGGGTAGATCCATGGGGCGTCGTAGCCGAGGGTTGCAATGCGCCTCGGGGATCAAGGTCTGGGTAGATGACCGGAACGGAATCATCCTCCTCTTGCCAATCATGCATCAATCCGGTTCGGGGAAAGACGTCCCCATGCATGGCGAAGATATCCGCTTCGCACCAACTCATCCGAGCGAATTCGGCTTGCTTGAGTCGCTCCATATCCCCGGGATTTCGCACGATATGGGGAGTCATGATGATGAGCAACTCGGTCCGATTTTCGTCGAAGTAGTCGTAGCTGAAGAGGTACTTGAGAATGGGAATGTCGCCTAGCCAGGGGACTTGGCGATGCCGTGTTCTTGTGGATCTGGCAATCAGCCCACCGAGGATTATGGTTTCTCCATCGGCGGCACTGACAGTCGCTTGGGCTGTGATGGTATCGATACGGGGGGATCGAACGACCGATCCGTCCTGAGCGATAAAAATCGGAATACCTTCGGCTTCGGGACCGAGCTTTGATTTTTCCGCATCGATCTCCATGACCACATTGCCTTCGGGACTGATTCGGGGTGTAACTCCGATAATCAAGCCAACGTTTTCTAGTGTCAATTGGTTTTGGACACCGAACTGATTGACGCTTGTGCTAGCGATTCGCGGAACTCTTTGCCCGACCTGAATAAACGCTTGCTGGTTGTCCAACGTGAGCACCTGAGGTCGCGAGAGAATTTCCAAGCGGCGGGTTTCCTGAAGGGCCCGCAACAAGAAGCTTACGTTCTGACTGCTAGCCGAGAGGACCAACCCCCCGAAACCAAGCTCATCGTTGGATCGCCCTACCGCGAAATTCGATAACCCTTGGCCCCCGACGGTACCCGCGTTTTGCAGGGCTTTGGATGACCCACTGTTGCCTAAAGGCTGGTTGTTGAAATTGAAACCGGGCTCATTCGTCGCGGCCACGATATCTTGGCTCGTAGCCGTCACGACACCAGCGGGGGTCGAGGTCGTGGTCGTCGCCGTGGTCGTGACGAGGTTCCCCAGCAGGCTTCGATCGAAGAGCACCGAGTCTTGAATTCCCATTTCGATCCCGAATTCATCGGTGTTCCCTAGCAAAATCTCTGCGATCATGACTTGGATCATCACCTGAGGTGGTTGCTCGTCGAGCCGCTGAATCAACTGCGAAATCTCATCGTAATACCTCGGAGTGGCGCTGAGGATCAGTTTGTTTTGGACCGGCTCAGGAACGACGACTACCTCGCGTTCCAATTGGTCAAACGGATTGGTCACTCCCGGAGCTGCCAGCTCCACGATCCTTTTGCTTTGCAGGAACTGATTGATCGCCGTTGCGACATCGATCGCCGGTGAGTTCTTGAGTTGATACACCGTACTTTTCCGCTTGGATGCTTCCGCCTCGTCGAGGCGCAAGATCAGCGCTTCGACAATCTTTAGATCCCCATCCGAGCCGATCGCGATAATGTTATTTCCTCGGGTGTCGACGGTAAAACGCAACCCCAGGAGCGAATTGTCGTCCGGGTTGCTCGAAAGCTGTGGGCCTACCGAGGCCCCGGTCGTGGAATTCGCCGATGGGATCAAGGCCCTGAGGGTCTCGACCAAGCTGCTAGCATCCCCATTTTTGATCGAGAAGATTTTGATCTTGGCCACCGCACCGGGCGTATCCAATTGCTCGATGAATTGCTCGATCAAGGGGAGCGTCTCGGGTGTACTTGCGACGATCAACGTGTTGTTGCGTTCGTTGACCGTGATTTTGGTCGCGCCTAGAACTCCTCCCGTGGCGATGGGCTCTCCGTTTTGATCGACCAATTGCAGGGTCTTATTGCGGTCGGCTGTCGTAGTGGCCAATGCATCTTCCAAGGCTTGTGCGATGTCGCTGGCCAAGTTGTAGCGAATCTGAAACACCCGGGCTGCTTGCAACATCCCATTGCGAGGGACATCCATCTGCTCGAGGAGTTTTTTGATCTCTGCGATGTCTCTTGGCGATCCATTGACGATGATCGCATTGCTGCGGCTATCGGCAAACGAATTGATCACCGGGGCGAGTCCCTCCTTGCCTTTGTAGAAGGATTGGAGTTGGGTCTGCACTTCCGACGCCGTCGCATGCTTGAGCGGCAGGACAGCCAAGGACTTATCATCCTTGGTCGGCTGATCCAATTGCTGGATCAATTGCTTCATCAGATCGAGCGACTCGCCCCAACCGATGAGCAACAGAGCGTTGGGAGAAACCAGAGGCGAAACCGTAACTCGCCCCTGCCTTGTCCCGATGAATTTTTCCTGTATGTCATCGATCAGTTTTGACATCGACTCGGAATTCACATGCTGCAGAGGAACTACCTCGATCGTCGGTTTGCTCTCGCGGCTAGCCTGGTCGAGCCTTTTGATGATCTCCGAAAGGTCCGTCAGTTGCTGATCGCGACCTCTCAAAATCACCGCATCGAGCTCAGGCAACATCTCGATCTGCACACCCTCGAACTGAGGCAACGGCAAGCGATCTGGGGGCTCGTCCGAAGGGGCCTTGACCGGTTCCTGAGCTCCGCTTGCGAGCCGCACGCCGGACTGGATCGCCGAGCCACTTGTCCCTGCGATCCTACCGCTAGAGAAGGCCGCCATCGCGACTTGTCCGCGAACATTGAGCTTCTGAATCCGAAACGCACGATCTTTCGACACTTGGGACTCATGGGTATGTGCAAGCGCAAGCTTCGCCAAAGACTCCACGGGCCTTGCCGCCCCTTCAATCCTGAGCATTCGCTTGTTGGTGTCAAACTCCAAGAGGACCGATTCCTGATCGACCTGGAGCAACATCGCGTCGGCCTTAGCCGGATGCGCGAAGAGTTGTTTGTTGAAATTCAAGGCGAGCGTTTGACGAAGACTCAGCCATTGATTGCTCGTTGCTGGCAACTCCCGGCGAACCAAAACCGATTCCTCCACCGCCGGTGGCTTAGCAACCACAGGTCGAAGAATCGAAGGTATATTCTGCCCCCGAACGATAGGCAAACACACGCTGAAAAAAAACAGGGGTAATACAAACCGCAGGATGCGGGCTTGTTTGGTTATTCTTCGCATGCGATTCCTCTTTTCTTCAGCGCCTTAGAGCCAACGCACCGAAGCGTCTCCGATTCCCGAGTGCGGCCCCTGGGCGATTGGAGCTCTAATACCTTGGGGGACAAGGTTAGAAAAAAACCGACAGGTGGGTCAAGACCAACACCCCCTCGAATGGGGGACGCGGCCGCATGTTCAATACAAACGGCTCATGGATTGTCGGCAGACGAAAACCACTAAGGCAGCACGGGTTGAGGGTCAGCCGGTGGTGGTGGAGGTAATTGGATCGATTGCCTCGTTGGAGCTAACGTCTCGTTGTAGTGCCTGAGCAAGCTCAAGACCGAATCGAATTCGGGGCGAGCGGCCAGGGTTGCGAACCGAGGATCTTTGTCAACCGCCTCATAGCGCCCGAGAATCGCCTTGACTTCTTGGGGATTGGGAGCCGCCCCGCCGAGGAACATCCAAGCTGGCAGGCCGAGGTATTCCTTCCATTGCGGATCAAGCAGTTCGAACAGTCCTGGCGCGAGCTGGACGATCTGCCCTCGAACCAAATCCGATTCGGAGACCCCAACGGCTTTGGCCGATGCAGGGGCTACGGCTCCTTGGATGATTTGCTCTGCGTATTTTGCCACCGTCTCGGTCAGTTGCTGTGCAGCGGGCGGAACGACCGGAGTTTGATTGACCGAGTTTATTTGGTAGTAGGCACCGGTAGAGACACGATCGACCTGCAAGGCAGATCCGTCGATCGAGACGCCAGCAAAAAGCCCTCTGCTTCTGGAGTATGTGTAGATTTCGGCCTGCAGTTGACCATCGGTGCCAACGCCACCGGATCGGCCGACCGGGCCAGCAGCCGCAGCGACATCGGCTCCAAGGGTCAACTTGCCATTGAGCACACCCTGGATACTACGATCGGTTTTGAAAACCAAAATGATGTCCGACGACTGCACACCGACTTGCCAGCCGATATTCCCGCCCGTCAGAGAGATAAAAACTGGAGCGTGCCAAGTCCCGTTCGGTTCCCGGACAAAAAGCACTCCTTTTCCGTGCCTTGCGCCGACAATAAAGCTCCCTTTAACCACATTCGGGATGATCGCCACACCGTGTGCGTTTTCGATCATAGCCCGAGGAACTTTCGAGAGTGGCTGGGACATCGTCTCGGTCAGCAATTGGCTCGATTGGGCGACGATTTCTTCAGGGCGGCTTTGCCCGTAGCAAAAGCCGGCGAGCTGAAGCGCAAGCAAGCAGACCAATGCATTGATCCCTGGCTTGCAAAGCCTTCGAGGTCGTGGGTTCGTTTTGCGATGATTCACAGCGGTTTACTCCTGGTTTTTTGATGATCCAAAGGCATCCATCCGGGCGCTCGACTGGATCGATCCAGCGCTTTTTCCCCTCGAAACTGGGGTTTTTCCTTAGAAATGCCCATTGAAAAACAGCACTTCCGAAGCGATGGGTAGCAAATCTAGAGTCCCTGGAACTAGGGGGGTTATGCTCAAGCCCGAGTAATTCATGGCAAATCGACGGAATTCGATCGACCAAAGGGGGTTCGCTATATTGGAAAAAAATAGGTTGGTCGATTGAAAGGCATGGGACAAAGCTTTAAAATCGTGGGCTCACACCGAGTCCTGTGATTTTTTCATTCCTTCTAAGGTGGCGATCAATTATGACAGTTGGAGAGCGGATTCGTAAAAAACGACAAGAGTTAGGCTGGACCCAGGAGGTCCTCTGTGGCAAGGTTGGACTCAGCAAGAGCTTCCTCTCGGAACTCGAGAGCGGCAAGCGAAACGTCAGCGCAGAGAACTTGTACAACATCGCCCAAGTCTTCAGGGTATCCCTGGATTACCTCATGGCCGGCAAGGCGAGCAAAGAGAGCAAAGATCCAAGTTTCCAGATTCCCATCCCGAACTCGCTTGCAAAGTTCGCTGAGAAAGAGCAACTCTCATTCCGAAAGACTCTGACCCTTTTGAACATGTACCACCAGATCGTTGCGAATCGAACTGGCCGGTCCAAGGACATCGGCGAAAAATTCGATTGGAAGAAGTTTCACAACGGCGTTAAGGAATTCATGGATCGCGAATGATTCGTCCTGGCGCCTCGCCCGAGGTTTATCAGTTAGCGAACTCTCTTGGAATCGCATCGACCGATCCAGCCGTCGGTATTGTTGTTCATTGCCGACGACTGGTCGATTCCTGGGTCACCCAAGCCGGGGGGCTTGGGCCAGGGGGTATCCCCGACATCGCTGCTTTCGAGACGCTCATTACCAAAAAACTCTCCATGGTCGTCGAGGAGATACGATCCGAGGACGATTTTGACCGGCTGACCGATCACTATGCCCGCCAGAAAGGGGACTATGTCTTTGCCGGCCTGCGCGCCCGCTTCGACGATCTAGAAAATCCGGCCTTCGGAGTCCTCATCCAACGCAATGGAGCCAATATCGATGCCCCGGATCAGTACGTGGCTGTGATCGACGCGCGCGCCGAGGTCAGCGACGAGAAGTTTGCCCGCAGGTACTTCACCAAGTGGCACGAGATCGCCCACCGGATGACCACGCATTGCTTCCCGGCCGAACCGATCTTTCGCTCCGATGAAGATCCCATCGAAACACTCATGGACGCAATCGCCTCGGAATTGGCCTTTTATGAACCCTTCCTAGAGCCCGCACTCCAAGAAGTACTCGCCAACGCAAACTGGCTGACTTTCGAAATGATCGAGTCGATCATCGAGCGAGTCTTTCCTGAGGCGAGTTTCCAAGCTACCTTGTTCGCTGCCATGCGAGTATTGCCAACCCCGATGGTCTACTTAGAACTCGCCGATGATCCTTTGGCAATCCAGAAAATACTCCCCAACTCGGCGGCCTACGCACACTGGGACCGATCGGGCCAAATGTCAAGCGACGATCGCACAAACGCCCCCCAGAGTGCGGTCGACCCGCGAATGCCAGAGCAGCCTATGACGGATCGATCGACCAATGGATCGACCAGGATCCTCTATGGCCAAAGAGTGCCTCGCGACTCGGTGTTTTATCGGGTTGCCCAAGGCGATCTTTTGGCCGATGAGGTAGAGCATCATCTTTGCGATTTTTTCGATCCTGAGCCCGGCTTTTTCTTGGGACGTTTTCCGAGCGAACTGACCGCCCGGAGATGTTCCCAGTTGCTCGAGCTTGGACATCCCGGAGTCCTGACTCATGTCCAGGCCCGAAGGGTTCCGGGCAAGGTCTTCGCGCTGCTTCAGTATTGATAGCGGGCCCTCGAGAGCGTCTCGCCCGTATCGGTCGTCCTTGAGAAACTCGTCAGACGCCCCAGAGACTCGAAACATGCAAGGAATTCCATCAGTTCCGATGGGCGAATCGCGAGCCTCCGCCCCGTGACTGTCGGTGGGACTTGTAAGTATCCTTCGTTATCGAGATCCGATTTCTCCAGGAGGAACCCAAGCCACGCGTTTTGCAATCTAGCCAGCCCACCTGCATCGATCAGGGCTGCGGTGGACATGGGGTTTTGCGATTCTTGAAACCCCAAGATTTTATCCCCATCGATTCGAGGCGATTTGTCGGCCCTGGCAAAGGCCTCCCACTGCCCCCTGGAGTAACCCAACCAATTCCATCTCTGACCCGTCGCATAGAGACCTTGCATGGTCCCTACCTGTGGCTGACCGAAGTTTGGTCCGAGCGTAGCGAACTTCCAGCCACCCGAAAGGCTTAACGCGGATGCTTCGGGTAGATAGATGCCGAATTTACCGAGTAGGTCTGCGACCGACTTGGCGATCGACATCGATCCGATACCCAACTCCAGAGGATCCGAGATACGGCTTGCCAGAGAGGCTTCTGGCATAGGGAGCAGGACCGAAGATTCCCCGAGGTTTGTCAACCAGTTTCGCGACTGCAACCCACCGGCTTGCAGGAGCACAAGATGCTCTCCGCTTAGGTTTGGGAGGATACGGTTTTGCCAATCCTCGGTAATCGAGACAACCATCGGCCATACGGCCTGGACTTTCTCTTGGATCGGACGCATCGGTCCAAGATCCACACGGCTGTCGCCGATGCGCATGAAATCCTCGAAGCTCCCTTTGAGCCTTCGGACGATCTGGCGCGCCGTTGCGAAGTACTCAGGGTGGGACGCCATGCGCAGGTTGAGCACCAGCAGAGGATCTGGGCCGACGCGTTGTAATCCCTCGAGCTTTTGGGTGCTCTCGAGCAATCGCGTCTCAGTCCGGTCGATCTGGACGCTCTCGATCGCTTGATTGCTCATCCAAGCTAGCCGCGTTGCTCCTCGGTAACGAACGACATGTTTGCCGATCTGCGAATCCAACCACGATGCATCATCGAGAACCGAGGTCAACCAATCGGCCGTATCGGACGCAGGGGGTTGTTGATCGAGGATCGGAAGCAGCACTAGGCGAGCTATTTTGCGAAAAAACCCGTCGAGCAAAAACTCTTGGAAGGCCGCCACTACCCGATCCGACGTGTGATAGGTGCTGGTCATCAACGCTGCATCTGGAGGGACGTATTGAGAAACCAAAGGATGCAATTCCGGATGCTGTTCGAGTTGGGTTTGGCTCCCGAATTTGGACTTCCAAGCTCTATCGCCGCTGACCACGACGCAGAAGTACTCGTCGAGAGTTCCGATAGAAAAGTCGAGTGTTTTGTCCTTGCAAGCCCGACGAAGGTCTTGGATCGTCTCGCGGTCGAGGGCATCGGTCTCAGGGATTTGGTCCCAGGGAATCATGTCCGAGGATATACGCCATTCGAGGCGATTGCCTCGGGGATCATCAACCCGTCGAAGGTTCTTGAAGAAACCTCCGATATCTGGGACGAACGTAATTCCAAGTCGAATGGCACCCTCAATTTCGTCGACTCGGGCTAAGGCTCCATCCAGATTCGAAAATTGCCCTGCGAGCATGATGGTCGGCAATTGGACCTCGGGAACCCATTGATCGACCCACCTCGAAACGATGTCGGCTTTATCCTCCGAGGATGTCTCGCGATTGGATAGACGTTCGACCGACGGCAAAATCGCATTCCACTGCTCGAGGGTGCGAGCAAGATTTTCGTCGGCGTAGAGAAAGAGATCCTGCGAGGCGATATCGTAAAGAAAGGCACGGATCTGCCTGGCCGCCGGGTTGTCGATTCGGGCCTTCCAAAGGGCCAAGTCGCTTTTGCGGTCCTTCCACTCCTTAAAAAATAGCTCGGATGTTTTCTTCCAAAACGAAGTCTCGGTGATGCGAACGGCCAATTCGCTGGTCTGAGCCGCTTGAAGCTGTTGATCTAAATGATGAATCCCCCAGAAAAAATCATTGGATTGTGGAACCCATTTCCAAGAACCCGGGATCGTGCGCTCGTTGGTCCCCTGGGTGACTTGCGCATGAACCTCCGGGCCGAGCCCGGTGGCCAACGCCATTAGACACCAACAAAACCTCATGCTTATACGTTCTAACATCGCTCAGGCACCCTTTGAAACAACATCGGCCACCGGTCGTCTAAATCCCATTCAGGATACGGTCATTGGAAACCAATTGGCAAATACTTTCAATCGCCGAGTCCGAACCGTTATGATAGAGGGCTTCGGTTCAAGAATCATCGTTCAGAGAAAATCAATCCCATGGGATTCGCCATGACTCCTTTCCCCCGCTGCTTGAAAGCAACGAACTTCCTTGCCATCGTTGCCATCGCTGCAATCCTAGTCAACTGGCCCCTAGGTGGCTCCGTGAGTATCGCCCAAGAGACTTCGGAACCGACCAATCCATCCGCGAGCCCTTGGTCGATCGAGCCGCAGGTTGGCAAGTTGATACTCAAGCATCGAGGCGTTGCATTGGCCGTTTTCCATTACCAGGACGACCAATGCCTGCGTCCTTTCTTTTCAAATGTCCGAACATTGAGCGGCACCCAAGTGACTCGCAATCACCCGCCGATTCCTGGAGTCGATCCAGACGACCATGCCAACATGCACTGCGGAATTTGGCTCGGATTCGGAGACATCGACGGCCATGACTTCTGGCGGAACAAGGCACGGATCCAGCACCGAAGATTCACATCCGCGCCGAGCCTCGAGGCCGATCGGATCGGCTTTAGCTCGGAGGATGAGTTGATCGATCCGCAGGGCAAATCGATCGGGAGCCTTGAGCAGACCTACCGACTGACCCGGATCGATTCAGGTTGTATGTTAGTCTGGCAAGGGGTTTTCAAGGCGGGATCCGAACCTCTAGTTTTTGGTGATCAAGAGGAGATGGGACTAGGCGTTCGCGTCGCGACCTCGATGACCGAGAAAAATGGAGGACGGATCCTCTCGAGCGATGGTAAAACCGGTGCTAAGGAGACGTGGGGAAAAAAGGCCCAATGGATCGACTACTCCAAAACTCTCGACGGGAAGCGTACTGGCATCCTGCTGATGCCCGACAAAAACAACCTTCAATCGAGTTGGTTTCACAACCGCGATTACGGATTGATGGTTGCGAACTATTTCGGTAATCAGGCGTTTACAGGGGGCAAGCCAAGCGTCATTCGCATCGAACCGAATCGATCGATGACCCTCCGCTACGGTATCTACTGGTACGAATCTGCCGTCGAGGAAGATCTGCCGATTGAAAAGATTCGCATGGCGGTCGAATCGAACCGTTAGGCTATGCCAGAGACAAGGCCAGCGGATCCGAACCAAGAACTACTCCGGCAAGGCCTCTTGGAAGAAACGCAACCAGTTGCCGAAGAAGACAGCTTGGATATCCTCTTGGCTAAAGCCTCTTTCCAACATCAAGGGGCCTAGTTTCTGGACGTCTCGGTAGGTATTGAGATCTGCGGGTGTTTGCTCGCAACCATATCCGCCATCGAGATCCGTTCCGAGTCCGGTATGGGCGATCGAGCCTTTAGCAAGTTCCCGCACGTGGCAGATTTGATCGACGGCTCGTTCAAGAGTCGCTTCGTTCTTCGAGAGACCTCGAACGTACCCGCTTTGCATCATAATGATATCCAAGGCGACTCCCAAGACGCCCCCTCTCTCGATAACAACTCGGATTTGATCGTCGCTGAATTGCCGTTGCCAATCGCAAATGGCTCTTGCGTTTTGATGGCTCGCATGGATACGCCCCCCAAACCGCTTGACGACTTGCCAAAATGCAACATCCGAAAGATGCGTCACATCGATCGTGATACCGAGCTTCTCACAGTGCTTGAGCAGTTCGATCGCATCGAGCGACAATCCGACTTCACTGCGAGTCCCACCGCCGTATCGGTTGGTTCCATAGTGGGTCAGCCCCAGGGCACGAAGCCCAGCGTCATGAAACTCGTAAATCGTCTCGGGAGTCAGGATCGGATCGGCACCCTCCATGGTCAAAATGAAGCCCAAGGGGGCTTGGGACTGCCCAAGAGGTCTCGAGGCACTCGTGTGGACCGTCAGGCTCGAGGACGAAAGATTCGAAGGCAACTCGGAATTGGTGTAGTGCTCCCAATGCGAGACAAGATCCTTTTGGGTTCGCAGCATCTTGAGGTAACCGTCACGCTCCATCGCGCGGTAATAAGCCAAATGGGCATGAGCCATCGCATAGCAGGTATGCGGCGAGGTCCACCCAAAAGAGTGGTCGATGGGTTGCTCTTGGCGAGCCAGAAGTGTGGTCAAGCAGACCGGGACTTTTGATGCTCTAAGCTCCGGAAACGAAAGGGTGTTATTGCGCCTCCCTTTTTCGCTCATCGCCAGGGTGGTTTCCTGGGCGCGAATATCATCAACACTCTGCCGCAGGTCGCGATTCCAATCGACTCCGTTGAGGGCTAAATCCAAATGCGCGTCGAAAATCCACATAGCAATTCCAGTCCTAGGCAAGTGTCACTGGGCGAATCGATCGAAGACCTCTTGCGCAACCCAGATGGGCAAGATCGGGCGAAAGGAGGCAGACACGGCGATGGCATCCGATGGACGTGCATCGACATCGATCGTCTCGCCGTTTCGTAGAAGCCTCAAGACTGCATAAAAGATATCGTCCTGGAAGTCGGTGATCACCACCGAGTCTACCTTGGCACCGAGCGACTGTGCCACGCCGACGATCAGGTCGTGGGTAAGCGGACGCGGGGGACGCTCCGCATGGGTCACCCGCAAGTCGATGTTGGTGGCTTCAAAGAAACCGATGATGATCGGAAATTGCCGATCGCCATCGAATTCCTTGAGATAGATCAACTGCTTGTCGGTCAGATCGTTTTTGACGATCCGCGCAAGCTGCACTCGAACAAGATCAGCCATGGGCTCTTTCCACGATTCGGGGTCAATAGGTACTGCGTTATACGATAATCGCAAACCGAACGCTCGTGAATCGAGCTCACGGCTATTTCTTTTCCGCTAGGGAATCGCGGATCTGGCGCAGGAGCAAGATCTCCTCGCTCGGTTCGGGAACTGGGTCCGGTGTTTTGGCCGTGTCCAACCTCTTTTTGGCCGCATTGATCGCCTTGACAAATAGAAAGATCGCAATCGAGATCAGGAGGAAGTCGACCACTGTTTCGATAAATGGGCCATACTTGAGAATCGGATAGTCTTGAACCAACATCTCTGGTCTGCCCGCAGCGTCCTTGACCATCTCACCTTTAGCGTCCAATTTCGGAGACTCGGTTCGAATTGTATAAGCCCAGTTGGCAAAGTTGAAACCAAACTTGGATGTCAGCAGGTTCAAGGGAGGTAGGATCAAATTGCTGACCAGCGAGTTGACGATCTTGGTAAAGGCCGTTCCGATCACCACACCGACGGCCAGATCGATGACATTGCCACGCAGCGCAAACTGCTTGAACTCATCGGCCAGCTTGGAGACAAAACCCATCTTTAGAGACTCCTTTGCGAATAGCCCCGCATCACGAAAAACCTGATGTCCAAAAATCAACTGCTCTAAAATCCACTGCCCCTGGGTCTTCCCCTACGATGCACGCAGATCGATTCTCGATTAACCATGGAGTTAACGAAAAAATCAGGTCCCTGCAAGATGGATCGAGCCCATGGTTTCCGTGCAAGACAGATGATCGACGGAATAAAATTGGGAAATCTCGGACCAATCGAAACGTCCCTATCCCCCCACTCTAACTTGATTCGCGATCGGATTTTTTGGTACACCTCGAAGCTATGCCAAGGCACCCAACAACGAGATTCCAACTGCACGAAGCGACCCGCAAGCGTTTGGTCCGCTCGTTGATTCTGGCCCTGGGTGTCCTTCCGATGGTCGTTCTTGGGCTCTTGAGCCTCGGTTATTGGTCTCCTTACTACCAAGCCCACCTAAAAAAAGATTGGGAATCCAGGGTTGCAGCGAACCTGGGTGTTCGCGTTCTGGCCGGTCAATTCACCGTGTTGGCTCCCGAGCAATTCGTCGCTCAAGACGTCGTGCTGTTTCACCCAGAGACCGACACGCCGATGGCAAAGATTCGAAAGGTCGCCGGATGGATCCAGTCGCAAGGCTGGTCGATTGCACTTGAGGCTCCCCAGTTGGATGCAAGCCAACTCGAATCGGTCTTTGAATTGCTTCACGATGGTTTCTTATGCAAACCTCAAACACGCGAGCGTATGCTGGCAATCTCTGTGCCCCAAGGCTTAGAAGTCCATCACAACGGCGGAGTCACCCAGTTTCGCCAAGTCGAAATCCTCATGAAGCCCACGGAGAACCGCTCGTCGATCGTCTCGAAATTCTCTTATGTCGACCAGCCCTTTGGCGAGATCCAGGTCCAGGTCGTACGAGACCATGCACCCGGGAATCTGGCCACGCGGATCGAGGTCCGGTCCCCCAAGACTTGGATCGCTTGCTCGAATTTCTCCGATCGCCTCAAGGTCCTCCAAGCCTTCGGTCCTAACTCCCAGTTCCGCGGTCTGATCCAAGCCCAATGGAGTCCCCAAGGTTGGGATGCAATTGTCCAAGGAGATCTAGACCGAGTGCAATTTGCCGATCTGACAAGTCCCGTCGGCTCCCCGTTCAAGGGGATCGGCGGGGTGTCGCTGAGCCAATTGAATCTGCGTGACGGGCGGATTTTGTATGCCCAAGGAAAACTCGATTGCCAGCAAGGTGCTTTGAAGACCGATTGGATACGCAAGGCATCGCAATGGTTGCAACTGCCGTCGAAATGGGAAGCGCAACTGTCCCCGAGCCAAACGATCGATGCGATGTCCGTCGGCTTTGAACTTAGCCCCGAGGGACTCCGACTCAGTGGCCAATTGCCCGGCCCGAGCCAATGGCCACCCGTGGCAATCCAATTAGGGCAGGCCACGGTCTGTACCCCCAAGCAAGCAATTCCAATGACCAGTCTCGTCGCGGCCTTGCAAGCCGTCCCAGGACTCGAATCGTCCCCCGAGGGAGCTGTCGACCTCAACGCGATGCAACTGGCCTCCATCCTACCCTGGCCGTCGAAAAACCCTCTGCTCGACGACCGTTCGGGCACCGAAAATGTTCCCGAAGGCCCCGAAAGCGTGACGCGTCTTTCGGAGCACCAGAGCGGTTTCGAGCGCCCGATTCGCTGATTTTCATGATAACTTTCATGTTTTCGAAGACTCTATCGAATTCATCCACGCAAAATCGCCCGGGATCGTCTTCCAACAACTGGCCTTTTTCGCGACAATACAAACCTGTTAAAACAACCGGTCTGGGAAGATTTTTCCACCTAGCCCCTCAACTCCATTTGACGAATCAATAAAAACCCTATGTCGGATGCAAAAACCCTCGGTGAGGCGGATCCTTCGGTGCTCGTGGCATCTGGACAAGTAGAGGCCCCGATCGATGTCGATCCGGCCGAAACCAGCGAGTGGCTCGGGTCCCTGGATTACGTGGCCAAGAGCAAAGGTGCTGACCGAGTACGGTATTTGGTCAAGGCCCTAGAAAACCGAGCCCGCCGCGATGGGGTCGAGATCCCGATCGAGACGACGACACCTTACGTCAACACCATACCAGCCTTCAAACAACCCGCTTATCCAGGAAATCGCGAGACCGAGCGACGGATCAAGAGCATCATTCGCTGGAATGCGATGGCTATGGTCGTTCGTGCCAATAAGAAAAACAAAGGGCAGGGGGGCCATATCAGCACCTTCGCCAGCAGTGCGACCCTCTACGAGGTCGCCTTCAACCATTTCTTCCGAGGACGTGGCCAAAGCGGCTACGAGGGGGATTTGGTTTACTTCCAAGGCCACGCCTCGCCGGGCATGTACTCGCGTGCGTTCGTCGAAGGTCGATTGCCGATCGACAAGCTGGAGAATTTTCGCCGCGAACTCCAACCCGAAGGAGGATTGTGCAGCTACCCCCACCCTTGGCTCATGCCCGACTTCTGGGAATATCCGACCGTCTCGATGGGACTCGGGCCGATCATGGCGATCTATCAAGCTCGATTCAACGAGTACTTGAACGATCGGGGACTCAAGGACACCCGAGGCCGCAAGGTTTGGGCGTTTCTCGGCGACGGAGAATGCGACGAACCAGAGACGCTCGGAGCGATCACTCTGGCATCGCGCGAAAAACTCGACAATTTGATCTTCGTCGTCAATTGCAATCTCCAACGGCTCGACGGGCCTGTCCGAGGCAACGGCAAAATCATCCAAGAACTCGAAGCGGTCTTTCGCGGAGCAGGATGGAACGTCATCAAAGTCGTTTGGGGCAGCGACTGGGACGCGCTGCTCGAACGCGACGAGTCGGGCTTGCTCGCCCAACGCATGACCGAGGTCGTCGATGGCCAATACCAAAAATACACCGGCATGCCCGGCTCCTACATCCGAGAGCATTTCTTCGGCAAGTACCCAGAGCTGCTGAAATTGGTTGAGAATTACTCGGACGAGAAGCTCGAGAAACTCAATCGCGGCGGGCACGATCCGGAAAAGGTTTTTGCGGCTTACAAACTGGCCGTCGAGCACAAAGGTCAGCCGACGGTGATCTTGGCCAAGACCATCAAAGGATACGGACTAGGTGAGGCTGGGGAAGGTCGAAACATCGCCCACAATCAAAAGGAAATGAACGAGAAGGAGCTCCTCGAGTTTCGCTCTCGCTTCGGAATCCCGATCTCCGACGATCAGGTCGCCAATGCACCGTTTTATAGGCCTTAGGGGGCTCGCTCCCAAGCAGGCCAACGACCCATCCGACGACCGAAACCCCCACCCTGGAAGACTACCGCAAATTCATGGGCGTCCAGTTGGAGGGCAAGTCGATTTCGACGACCCAGGGTTTTGTGCGGCTCTTGAACCGATTGGTCAAAGACCAGAAGATCGGCTCGAACATCGTCCCGATCGTCCCGGACGAATCGCGAACTTTCGGGATGGAAGGCATGTTCAAGGAGATCGGGATCTACGCCCACGCCGGTCAACTCTACGAACCGATCGACTCTGGCTCAATCGCCTATTACAAGGAAGCCAAAGACGGGCAGATCCTCGAAGAGGGGATCACCGAGTGCGGATCGATGTCGAGTTTCGTCGCTGCAGGGACAGCGTACTCGGCCCACGGCATCAACATGATTCCGTTCTATATTTACTACTCGATGTTCGGATTCCAACGCGTTGGGGACTCGATCTGGGCCGCAGCCGATATGAGAGCCAAAGGGTTCCTCATCGGCGGTACGGCCGGACGCACCACGCTCAACGGCGAAGGCCTCCAGCACCAAGATGGCCACAGCCATCTGAACGCGATGGCCTTCCCTACCGTCCGAGCCTACGACCCGGCCTGGGCCTACGAAACCGTCGTCATCGTCCTCGATGGCATGCGTAAACTCTATCAAGACCTTGAAACGGCCATCTACTACATCACAGTCCATAACGAGGACTATGATATGCCAGCGATGCCCGAAGGTGTCGAAGACGGGATCATCAAAGGAATCTACAAATTCAGTTCGACCGAAGTCGCCGGAGCCAAAGCTCGAGTGCAACTTTTCGGCTCCGGAGCGATCCTAAGGCACGTGATCGAAGCGGCGAAGATACTCGCTGAAAAATACAAAGTCGCAAGCGATGTTTGGAGCGTCACGAGCTACACCCAACTCCGACGCGAAGCGCAGTCGGTCGAGCGTTGGAACATGCTCCACCCTGACCAACCCGCCAAAAAGAGCTACATCCAAAACGTCCTGGAAGGAGTCCCCGGACCGATCATCTCGGCAAGCGACAACGTACGCGCCGTCGGCGAACAACTCCTACCCTATCTCGACCAAGACTACTATGTCCTGGGTTGCGATGGCATGGGACGCAGCGAAACCCGACCCGCTTTGCGAAGGCACTTTGAGGTCGACGCCGCTTCGGTCACCATCGCAGCCTTGTACCGATTGAGCCGCTCAGGGGCCATCTCGGGCAAAGAAGTAGCCCAAGCCATCCGCGATCTGGATTACGATCCAGAAAAGCAAAACCCACTGTACGCCTAACTGTACGACTGATCGGGGCTTTTCCCAAAGCCTCGATCCCCTCAGCCCAAATACCAGATATAAACCACCAGATCCAATCCCCCAGAAAGTAGAACGCGTTACCATCCATGGCTACAGAAATCAAATTGCCATCCTTGGGCGAAGGTGTCGAGTCCGGCGATGTGTTGGAGATCTACGTCAAAGTCGGAGATGTGGTCAAGCCAGAGCAGTCGCTTCTTGAACTCGAAACCGATAAAGCGACCGTTGCGGTACCTAGCCCCCTTTCCGGCAAGATCTTGAGCATCGCGATCCAAGAAGGGGATACGGTCAAAGTCGGGCAAGTCATCGGAACGATCGAGGCGACAGCCGCAGCATCCTCACAGGCATCCTCACAGGCCCCAACCCCCGCGCCTCCCGCAGCGTCGGCCCCCAAACCTACATCTCCGAGTCCAGCCCCAACGGCTGCTCACAGCGTTGCACAGCCAGCCGCACCTGTCGCTCCGGCACCTGTCGTTCCGGCACCTGTCGCTCCGGTGGCCCCAAAACCGATCACCCCCCCGAAACCAACCGCAGCCCCCATCGCTGCGGGCGTGTCAGCTTCCGGGGCCAGCGGCAGCCCGGCCCAAGACAGCGACGAGGTCATCGCCGCCGGACCCGCAATCCGCCGATTCGCTCGCGAAGTCGGCGTCGATTTGAGCGGCGTATCGGGAACGGGAGAAAGCGGACGCATCACCCGCGAAGACGTCCTGGCCATCGTTCGCCATCAAGGCCAAGCTGCGGCCGCAAAGCCTGCAGCAAGCGTCCCGACGAGCTCGGCCTCTAGCCCCGCACTAGGAGCTCCTCCAAACTCAGGGGTCGAATCGCCCGCAAAAGCTGCTGCGTCCAAAGGGATTGAAAAGCCTGGAACTCCAGCGACCGATGACTACGGACCTATACGCGTCGACCGGATGACCAAGATCCGCAAGATGATCGCAAACCAGATGGATAAATCCTGGTCGAGCGTCCCACGTGTGGTCAACTTCGACGATGCCGATGTCACGGAGCTCGAAGCCTTCCGGCAATCGAGCAAAGACGATTACGCCTCGCGAGGAATCAAACTTACAACGATGCCGTTTTTGATCAAGGCGGTGGCGACTGCCCTGAAACATCACGGAGCACTCAACGCTCAGATCGATTCTGAAAACGACCAGATCATCTACAAAGACTACGTCAACCTAGGGATCGCTGTGGACACCGACCGAGGTTTGGTCGTCCCCACTTTGAAGAACGCAGATCGCATGTCGATCCCCGATATCGCCTACGCCTTGGCCGACCTGTCGAACCGCGTTCGCAACAATGATTTTGCCGTCAGCGACCTTCGAGGTGGCACCTTCACGATCAGCAACCTCGGTGCCATCGGCGGTACCTATTCGACCCCGATCGTCAATGTTCCAGAGGTTGCGATCCTGCTGGTTGGTCGATCGCGCAAGATGCCGATGGTCATGCAGGATGACTCCATCAAGCCTCGTTTGATGATGCCACTGAGCCTTGCCTATGACCATCGATTGGTCGATGGTGCAACCGCTGCACGCTTCCTCAATGACATTATCGCTTATCTAGAAGCACCGAGCCGATTGCTGCTAGCGATCTAAACTCGCACCGACATCGGACCAAAATCAAAAACTCCCACGGCTTTCGAGAAAGTACCATCGATGAGTATCACCGCGTTCATGGAGAAACACTACCGGCACTACAACGCCCGGGAGACCTTGTCGGCTGCCAAAGCCTACAAGGACTTCATCGAAAACGAACACGGTGCAATGATGGTCTCGCTAGCCGGTGCCATGAGTACAGCCGAATTGGGAATTTCGCTCGCCGAGATGATCCGAAAAGGCAAGATCCATGCGATCTCATGCACTGCGGCGAATCTCGAAGAGGACTTGTTCAACCTATTTGCTCACAACGACTACCATGTGATCGAGAACTGGAGATCCCTGAGCACCCAGGACGAAGTCGACCTGCGCGACCGTGGCTTGAACCGAGTGACCGATACTTGCATTCCAGAGACTGTCATGATGCACATGCAAGATCGACTGGTCAAATATTGGAAAACTGCCGCTGAAAATGGCCAACAGTATTTCCCTTACGAGTACATGTTCAGAATTCTAGACGAAAAGGAACTCGAGCAGCACTACCAGATCCCCCGCGAACACTCCTGGATGATCGCTGCCAAAGAAGCCAAGATCCCGATTTATTCGCCGGGCATCGAGGACCCAACCCTGGGGAACATGTTCGCCGCTAGGGTCATGGACGGGACCGTCAAGAGCCACTCTGCACTCAAAAGCGGAACCCAACAGATGGAGCACTTGGCCAATTGGTACAAGCATGTAGCCCAAACTCGGCCCATCGGCTTTTTCCAAATCGGTGGTGGCATTGCCGGCGACTTTGCTATCTGCGCCGTTCCGATGTGGATCCAAGACCTGGGCGAGGAAAACATTCGCCGCTGGGCCTACTTCTCCCAAATCAGCGACTCGGAAACCAGCTACGGCGGATACAGTGGCGCCGTACCCAATGAAAAGATCACCTGGAACAAGCTCGATCCGGATTGCCCAAAATTCATGATCCATAGTGACGCGACGATCGTCGCTCCTTTGATCTTCGCCTATGTCCTAGGACAATAGCTCTCCAGGCTTGCGCGGCTCTTCTAACCTATCTCTGCAATAGATCATCCTCAGGCCAGAACCTATCGATCTAGCCGAATCAACGGAACCTTCTAAAGGTCAATCGTCGAGGTCAATCGGACACAACGGCTATCCATACGATGACCAATCAATGGCTGAACCGTACTCTGCGTTGGTGACAACAAAGTAGAATTACTCTGAGAATTGTTGGGTCTGAAAGCCTCTAGCAGATGGCTTAAAAAATTTTACTATTTTTGATGAATCAGAGATGACAGAAGGTTTACTCGCGAAAAATTCTGAATAGCCTCTTTTCTTATCCGTGTTGCAAACATCGCATTCTATTTCTAAATCGAGTTTGGGCGACTTATCCGCAATCCAATTTAACCAAAGGGTCCTGAAGAATGTCAGCAATAGATTTCCCCCCCATTGAGACGGTTCTTGGTATCGTCGAAGACCAAAAGAAACTGCCTATCAAAGGCAAAGTCGGTGAGGCTTGGTACGAGGAAAATACAGGTCGATTGTGGGTTTGGGATGGGGAACTACTCAAGTGGCGAGAATTGAACCTTTGGAAAGGAAGAGGTTTCGCATCAAGTGTAGCGAACCTTTTAGGCTTGGGCGAAAGTTCTCAAGCTAAAGGAATCCTTGGTTCCGTCGGCGAACGCGGATCCATCGGCTTGACTGGCCCCCAAGGAGAACGAGGGCTCCAAGGCCCCACTGGACCCGCAGGCGCAATGGGACCCGCTGGGAAAGACGGCAAGAACGGCGTCGACGGCAAGAATGGGATCGATGGCAAGAACGGCATCGATGGCAAGCCAGGTCCCGCTGGACCCGCAGGCGCAATGGGACCCGCTGGCAAAGACGGCAAGAACGGCGTCGATGGCAAAAATGGCGTCGATGGCAAGCCAGGTCCCGCTGGACCCGCAGGCGCAGTGGGACCCGCTGGGAAAGACGGCAAGAACGGCATCGATGGCAAGAATGGCGTCGATGGCAAGCCAGGTCCCGCTGGACCCGCAGGCGCAGTGGGACTCGCTGGGAAAGACGGCAAGAACGGCATCGATGGCAAACCAGGTCCCGCTGGACCCACAGGCGCAATCGGACCCGCTGGCAAGGACGGGAAGAACGGCCTCGACGGCAAACCAGGTCCTGCTGGACCGGCGGGCGCAATAGGACCCGCAGGCAAAGACGGGAAGAACGGCCTCGACGGCAAACCAGGTCC